>NZ_CAMCVG010000032.1 GCF_945881795.1 Rhodoferax sp. OV413
CTGCCGTTGGCCGACAGCTTGACCGGCAGCTGGCTGCTCTTGGCCTGCACCAGCGAAACAGTGAGTGCGGCCTTGGGCGCCGCAGTGGCTTTGCCCGCATCTGCCTTGGGCGCATCGGCCGCCTGGGTGGCGGTGGCAAGCAGGCCGGCAGCGGCCAGCGTCAGGAAACCAGCGGTCAGCAGGCTGCGGGACAGAGGTCGGACAGAAAGAGGACGAAAAGACAGGGGGTTCATGGCTTTGCTCTCAAAGAGGTGACAACAAAAAAACGGCAAAAAGGTCAAGGGCTGACGGCCGGCGGCTCGCTCAGGCGCTCAGGCTCGAAGCCGCCGCCCAAGGCGCGGTACAGCGACACCCAGGCCCGGTTACGCTCCAGCACCAGGCCCAGCTGCGCCGACTCGGCCGCGAGCGCGTTGCGGCGGGCGTCTTCGAGCTCCACCAAGCTGGCCAGCCCCTGGCCGTAGCGCGCTTGGGTAGCTGCCAGCGACTCGGCGTATCCGGCAGTGGCCACGGCTGTGTCTTGCTTGCGGGCATCGGTGCTTTGCAGGTTGACCAGGGCCTCCTCCACCTCGCGCACGGCCTGCCGCACCTTGGCGCGGTAGCTGGCTACGCTTTGCACATAGGCCGCCTCGGCCGCCACCACATTGGCCTTGCGCTGGCCGGCATCAAACACCGGCAGCGTCAGCGCCAGCGGGCCGAAGGACCAGGTTTCCAGGTTCGACTCACGGCCCATGCTGCTATAGCGCAAAGCGCCCACCGAGCCGCCCAGCGTCAGGCGCGGGTAGCGCTGCGCCCGGGCGCTGCCCACCTGGGCGCTGGCGACCACGACGTCACGCTCGGCGGCGAACACGTCGGGTCGCTGCGCCAGCGTCTGGGCCGGCACACTTGCTATAGAAAAAGGAGCTGCCTGCGCAATAGCGGCGGGCGCGGAGGCCAGTTTTTGCCTCAAATCTGGCTCGGCAAGACCAGTCAGCGCCACCAGCGCCTTGGTGTCCAGATCGCAGGCAGCCTGCTGCTGGGTGACGCGGCTGGCGCCGTCGGCGGCGCTGGCGCGAGCCAGTGCGGCAACCGAGGGCGCGGCAAAACCTGCGTTGGCATTGAGTCCGGTCAGGCGGGCGGTTTCCTGGCGGGAGGCGGCGTCTTTGCGTGCCAGAACCAGCAGGTGCCGGCAGGCCGAGAGGCTGTAGTAGCTGGTCGCCACCTCGGCAGCCACCGACACGCGGGCGTCGTGCCACTGCGCCTGCGTGCCTTGGAATTGCGCATCGGCCGCCTTGCTCACCGCGCGGTTGGCGCCCACCAGGTCCAGCTCCCAGCTGGCTTGCAGGCCCACGGTCTGGCTGGTAGCCACCGGCACATCGGGCTGGCTCACGCCGCGGCTCAGGCTCGCGCCGGCGCTCACCTGGGGCAGCAAAGCCGCGCTGGCGGCGGTGCGCTGGGCTCGGGCGGACTCCACCCTGGAGAGGGCTTGCGCCACAGTGGGGCTGACCGCTTGCGCCGCCTCAATCAACTCCGCCAGGAGCGGGTCGCCCTGCTTTTGCCACCACTGCGCCAGGGAACCGACTGCACCCTGGTGGGGCAAAGGCGCCTGCCACTGGGGTGCGGGAATGGCGTCCACCGTGGGCGGCGGCATGATGATCGAGCAGCCACCCAGTGCCAAGGCCAGGGACGCGGCCCACAAAGTTCGGGTGTGCAAGGGTTTCATAGAAGGGGGAAGAATGAATCGGTTCATGGTTCAGTGCCCGTGCCCGAGGCTGCTGACCAGCCCCACCGCCACGATGCCGGCACAGAGCCAGCCGATTTGGGCCGCGGTTTCCCGGGCGCTCAGGCGCTTTTGCAGTTGCGGAATCAGATCGGCCAGCGCGACATAAATAAAGCTACTGCTGGCCACGGTTAAAAAGTAAGGCAAATACTCACGCAGCTGGTCGACCAGCCAGAAACCGACGATGCCGCCCAGCGCGGTCACTGCGCCGGCCAGCGACACCTTCAGCAGCGCCGCCTGCTTGTTGCTGGAAGTCGCGCGCAGCACCATCAGGTCCCCCATGTGGTGCGGCACCTCATGCGCCAGTACCGCCAGCGACGCAATCGCCCCCAGCCGCAGGTCGGCCATGAAGGCCGAAGCAATCAGAACGCCGTCGCCAAAGCAGTGCACGCTGTCGCCGGTGAGCACGGCCCAGCTTCCGGACGTTTGGGGCTTTGCGTGATCGTGGCCATGGTCGTGCCCGTGATGAGGATGCTCGCCCTGATGAACGTGCTCGCCATGCTCGTGGCCGTGGTGCCAGAGTTCGGCCTTGTCCAGAAGAAAGAAGAAAACCAGCCCGACCAGCAGCACCATGAACAGCGCCTGGGCGCCGACCTGACTCTCAAAGGCTTCGGGCAGCAACTGCATGAAGGCGGTTGCCAGCAATGCCCCCGCCGCCAGGCTCAGCATGTGCTGGGTGTAGCGGCCCAAAGCGCCGAAGCTCAGCGCCGCGGCCAGCCACACACTCCCGATGCCGGCTACCAAGGTGCCGACCACGATCGCAAAAAAAATCAAGCAAGCCCTTTCGCCTTGAACCAGGCCAATGCCCGCTGAAAGCCGTCGGCCGCGTCAGCGGCGCGGTAGCTGGGTCGGTAGTCGGCATGGAAAGCGTGACCCGCATCTTGGTAGACCACAAACTCCGAGGCCCGGGCGGCCTTGTTGCCTTGTGCAGCGGCTCCTGCGAGCGCCTCTTTCATCTGATTGACGGTGTAGAGCGAAATGCCGGTGTCTTTACCGCCATACAGCCCGAGAACGGGAGCGTGCAAGGAGCCTGCCAGATCCACCGGATGCTTGGGCGTGAGTGCAGAGGCCGTGCCGACCACGCGCCCGTACCAGGCCACGCCTGCCTTGACGTTCTTGTTGTGTGCTGCGTAAAGCCAGGTGATACGCCCGCCCCAGCAAAAACCGGTGATGCCGACTTTTTTCATGTTGCCGCCGTTTTCGGCAGCCCAGACCAGCGCGGCGTCCAGGTCGTTGAGCACCTGCCCATCCGGCACCTTGGAAACCACTTCGGCCATGAGTTTTCCGATGTCGGTGTACTTGGTTGCGTCGCCCTGGCGAGCGAACAGATCAGGCGCAATGGCGAGGTAGCCGGCCTTGGCAAAGCGACGGCAGACGTCGGCAATGTAGGCATGCACACCAAAGATTTCCTGCACCACCAGCACCACCGGCATGTTGCTGCCGCCTGCGGGCGCTGCGTAATAGAAGGGCACGGTGAAGCCGTCCACGTCATAAATCTGCTCGCCGCAGATCAGTCCGTCTTCCGGCGTCTTGATCGCCGTTTGCGCGACGATAGGCATGGCCGTGGCAGCGTAGCCCGCGCCCAGCGCCACCTTGAGCGCGGTGCGGCGGGTGGTGCCTGCCTCGGTGCTAGTGCCGGGGCGCAGGGAATCGAAGTCGCTTTGCAGATTTTTCAACATGTTTTCTTCCGTGGTGTTGTGGGGGGTAGTCCGAAGTGTAGGCACTTGTGATGAATTCCCAGATAGCCGGGCCCTTAATGCGTTGTGAGTGCGCCTAGTTAGTGCGCCTTGTCCCAGTTGGGGCCCACGCCGACTTCGGCCAGCAAGGGAACCTTAAGCTGCGCCACGCCGGCCATCAAGCGGGGAATTTCGGTGCGTAGCCATTCGACTTCGGCCAGCGGCACCTCGAACACCAGTTCATCGTGCACCTGCATGATCATGGTGGTGGCCTTGTGCCGGGCGTCGAGCTCCTGCTGCACCTTCACCATGCTCATCTTGATCAAATCGGCGGCGGTGCCCTGCATGGGGGCATTAATGGCGGCCCGCTCCAGCCCCGCCAGTGCGGCGCCCTTGGCGTTTTGAATGCCGGCGAGCTGCAACCGGCGGCCGAACACGGTTTCCACATAGCCCTGCCGCCGCGCCAGCACGCGGGTGGATTCCATGTAGTCCTTTACACCGGGGTAGCGCTCAAAATAGCGGGCTATGTAGTTTTTGGCGGCGGTATTGTCAATTCCCAGATTACGTGCCAAGCCAAATGCGCTCATGCCGTAAATCAGGCCGAAGTTGATGACCTTGGCATAGCGTCGCTGCTCGCTGCTGACCTGATCGAGCGCAACGCCGAACACCTCGGCCGCGGTGGCGCGGTGTACATCCAGTCCGTCATGAAACGCCCGCAGGAGCGCCTCGTCTCCGCTGATGTGGGCCATGATGCGCAGCTCAATCTGGCTGTAGTCGGCGCTGGCAATGACGCTGCCCGCCGGCGCCACAAAGGCCTCGCGCACCCGGCGGCCCTCCTGGGTGCGTATAGGGATGTTTTGCAGGTTGGGGTCGTTGCTGGAGAGGCGGCCGGTGACGGCCACCGCCTGCGCGTAGTGGGTGTGGACCCGGCCGGTGCGCGGCAGGGCGAGCTGGGCCAGCTTGTCGGTATAAGTGCCCTTGAGCTTGGCCAGGCCGCGGTGCTCCAGCAGCTTGGCCGGCAGGGGGTAGTCCTCGGCCAGCTTTTCCAGTACTTCTTCGTCGGTGCTGCGCGCGCCGGTCGCGGTTTTCTTGACGACCGGCATGCCCAGCTTGTCAAAGAAGATTTCGCCCAGCTGCTTGGGGCTGCTCAGGTTGAAGGGCTGCCCGGCAATCTCATAGGCCTCGGTCTCCAGCTGGACGATGCGCTGGCCGAGTTCGTGGCTCTGCGCGGCCAAAGTCGGTGCGTCAATCAACACCCCGTTGCGCTCAATGCGGTACAGGGCCTCGCTGCTGGCGATTTCCAGCGTGTAGATGAACTTCAGCTTCTCATCTGCCTCAATCCGGGGCCAGAGCGCGAGGTGCACGTCCAGCGTCTGGTCAGAATCTTCGCAGGCGTATTCGGCGGCTTTGGCAATATCGACCTGGTCGAAGCAGATCTGGTTAACGCCCTTGCCGCACAAGTCCTCGAAGCTGATGCCGCTGCGGCCCAGATGCCGCTCGGCCAGGCTGGCCAGGCCGTGGGGCTTGTCGGCCTCCAGCACATAGCTTTGCAGCATGGTGTCATGGGTGTAGCCCTGCACCTCGATGCCGTGGTTGGCAAACACATGCCGGTCGTACTTGATGTGCTGGCCCAGCTTGGCGGCCTGCGGGTTCTCGAGCCAGGGCTTGAGGCGGGCCAGCACCTCGTCGCGGGGAAGCTGCTCCGGCGCGCCGGGGTAGCGGTGCGCCACGGGGATGTATGCGGCTTTGCCGGGCTCGGTGCTGAAGCTGATGCCCACGATATCGGCCCGCATCTCGTCGAGCGAGGTGGTTTCGGTGTCCAGGGCGGTCAGGCCGGCGCTGCTGATGCGCGCGAGCAGCGCGTCAAACGCGTCCCAGGTGAAAACCGTTTCATAGTCCACCTGGCTCACGCGGGATGCCGGGGGCTGCGCACCGTCAGGTGGTGCATCAAACAAACCGGGGGTGGCTGAGGTGGCAGCGTAGGTGGCATCCGACGGGGCGCCATGCGGGGCAGAAGCCGCGCTGCTCGCATCCCCGCTGCCAACCGATTTGGCCAGCCCCTTAAAGCCGTATTTCTCATAAAAAACCCGCAAAGCGCCCGTATCGGTTGCGCCAGCAGCTATTGAATCCATAGCAGGAAGACCCTCCACCCAACCCGATAGGTCGCAGTCGGTCTTGATGGTGAGCAGCGTGCGGCCGGTGGGCAGCCAATCCAAGGCCTTGCGTAAGTTTTCCCCCACCACGCCGCCAATGTCTGCCGCGTTCTCCACCACGCCCTGCAGCGATCCGTATTGCTGCAGCCACTTGACTGCGGTTTTAGGGCCCACCTTGGCGACGCCGGGCACGTTGTCCACGGTGTCGCCCACCAGCGTCTGGTAGTCCAGCATCAGGCGGGCCGGCACGCCGAACTCGGCCTCCACCCCCGCCAGATCGCGGCGTTTGCCGTTCATGGTGTCGATGATGGTGATGTGCTCGTTCACCAGCTGGGCCAGGTCCTTGTCGCCGCTGCTCACAATGACCTCGATGCCCTGACTTGCCGCGGTGGCCGCGAGCGTGCCGATGACGTCGTCGGCCTCCACCCCGGGCACATCCAGGACCTTCCAGCCCAGCAGGCGCACGATTTCGTGGATGGGCGCAATCTGGCTGCGCAAGTCGTCGGGCATCGGGTCGCGGTGGGCCTTGTAGGCTGGATAAATTTCATCGCGGAAGGTGGGGCCTTTGGCATCGAACACGCAGGCCACATAGTCGGCCGGGTACTCCTTGCGCAGGCTGTTCATCATGTTGATGATGATGCGGATGGCGCCCGTTTTTTGCACCGTTCCGTCGGGTAGAGTCACGCTCATGCTGTCGCCGCCGGCGAAAAATGCACGGTACAGATAGCTGGAGCCATCTACCAGCAGCAGGGTCTTGGATGCTTGGGTCATACGAAGTATTGTGCCCCCACACTTTGCCCTCAACTGCGGTGCCAAGTGCCCCAACCCGCCCCCTACAATTCACCCATGGCGGTTTACACAGAGGTCTCGATCGACGAGGCCGGCACATTTCTCACCTCACTGCAACTCGGCACCCTTCAGACCATGGAGGGCTGCGCCGGCGGCATTGAAAACACCAATTACTTTGTCACCACCGATCAGGCGCCCTATGTGCTGACCCTGTTCGAGCGCCTGACGGCCGAGCAGCTGCCGTACTACCTGCGGCTGATGAAGCATCTGGCATTTCGCGGCATCCCCGTGCCCGATCCTGCCGCCAACCGCGACGGAGATGTGCTGCACCAGCTCTGCGGCAAGCCCGCGGCCGTGGTTAACCGGTTGCGCGGCAAGTGCGAGCTGGCCCCTGGGCTGGACCACTGCCGGCAGGTCGGTGCCACGCTGGCGCGCATGCACCTGGCGGGACACGACTTCGGCATGCAGCAGCCCAACCTGCGGGGCCTGCCTTGGTGGAACGAGACGGTTCCGGTGGTGCTACCCCACTTGGAGGCGCCGCAAGCCGATCTGATTCAGGCCGAGTTGGCGTACCAGAACCACATTGCCGCACAAAGCGCCTACTCGGTGCTGCCGCGTGGCGCTATTCACGCCGACCTGTTCCGGGATAACGTGATGTTTGAGAGCGTGAACGGCCAACCCCAGCTGAGTGGTTTTTTTGACTTTTACTTTGCCGGCACCGACGCCTGGCTGTTCGATCTGGCCGTGTGCCTGAACGATTGGTGCGTGGACCTGTCTACGGGCGCCGCCGATCTGGAGCGCAGCCGCGCATTTGTACAGGCTTACCAGGGCGTGCGCCCACTCACCGCGCACGAGCGCACCCTGATGCCGGCCATGCTGCGCGCGGGCGCACTGCGGTTTTGGTTGTCCCGCCTGTGGGACTGGCATCTGCCCCGCGAGGCGTCTATGCTCAAGCCCCACGACCCGACGCACTTTGAGCGGGTATTGCGCCAGCGCATTGCGAACCCCGTTACCCTGCAAGCCCTGTGGCCATACGCCCCAACACTTCCGGAAACCACCGCACCATGAAACTCCAGATCGTCCCCGCCCGGCAAGGCATTGTGTGGTTTCAGCAGGGTGTGCGCACGTTCATCAAACAGCCGCTGGCCTTCACCGGGCTGTTTTTCATGTTCATGGCTGCGGTGTCGCTCATCAGCCTGGTGCCGGTCATCGGGCTGCCGATTGCGCTGGCATTGCTGCCGGCTGCCACGCTGGGCCTGATGGCCGCCACCGAAATCGCCGACCGCGGGCAGTTCCCCATGCCGCAGGTTTTGATTGCGGGCTTTCGCGCCGGCCGGGCACGGCTGCAGTCCATGCTGGTGCTCGGCGGCTTGTACGCGGCGGGCTTCATTCTGGTAATGGGCATCTCAGCCACCATCGACGGCGGGCAATTTGCCAAGGTGTACCTGCTGGGAGGAGAGATCACCCCTGAGGTGGTGTTGCAGGGTGACTTCCAGAGCGCCGCCCTGGTGGCCATGCTGCTCTACATACCGCTCTCGCTTTTGTTTTGGCACGCGCCGGCATTGGTGCACTGGCACGGCGTCACCCCCATCAAGAGCCTGTTTTTCAGCGGAGTGGCTTGCCTGCGCAACTTCTGGGCGTTCACCGTCTACGGCATGGTGTGGATGGGGGCATTTCTCGGGACTGCCACAGTTGCGGCCATGGTGGTCACCGCTTTAGGCAACCTGGAGCTCATCAACGCCATCCTCTTTCCGGTGGGGCTGGCCATGGCGGCTATGTTTTTTACCTCGTTCTATTTCACCTACCGCGATTGCTTTGAGGCCCCGGACTCCGCCGCACCGCCCAACGGCAGCGTCAACGCGGAGTAGTTTTCCGGTAATTGGCCAGCGCCTGCGCCAGGTCGAGGTACTCCTCGCACTGGCGGTTGCCGCAAACTTTCTCCAGGGCAGCGAGGTGGCGCTCCGCCTGTTCCGGCTTGCCATCCATCAGATACGCCTCACCGATGTATTCATGGGCCCCGCGGTGCTGCGGGTCGAGCTTGAGCGCGATTTTGTAGTGCTCAAAGGCCTTGATCAGGTCGGGCTGCGCCTGCTTGCGGTAGGTGTAGGCAAGCAGGTTGTGCGCGTCCGCGTTGTTGGGCTCATCCCGGACGGCAATCTTCAGGTCGTATTGCGCCCGGCTCCAGCCCTTTCTCTCAATCGCCTGGCGCGCGGAGGACATCAGCTCATTCAAGGTCGGGGGCGCTGGCGCAGACACGTCTGCCGCAAATGCGTTCAGGGCAACGATGCACTGCACAGCGATAAAGATGATTTTCATGGCGGATTCTTCATTCCAAATGATGGCAAGCGGTCAGGTTAGCTGATATTTCTTACTGGCGCAGAGCCCGGGCATGTCACCCAAATGTCGCCCAGCCCCTGTATAAACATAAGGCAGTCCGCTATCCGGCGGTGCGTTTTATTCATCCTTCAGCGAGTAACACCATGGCAAAAGACTTTTCCTTGATGGAAGACAGCAACCGCTCTTCCAACCCCAGCATCCACGAAGTGTCCGACCCCTCACGCCGCACAATCCTGCGCGGCGGTCTGGGCGCACTGGCTGGCAGCTTTCTCGCCCCCTTGAGCGCTATTGGCGGTGCCGCGGCACTGAGCGGCTGCGCCACCACCGGCATGGCCAGCGGACCGCTGCTGGGCTTCAAAAGCGTGGCCATCTCCACCGCCGACACCATGTCCGTTCCCGAAGGCTACACCGTGCAGGTCATCGCACCCTGGGGTGACCCGGTCGGCCTGTCCGGCGAAAACCACGCCTTCAAGGACGACGCCAGCAACTCTGCCGCCCACCAGGAAGCCCAGTTCGGCATGAACCACGACGGCATCCACTACTTCGCGCAAGAAGGCTCCAAGAGCGGCCTGCTGGCCATGAACCATGAATACGTGGACCACGGTTTGCTGTTCACCGACGGAACCGACAAATGGAATCTGGAGAAGGTGCGCAAGTCCCAGGCTGCCCACGGCGTCTCGATCTTTGAAGTGGAAGACAAGGGCGGCAAGTGGGAAGTGGTGAACCCCTCCCCCTGGGCCCGCCGCATTACAGCGAACACCCGCACCGAAGTGAGCGGCCCGGCCGCCGGACACGCTCTGATGAAGACTGCAGCCGATCCCGCCGGTCGCGTGGTCATGGGCACCCTGAATAACTGCGCCAGCGGCATCACACCCTGGGGCACTTACCTCACTTCTGAAGAAAACTTCATTAACTATTTCAGCGGCGGAGACAACCTGTCCGCGCATGAAAAGCGCTGGGGCCTGAAAAAAGGCGGCGCTGGCTACAACTGGCACCAGCATGACGCCCGTTTTGATGCGACCAAAAACCCCAACGAACCCAACCGCTTCGGCTGGATTGTGGAAATCGACCCCTACAACGCCAGCTCCACCCCCATGAAGCGCACTGCCATGGGCCGGGGCGCGCACGAAGGCGCAACGGTGGCGGTCACCAAAGACAAGCGCGCTGTCGTGTACATGGGTGAAGACTCCCGCTTTGAGTACATCTTCAAGTTCGTCAGCCGTGACGCCATCAAGGAAGGCGGCGCTGCTGCCAATGCCACCCTGCTGGACCATGGCACGCTGTATGTCGCCAAATTCAATGTCGACGGCAAGGGCCAATGGCTCGCTCTTACCCACGGCCAAGGCCCGCTGACAGCTGCCAACGGTTTTGCTGACCAGGGCGAAGTGCTAATCAAGGCACGCCAAGCCAGCGACCTGTTGGGCGCTACCAAGATGGACCGTCCCGAATGGATCGCTGTGGACAAGCAAGGCTGGGTCTACACCACGCTGACCAACAACAGCAACCGTGGTGCCGACAAGCAACCCGGCGTGGACGCTGCCAACCCCCGTGTCAACAACACCCAGGGCAACATCATCCGCTGGAAGGAAGACGGCGACTTCGGTGGCACCACCTTCGCCTGGAACCACTTCATCCTGGCGGGCGACCCATCCCTGGAGCGCGCAGATGCCAAGGGCAACATCAAGGGCGATATGTTCTCCTGCCCGGATGGCCTGTGGGTCGATGCCCGCGGCGTGATGTGGATTCAGTGCGACATGTCCACCTCCTCCATGGGTAAGGGCGACCTGAAGAACTTCGGCAACAACATGATGCTGGCCGCCGACGTGGTCACCGGCGAAGTCCGCCGCTTCCTGGTCGGCCCCGCCGGTTGCGAAATCACCGGCGCCACCGCCACGCCGGACGGCAAAACCATGTTCATCAACGTGCAGCACCCCGGCGAACCCGCCAACGAAATGAACGACCCCAAGAACCCCCGTGCGATCTCCAACTGGCCGGACAAAAAGGCGACTGGTCGCCCGCGCTCTGCCACCGTGGTCATCCGCAAGGCTGACGGCGGCGTCATCGGCACCTGATCGCGGATGTGCGGCTTCGGCCGCATTAAAGCGCAAAGCGGGCTGCAGCAATGCAGCCCGCTATTTTTTTGTGAGCGGCCCGCGCAGTGCTGGCGCGCGCAAACTGCTCAAGGGACCGGTGTCAGCTTGGCCACGCTCAAGGCGAGCCATTTCGTGCCGTGGCGGGGAAAGCTGATCTGGGCGCGCGCGTCGTCTCCTGCGCCTTCGAGTGTGAGCACCGTACCCTCCCCGAACTTGGCGTGGAATACCTTTTGCCCTTTGCGCAGCCCGGTGGGCTCTTCTTTGCGCGGCACTTCTTTCTCAGGCGCCAAATATTGCCCCGAAGTGCCGCTACCCCTACTTGGATATGCGCGAGAAGCTCCTGAATTGATAGCATAGCTGCCGGAATAAGCGCCGGAATAGCCGCCGCCAAAACTGCCCCCCACACCGCCGCCCACCGGCATGGCTTGTTGCTTGGGAGTGAGGTACTTCAGGCATTCCTCGGGCAGCTCGTCAAAAAATCGGCTCTTGAGGTTGTAGCGCGTCTGCCCGTGCAGCATCCGGGTTTGCGAATGGCTGAGGTAGAGACGCTTGCGCGCGCGGGTGATGGCCACGTAGGCCAGGCGGCGCTCTTCTTCTAATCCGTCGTGGTCGCTCATCGAGTTTTCGTGGGGGAAGAGCCCCTCCTCCATGCCGGTGATGAACACGCAATCAAACTCCAGCCCCTTGGCGCTGTGCACCGTCATGAGCTGAACCGCGTCTTGCCCGGCAGCGGCCATGTTGTCGCCCGCTTCCAAGGCCGCGTGCGACAAAAAGGCCTGCAGCGGAGACAAGGTTTCGCCGGTGTCGCCGTCAACCGGCCCGTCCTGAGCGTCGCCCACAAATTCTGCGGCGTTATCGGGATAGAGCCCCTGGCTGACAGGGCTCTGGCGCAAGGCCTCGGGGCTGCTGGTCAGCGGCGCCATACCAGGCGCCTCGCGGCCGAAGCCCTCTTGCATGACAAAACTCTCAGCGGCGTTGACGAGTTCGTCCAGGTTCTCCACGCGGTCCTCGCCCTCGCGCTCGTTGCGGTAGTGCTCCAGCAGCCCGCTATGCTCCAGCATGAGCTTGATGACGTCTTTGAGGTTGAGGTTGGCGGTTTGCTCACGCAGCACATCAAGCTTAGCCACAAAGCCGGCTATCACCGCGCCGGGGCGCCCGCTCAGGGTGCTCACCGCGTCGTGCAGCGAGCAGCCGGTGGCGCGGGCGAGGTCCTGCAACTGCTCGATGCTTCTCGCCCCAATACCGCGCGCCGGAAAATTTACTACCCGCAAAAAACTGGTGTCGTCGTTGGGGTTCTCCAGGAGGCGCAGGTAGGCCAGCGCGTGCTTGATTTCGGCCCGCTCGAAGAAGCGCAGGCCACCGTAAACCCGGTAGGGCATCGCGGCGTTAAAGAGCGCAGTCTCGATTACCCGGCTTTGGGCGTTGCTGCGGTAGAGCACGGCAATCTCTTTGCGCGGCACATCATCGCGCACCAGCTGCTTCATCTCGTCCACCATCCACTGGGCCTCGGCAAAATCCGTAGGCGCCTCGTACACCCGCACCGGCTCGCCCGCGCCCTGCTCGGTACGCAGGTTTTTGCCCAAGCGGCGGCTGTTGTGGCTGATGAGCGAGTTGGCGCTGTCCAGAATGTTGCTGAAGCTGCGGTAGTTTTGCTCGAGCTTGATTTGCTGGCGCACCGCAAATTCGCGCACAAAGTCGGTAATATTGCCCACGCGCGCACCGCGGAAAGCATAAATGCTCTGATCGTCATCACCCACCGCCAGCACCGCTCCGCGTTCGGGCGCAAGGCCCGCAACAGCACCGCCGCCCTGCCCCACGCCGGCCATCATCTTGATCCAGGCGTACTGAAGCTTGTTGGTGTCCTGAAACTCATCAATCAGGATATGCCGGAAGCGCCGCTGGTAGTGCTCGCGAATGGGCGCGTTGTCCCGCAGCAGCTCGTAGGAGCGCAGCATCAGCTCACCAAAGTCCACCACGCCTTCGCGCTGGCACTGGTCTTCGTAGAGCTGATAAATCTCGATTTTCTTGCGGGTATCGGGGTCGCTAGCCACCACATCTTTGGGACGCTGGCCTTCTTCTTTGCAGTTGCCGATGAACCAGGCCAGCTGCTTGGGCGGGAATCGTTCGTCATCGACCTCGTATTGCTTGCACAAGCGCTTGATGGCGGAGAGTTGGTCTTGAGTATCCAGAATCTGAAAGGCCTGCGGCAATCCGGCATTTTTGTAGTGCGCGCGCAAAAACCGGTTGCACAGGCCGTGGAAAGTACCAATCCACATGCCGCGCACATTGACCGGCAGCATGGCCGAGAGGCGGGTCATCATTTCTTTGGCGGCCTTGTTGGTGAAGGTCACCGCCAAAATGCCGCCCGGCGACACCAAACCGCTTTGCAGCAACCACGCAATGCGGGTGGTTAGCACCCGGGTTTTGCCCGAACCGGCACCCGCCAGGATGAGCGCGTGCTCGGCCGGTAGCGTGACGGCGGCGAGTTGCTCGGGGTTCAGGTTGTGCAGGAGGGGGGAAGTGTTGCCAGAGGCGGCCAGAGAATGCATGCGCTGATTGTAGAAACACAGGGCAAGGACGAGGCAGCCCCTCCTCCCGTTGCCGATCTGATGGCCTGGGCGGCTGCGCGCTTTGCGGAGGTAAAGGAGGAGCCCGCTGCCAGCGGGCGGGGGACACGCAGCAAAGCGCACAGCGGCCCGGGCCGCCCCGTCCATAACCTTGCCCCCAACCCATGGCACCCAACCCATGACACAAACCTGAGTAGAATCAATCACCGGGCCCAAGCAATTGGCACCCGGTTTTTTTATGGCCGGTGTCAGTCCAAGTGCCCAGTGTTTTGTTGTGAAACTTTGGTGAGGAGCTTGGGAATTATGGAAATATTTGACTACGACAACATCCTCTTGTTGCCCCGCAAATGCCGGGTCGAGAGCCGTTCCGAGTGCGATGCAGGCGTGGAACTGGGGAACCGAAAATTCCGCCTGCCGGTCGTGCCGGCCAATATGAAAACCGTGGTGGATGAGTCGATCTGCGAATGGCTGGCGCGCAACGGCTATTTCTACGTGATGCACCGCTTCGACCTCGACAACGTCAAGTTCGTGCAGGACATGCACGCCAAAGATCTGTATGCATCCATTTCGCTCGGTGTCAAAAAGCCCGACTACGCCACCGTGGACCAGCTGGTCTCGCTGAGCCTGACGCCCGAATACATCACCATCGATATCGCGCACGGCCACGCCGACAGCGTGAGGGACATGATTGGCTATATCAAGAACCACCTGCCGGAGAGCTTTGTGATTGCCGGGAATGTGGCCACGCCCGAGGCCGTCATTGACCTCGAGAACTGGGGCGCAGACGCCACCAAGGTCGGCGTTGGCCCGGGCAAGGTCTGCATTACTAAACTAAAAACCGGATTTGGTACCGGCGGCTGGCAGTTGAGCGCGGTGAAATGGTGCGCCCGCGTGGCGACCAAACCCATCATTGCGGACGGCGGCATCCGCAGCCACGGCGATATTGCCAAGAGCATCCGCTTTGGCGCGAGCATGGTGATGATTGGCTCTCTGTTTGCCGGCCACGAAGAGTCGCCGGGGCAGACGGTCGAGGTTGACGGAGCGATGTACAAGGAATACTACGGTTCGGCCAGCGACTTCAACAAAGGCGAATACAAGCACGTTGAAGGAAAACGCATTCTGGAGCCCATCAAGGGCAAGCTCGCAGACACGCTGATCGAGATGGAACAGGACGTCCAAAGCTCCATCAGCTACGCCGGCGGCAAAAAGCTGATGGACATCCGCAAGGTCAACTACGTCACGCTGGGTGGCGACAACGCGGGCGAACACCTGTTGATGTAACCCGCCGCGGGAGACTGTCAGCACTGCGACAGTCTCTACGGTGAAAACCCTCTGCCCTATGGCGGGAACCGGCGATATTCTCGGAAGCAGGAGCACACTGGCACTATGAATATCGCACTTCTCGGCATAGGCCGCATGGGTTTGCCCATGGGCCGTCGCCTATGTGAGGCCGGCCACACGGTCCATGTCTGGAACCGTACCCGCAACAAGGCTGAGGCCCTCATCCCCTACGGCGCCCACGTCCATGAAAGTCCGGCGGATGCCGCAAAGCTAGCGGACGTCGTGATCACCATGCTGGACCACGGCGGAGTCGTCGCCGAGGTACTCTTTGGGTTGGGCACCGCTGACGCTATGCGCGAGGGCAGCTTGATGCTGGACATGTCGTCCATCAAACCCATCGAAGCGCGCGACCACGCAGCCCGCTTGAGCGAGCGTGGTGTGGACTACCTGGACGCGCCGGTCTCAGGCGGCACAGTAGGCGCGGAGCAAGGCACGCTCGCGATCATGGTGGGTGGCAAGGCCGCAAACTTTGAAAGGGCCTTGCCGGTGCTGCAGGCCATGGGTCGGGCCACACATGTGGGCCCGACAGGCTCGGGCCAGCTCACCAAGCTCGCCAACCAGATCATTGTGGGGGCCACCATTGGCGTGGTGGCTGAAGCGCTCTTGCTATGCGAGCGCGGCGGCGCCAACATGGGCAAAGTCAAGGAGGCCATTACCGGCGGATTTGCTGATAGCAGGATTTTGCAAGTGCATGGACAACGCATGGTGGAGCGGGACTTCGCACCGCGGGCGCGCATGACAGTGCAGCTCAAGGACCTACGCAATGCCTTGGCCACTTCAGCGGAAATCGGCTTCGAGGCACCCATCACCTCGCTGTTTGAACAACTCTATGCCGATGGCGTCGCACACGGCCTGTCCGATCTGGATCATGCGGGTTTGTTTGTAGAGCTCGCCAGCCGCAACGGCATGTCATGACTGCCTGACATCAGCGCATCCAGGCGTAAAAAAGCCCCGCAAGCTTGCGCTGCGGGGCTTTTTGCTGGGCTGCTAGAACGTTAATCAGTCAGCGTTGCGCGCCGGGCGTTTTTTGGCGTCGCGTGGGACAAAGACCTTACCGCCATTACCGGGCTTGGCCGCACCCGCAGGCTTGCTGAAGGCCGGCTTGCGCGCGGCGAAATCGCCACGTGGAGCGCCGAAGTCACCGCGGGGCTGAAAGTCACCACGGGGTGGGCGGGCATCGCTGCGAGGGGCGTCGCCACGGGGGGGGCCTTGGACGGCAAAGCGGTCATTGAACCCGCCCTTGCGTTCGTAACTAAAGCCTTCGCGGGCTGCGCCGCCAAAGTCACGAGCGCTTTCGCCAAAGCCGCGTCCGCCTTCAGGGCGTCCACCGAAACCACGCACCTGACCATATCCCTCGCGAGGAGCGGCATCACGAGCGCCGCCGCCAAAGCCACCCTCACGCGGGCCGCCAAATTTGCGGTCACGCGGCTGGAAGTCACCGCCACGACCGCGGCCTGCAAAGGCGGGACGAGACTCAGGCGCACGCTGCTGCGGCTCGAGGCCGGGAATCGTCTCTGCCTTGATCGGTTGGCGGCTGTAGGCCTCGATATCAAAAATCTTGCGACGATCGCGGAATTCGGCAAAGGTCACGGCCAAGCCGTCACGGCCAGCGCGTCCGGTACGACCAATGCGGTGGGTGTAATCTTCGGCCTTCATAGGGAGACCGAAGTTGAAAACGTGGGTGATGGTGGGAACGTCAATTCCGCGGGCGGCCACATCGGTCGCCACCAAAATCTGCACCTGACCTTGGCGCAGCGCCATCAGTCTACGGTTACGCAGGCCTTGGCTTAGAGCACCGTGCAGTGCCACGGCAGAGAAGCCGTCTTGCTGCAAGTCGTTGGCCAATCCATCACACTCAATCTGGGTGCTAGCAAACACAACGGCCTGGTTGATGGTGGTGTCGCGGAGCCAATGATCCAGCAGCTTACGCTTGTGTTGGGCGTTGTCGGCCCAGAACAGCACTTGCTTGATGTTCGCGTGTTTTTCCTGCGGGCTGTCAATCGTCACGCGTTGGGGTTCGCGCATCACGCGGGCAGCGAGTTGCTGGATGCGAGGCGCAAAGGTGGCGCTGAACATCATGGTCTGTTTGCGGTCGATGGTGAGCTGGTTGATTTCAGCCAAGTCGTCCGAGAAGCCGAGGTCCAACATGCGGTCAGCTTCATCCACCACCAGAAACTGCACCTGGTCCAGCTTGATTTGCATGGAGCGCTGCAGGTCGAGCAAACGGCCGGGGGTTGCCACCACCAGGTTGGCGTTTTGCAGCTTGGCGATTTGCAGCTGGTAGGGCATGCCGCCCACGATGTTGGCCACGCGCAATCCACGGCAATGCTGCACCAGATCAATGGCGTCATGCGCCACTTGCTGGGCCAGTTCGCGTGTGGGGCATACGATCAACGCCCCGGGGGTGGGTGCCTTGAAATTGCGGGGGTTGGTTGGATCTTTGCGTTTTGCGCGCTTCGGGGCGGGTTCGCCCTTGGCAGCGGCATCAGCGCAGGCTTGTTCGTATTCAGCACGCTCTGCATCTTCGGCTTCGGCCTGCTGGGTCAACAGGGTGTGCAGAACGGGCAACAGGAAGGCAGCGGTCTTACCCGAGCCGGTTTGGCTGGACACCATCAGGTCGACAAACTTGACCGACTTGTCGCTGCCCACGCCAGCCATCGCCATAGGGATGGTTTTTTGCTGCACGGTGGTGGGCTGTGTGTAGCCCAGATCCTTACAGGCTTGCACCAGAGGGGGCGCCAAACCGAGTTCGACGAACCCATTAGGCGCTTCTGGCACTTCGGGCACAGCAGCTTCGATCGTCTGATCGGCGGCCTCAGGGACGGCATGGGTTTCCACAGAAGTTGCGGAAACGGAAAGGTTTTCGGCAGGCGCGAATTCGCCTGTCACTTCAAAAGCGTCAGTCATATTTTTTCTCTCACGAGCGCACCGCAAGTTGTGCGGATGTCCCGTCAATGGTTAAAAAACATCAACCATCAAACGGAACCGGCTCTGACCCGCCAAGGGGTAATTCAGTGCTGGGGGCGTATGTCGCTCAAAAAAGCGTGCCCGGTGAATGAAGGGAGATGTACACATCCCGCAAGCTGCGCTTTGGCGTGACTTGCGAAGCCTGCGAGTATGGCACGGATTGGGGTTTTTACCTAATCCAGACTCAAAAAATGTTCGCGGTAGTGGGCGAGCTCTTCAATGGACTCGTGTACGTCGGCCAGCGCCGTGTGCTTTTGTTGCTTCTTAAAGGACTCAGCCACCGCCGGCTTCCAGCGCTTGGCGAGTTCTTTGAGTGTGCTGACGTCAAGGTTACGGTAGTGAAAAAACGCCTCCAGCTTGGGCATGTATTTCACCAAAAACCGCCTGTCTTGCCCGATGGTGTTGCCGCACATCGGCGAGGCTCCCGCCGGAACATACTGGGTGAGGAAAGCAATCAGCGCGGCTTCGGCTTCCTGCTCGGTCACTGTGGACGACTTCACCTTGTCAATCAGGCCGCTCTTGCCGTGGGTGCCCTTGTTCCACGCGTCCATGGTGTCGAGCTGCGCGTCCGTCTGATGAATCACGAACACCGGGCCCTCAACCCGTTGGCCCAAATGTGAGTCGGTCACTATGACCGCAATTTCCAGCAGCCGGTCGGATTCGGGCTCGAGGCCGGTCATTTCGCAGTCGAGCCACACCAGATTTTTGTCAGACTTGGCAAGCGCTGTGGGGATGGGGAAGTTTTTTTCAGCCATTGCGGCATTGTCACCGAATGGCCTAAACTCAGTTCCCATGAGCGACACAACTTTTGAATTCTCCCCCTCTTTGTGGATGACTACCGTGTTTGCGGTGGCGCTGTTGGCCAGCGTCACGCTCAAATTCTGGCTGGCCTCACGGCAGGTGCGTTTTGTGGCGCAGCACCGCAACGCAGTGCCCATAGCATTTGCGTCCCACATCAGCTTGCCCGACCACCAAAAAGCCGCCGACTACACCATCGCCAAGACCCGCCTCGGCCTGCTGGAACTGGCTTGGGGCACGGCCGTGCTGCTGGGCTGGACGTTGTTGGGCGGCTTGAACGCGCTCAACCAAAGCCTGCTGGGCTGGACGGATGCAGCGGGGGGCAGCTTCTTCAGCCTGCTGCCGCAGCAGCTGGCGCTACTGGCCAGTTTTTCTGTCATCGGCGCGGTAATCGACCTGCCGTTTTCGCTGTACCGCACCTTTGTGCTGGAGCAGCGATTCGGCTTTAACCGCATGACGGCCAAGCTTTGGATTGCCGACGCCATCAAGGGCGCGGTGTTTGGCGCAATCATCGGCCTGCCGTTGGCAGCACTCGCCTTGTGGGTGATGGCCACTACTGGTTCTCTGTGGTGGCTCTGGACCTGGGGTCTCTGGATGGGCTTGAGCCTATTGATGATGCTGGTCTATCCGACCTGGATTGCGCCGCTATTTAACCAGTTCAAGCCGCTGGAAGATGAAACGCTGAAGTCCCGCGTTGCGGCATTGATGGCGCGTTGCGGCTTCACCTCGAAGGGATTTTTTGTGATGGACGGCAGCAAGCGCAGCGCGCACGCAAATGCCTATTTCACCGGCTTTGGCGCTGCAAAGCGTGTGGTGTTTTACGACACCCTATTAGCCCAACTTAACGCCGACGAGGTGGACGCTGTGCTGGCCCATGAGCTGGGGCATTTCAAGCACGGCCACATCACCCAGCGCATGGTGTCCATGTTTGCGCTGAGCTTGCTGGCGTTCGCGCTGCTGGGTTGGATGAGCCAGCAAGCCTGGTTCTACACCGGTCTGGGCGTGGCCCCCAGCTTGACGGGAAGCAATGACGCTTTGGCTCTCTTGCTTTTTATGATGGTCCTGCCGCTGGCCGGCAGTTTTACCGGCCCTTTGATGGCGCAGTTTTCCCGGAAGTGCGAGTTTGAGGCGGACGCCTATGCGGTCGCCAACGCAGACGGTGCAGCACTCTCCTCTGCCCTGCTCAAGCTCTACAAAGACAACGCGACCACCCTGACGCCCGACCCGGTGTATGTGAAGTTCTATTACTCACACCCGCCGGCACCCGAGCGGCTCGCCCGCATGGCATCGGCCAGCCCTGCAGCGGCCTGATTATGGAAGGAAATATGCCTCCAGAGCCCGTCCGATATGCGCTAACAGCTACACAAATCATAGCAAGTCTAGCCAAAACCGACGGGTGGAAACTGCACGGCGACGGGGATGACATTGCCATCGAGAAAACCTTCCCCTTTGACAATTTTCTCCAGGTCATGGCTTTCGCCAACGCGGTCGCATTTTTGGCCGAACAGCAGGATCACCACCCCGAACTGATGCTGCGCTACGGTTCCTGCAGCGTGCGCTTTAACACGCACACCCCACAAGGCATTACCGCAACAGACTTCGCGACCGCCGCGATGGTTGACAGCTTGTTGACGCCGTCTGCAAGCGCCGCATGAGGCCCGCCCTTTGAGCGAAAACGCTCTGCGGCCGGGCCTGGTCGTAGCCGGCCACGGGCGGCACGTGTGGGTAGAAACTCCAGAAGGCAAGCGCCTCATATGCCATCCGCGCGGCAAAAAAAGCGTGACCGTGGTGGGTGATCGGGTGCTATGGCAGGCCACTCAGGATGAGGGAACCATTGAGAAGGTGCTGCCAAGAAGCAACCTTTTCTACCGCCAGGACGAGATTCGCACCAAGTCGTTTGCCGCCAACCTGGACCAGGTGCTCATCTTGATTGCGGCCGAACCTGAGTTTTCGGAAAGCCAGCTCTCACGCGCCTTGATTGCCGCCGAGGCTGAGCGCATACGGCCTGTTATCGCCCTCAACAAGAGCGATCTGGCGGAGCCTTTCGGGCGCGCCTGGCGGCGGTTGGGTAATTACCGCGACATGGGCTACACCCTGCTGCCGCTGGCCCTCAAGCCTAAGGCAGAGAACGCGCCCACCACTGAACTGTCGCTCCTGCTTGAGGTGATGCAGGGCAAAACGACGCTCATTCTGGGCCCGTCCGGCTCCGGCAAGAGCACGCTGATCAACCGGCTGCTGCCGCACGCCGACGTGCTGACCAATGAAATCTCCACCGCGCTGAACTCGGGCAAGCACACCACCACTAGCACCAGTCTTTATTGGGTGGACGAAGCTAAAACGACGGCGGTGATCGATTCACCGGGGTTTCAGGAATTTGGCCTCAACCACATAGACCCCATGCACCTCGCCGGGCTCATGCCCGATATCAAGGCCCACACGGGGAGCTGCAAGTTTTACAACTGCACCCACTTGCACGAGCCGGGATGCAGCGTCATTTTGCACCGCCAGGAGGCGGATGGCGCAGGCGGGATAAGCGACAACCGCTACAAAATATATAGCGACCTGTTTGCCGAGCTCTCCCAGTCCCGGTATTGAGACCAGAATAAATGCCGGTATTCATGCCGGTATTGATGACGGAATTCATACCGCTACTCACTAGAGATCTTTTCGCAATGCTTACCGGGCCGATCAGACCGCGTCGCGCGGTCCATGCTGCGCTGAACCGGGCTTGGCGACAGAAGAGTCAGCCGATAAGACGCGCCAGCGACAAGAGCGCCAGAAACACCAACCACATCACCACGGTGCGCCACACCAGCCCGACCACGGCCCGAAGATGGGCTGGCTCGGGAACCAAGCCGCTGGCCTCCACATCGCCGCTCAGGCGCACGTTGACTGCGCCCTCCGTGGCCGCAAGCACAATGCCATCGTTGTCCAGCGGGTGCAGGGCCGCATGACGTCGCCAGCTGTCGACCGACTCTTCAAAGCTGCCCACAAAGGCAAAGCTGAGGGCGGTGATGCGGGCGGGTAACCAGTCGACAGCGGCCCACGCGCGCAATGACCACGCCCGTACCGGGTCGCTCACGGGCTGTTGCTCGGGCAGCGGAGTTCGCTTGGCAACCCCCGACAAGGCTTCGCTCATCCGGTACAGCACCGCGCCCGCAGGCCCGAAGCCGAAGGCTGCGAGCACCGAGTACCAGGCAAATACGCCGAACACATGCCGGTGCGCGCTTAAGACCGAATGCTCGATCACGTGGCGCACAATCTCGCTGCGTGGCAGCTCGCTGGCATCGATGTGCTTCCACTTGGCCAACTCCGAGCGCGCGGAGGCCTCGTCGCCGGCCAGCAAGGCGTCCCGGATCAATGTGAAGTGGTGGCTGAACTGTCGAAAACCTAAGGTAGCGTACAGCACCAACACATTCCAGATCAGCGCTGCCATCCAGCCGAACTGCCACCCCAGCCCCCAAATCAGAAGCCAATGAATACCTATAGCCAGCAAGGTGGGGCCCGCCACTGACAGCCCCCAAGCCCACCAGGCGTGCGTACTTAAGCCGGTATCGAAATTGCGAAGCACCCACCGCACCCAGGTACGCACTGCGTTGTGGACCACATTGGTTCGCGGAAGGGGCTTGGCCTGCTCCAGCAAAAGCGCCAACAAAATCGAGATGAAGCTCATGCGACCATCATACTCAGCCAAGCCACTGCTCAGGCGCTCAAAAAGCGGTAGAAATTGCGCAGCATGCCCGCCGTTGCACCCCAGATAAACCACTCCCTGCCAGCCTCGGCATAGGGCATGGAATACCAATATCGAGGAGTGCCTTCCCAATCGAACCGGTGACAACGGTGATGAGCCGGGTTCATCAAAAAGGCCAGCGGCACCTCAAACACATGCTCCACTTCCTGCGGGTTGGCGGCGATGCGAGCTTCTGGCACCACCAAAGCGACCACAGGCGTCACAATAAACGCACTTCCGGTGAGGTAATCGGGCATGGTGCCCAGCACCTCGATAGAAGCCGACTCCAGCCCTACTTCTTCAAAAGTCTCGCGCAGCGCCGTCGCTATCGTGTCGGCATCCTCCGCGTCGACCTTGCCTCCCGGGAAGGCAATTTGGCCCGAGTGACTGGCGAGATGCGACGCGCGCTGCGTCAGCAGCACCATCGGTTGTTCGCGCATAACAATGGGAATGAGCACCGACGCACGGGCAGGCGCGCGGTCGGTAAAAAGATGCTCCGCACGCAACTCGGGCGTCCAATCGGGCGGGCGGATAAAGCGCTGCCTCAAGGCTTGCGGCACCAGCGCGTCAGCCGCTACCACGGGAAGATGCGCATCTACCCTGATCACCGGCACCGAGCGCGGATCAAAAGTCGGAAGTTTGCGCGCAGCCGTCTTCACCGAAGCCCCTTAGGAAACCAAGTAACAAAAAAGCCGCCACAGTTTGTCACCGGGGCGGCTTTCACGGAAAGAGTGCTGCAGGTTACGCGGCAGCTGCATTCTTCTTGGCTGGCAGCTTTTCCTTGATACGGGCAGACTTGCCGCTGCGATCACGGAGGTAGTACAGCTTGGCACGGCGAACATCGCCGCGGCGCTTGACTTCGATGCTGGCAATCAGAGGGCTGTAGGTTTGGAATGTGCGTTCCACGCCTTCGCCGCTGGAAATCTTGCGGACGATGAAGCCGCTGTTCAGACCGCGGTTGCGTTTGGCGATAACTACGCCTTCGTAGGCCTGAACGCGCTTGCGGGTGCCTTCAACTACGTTGACGCTGACCACTACAGTGTCACCGGGGGCGAATTCAGGGATTGTTTTGCCGAGGCGGGCGATTTCTTCCTGCTCGAGCGCTTGCATGATGTTGCTCATAGTTTCCTTCATGATCTTGCGCGCGCCGGCACCGGAATTGGTGCCACTATAAGAGCCGAAAAGCTTTTTATCTGGCCGGGCAGAGGATCGGTTAGCCCGCCATTATAGCGTTCTCAGGGGCTTGGCCCCAAAAGTCGCTCATCGGCCTCACTGATGGCCCCACTTGCCCTGGCACGTTCCAGAACATCCGGCCGCCGCGCCGCCGTGAGTTGCAGCCGCTGTTCGCGTCGCCACGATTCAATCCTTACGTGGTGACCGGAGAGCAATACTGGCGGCACAGTCAAGCCTGCCCACTCCTCGGGTCGGGTGTAGTGCGGGCAATCCAGAAGCCCGTCGAGGGCGGGGTTAAAGCTGTCCTGATGATGACTATCTTCATCAGACAAAACGCCGGGCTGCAGCCGGGCCACAGCATCCAGCAAAGCCATTGCCGCAATTTCGCCACCGGACATGACAAAGTCGCCAAGACTAATCTGCCGGTCCACATACCGGTCGATAAACCGCTGATCAATGCCCTCATAACGGCCGCACACCAAAATAGCGCCCTCACTGCCAGCCCACTCCTGCACCGACTCGTGGCGCAACACCTCGCCAGTGGGCGAAAAAAGCACTACCGGGACCACGTCACCTCGCTGCGCGCGGATGGAGAGTAAGGCGGCTTCCAACGGCTCGGCCATCATGACCATGCCCGGCCCCCCGCCGAAGGGCCGGTCATCGACCCGGCGGTAGTTGCCGGTAGCAAAGTCTCTGGGATTGTGAAGGTGCACATCCACCAGGCCGCTCTCGTAGGCGCGGCGCGTGATGCCCGCTGCCAAAAATGGAGCAAACAGCTCGGGAAACAGGGTGATGACGTCAAAGCGCACGGCGGGCGCCTCAGTAGTCCAACTGCCAGTCCACGCGGATGGTCTTCTCGGCCAAACTCACCTCGTCCACGTAAGCGGACACGAAAGGAATCATCCTCTCAATCGGCTTTTCTTGTTCTTCGGCCTCTATGACCAAAACAGTCTGAGGCCCGGTGGAGATTAATTCGCGCACGACACCCAGCGCCTGCTGTTCTCGATTGATGACCTGCAGGCCTATCAAGTCCACCCAATAGAACTCGTCAACTGCGGCCGGTGGAAAGCTCTCTCGGGACACAAAAATTCTGGACCCTTTGAGCGCCTCTGCCGCGGTGCGGTC
>NZ_CAMCVG010000033.1 GCF_945881795.1 Rhodoferax sp. OV413
AAGCCCGTGGTTATTGCGCTAATAGCTATGAATTTGGTAGCACTTTGATTTTTCCGCTAGTCGGTGGGGTCGCGGGTGCGGATTCGTTGGATGGGGCCTCGCATAACCGGGCCTCGCATAATCCGGCCATAGTCAAGAGGCCTCTATGAGCACCATCACCAAAGTCACGCTTTTCACCGACACCGACGGTTTTGCCAGGTTTCGCGAGGAGACGATTCCCCTGAACGAGGGAAATCCGCAGTCCATGCTCTCCGGAGTGTTTGCCTCCGGCGGCTACCAGTTGCGGACCAGCCCAGTAGGCTTTCGCAGCCAGTTCCACTGCTCGGGGCACACGCAGTGGTGCTTTATCTTGCAGGGTCAGATGGAGATTGGGGTACACGGCTCCTCGCGCGTGTTTGGCCCGGGCCAGCACTTTTATTCTGCCGACCTGCTGCCCGAAGGCGCCACCTTCGATGCCGCCGTTCATGGGCACTGGAGCCGGCAGGTGGGTGACCAGCCCTTGGTCACCCTGTTTGTGCGTGGCTAAAAGCCTAAGACCTATGCCCTAAGGCCTGAGCCTTAACCCCGCGGCCCGCGGGAGCCGCCGCCCCCGCTTCGGCCGCCCCCGCCTCCGCCATAACCACCACCGCCACCGCCACCGCTTCGGCCACCGCCGCCGTATCCACCACCCCCGCCACCACGGCGGGCGCCGCGGCCGGCCATCATGTCGACGTTGGTGCGCATCGGATCGGGTTGCGCGGTGGACGGACGCGGAGCCCGGCCCTCATGGGTAAAGCCTGCGGGCGGCTGAAACTCGGCGCTGCCGCCTTCACGACGCGGTCCACGGCCTTGCGCGGGACGCGGGCCTTGCGAGCGGGGGGGCTGGAATTCGCCGCCGCGGTCCGGGCCACGCCCACCGCCACCAGCATTTCCTCCGCCGCCGTTGCCGCGTGGGCCTTGGCTGCTACGTCCTGCGCCGCCGCCATTACCAACGCCCCTCGTGCCACCATTCCCGCCACCATTCCCGCCACCATTCCCGCCGCGTCCACCGCCACCGCCTTGGGTGGCCTTGTTGTCGCGAACGCGCTGCAGCATCTCGGTGCGGGCGGCCTTGGCGGCTGCCTGCATCACGTCTCGGCTTGGCGGTTTGCCTGCGCCGCCCCAGATGGTCTGGCGGCCCATGGCGATAGGCTCAGCCCTTTCACCCGGCTCCGGCGCAAAACCCTCAATCACTTTGACGTCGATCTTTTGCTTGGTGAAGCGTTCGATGTCTTGCATGAAGCCTTCTTCATCCAGGCACACCAGGTTCACTGCTGCACCATCGGCGCCCGCGCGGCCGGTGCGGCCGATACGGTGCACATAGTCTTCGCTCACGTTCGGAATTTCGTAGTTCACCACGTGCGGCAGCTCGTCAATGTCGATGCCGCGGGCTGCGATATCGGTAGCCACCAGCGCACGCACCTCGCCGCTTTTGAAGCCGGACAGGGCTTGGGTGCGGGCTGCCTGGCTCTTATTGCCGTGCAACGCCATCGCGGTGATGCCATTCTTTTCTAAAAACTCAGCCACGTTGTTAGCGCCGAACTTGGTGCGTGTGAACACCAGCACCTGGCTCCAGTTCTGCTCGTTGATGATGTGGGCGAGCAGCGCCTTCTTCTTGCCGCGGCCCACGGGGTGAATGACCTGCGTGATGCGCTGAACCGTTGTGTTGCGCGGGGTGACTTGCACGCTTTGCGGGTTCTTGAGCAGGCCGTTAGCGAGTTCACGGATTTCGTCGCTAAAGGTGGCCGAGAACAGCAGGCTTTGCTTTTCCTTGGGCACCAGCGCCAGCACTTTCTTCACGTCGTGGATGAAGCCCATGTCCAGCATGCGGTCTGCTTCGTCGAGCACCAGAATTTGCACTTGGCCCAGGTCCAACATGCCTTGCTGCGCCAGGTCGAGCAGGCGGCCCGGAGTGGCGACCAGAATGTCCACACCCTTTTTGACCTTGGCGATTTGCGGGTTCATGCCCACGCCGCCAAAGACCACAGTGGAGCTGAGCTGCAGGTACTTGCCGTAGGTCTGGACGGACTCTTCCACTTGTGCTGCGAGTTCGCGTGTGGGGGTGAGCACCAGAGCGCGGATGCCGGTGCCGCCGAACTTGTTTTGTGCGCTGCGGCTCATGGTGAGGCGGTGCAGCAGGGGCAGGGTGAATGCGGCGGTTTTACCGGTGCCGGTTTGGGCGCCGCCCAGCAGGTCGTGGCCCTCGAGCACGAGCGGGATGGCCTGCGCCTGAATGGCGGTGGGGGTTTCGTAACCCTGCTCGCGCACGGCCTTCACGATGGCGGGTGCCAGCTTCAATTCTTCAAAGTTCATGGATAAATGCGTCCGTCCTGGACGCTTGGGAATCGGCCGTTCTGCTGTCCCGTGGCACAGCAGTCAGTCAAAGGCAGATGGATTCAAAAGTGGGACGCCCTGTGTCTGCGGGGTCCCCAGCAAGTTGCTGGCATTGCGTGTAACTGAAAACAGCAATGAGGTGATTGTCGCACGCTTGTCAGTGCAGTCGATAATAGTGCTTTCCATCTGAATCACCAGAGTCGCAATGGCCCAATACGTTTTCTCCATGAACCGCGTCGGCAAGATCGTGCCGCCCAAGCGGCACATCCTTAAAGACATTTCCTTGTCCTTCTTCCCCGGCGCCAAGATCGGTGTGCTGGGTACCAACGGTTCGGGCAAATCCACCTTGCTCAAAATCATGGCCGGTGTTGACAAGGAGATTGAGGGAGAAGCCATCCCGATGGCGGGTCTCAATATCGGCTACCTGCCGCAGGAGCCTCAGCTCGACCCCACCCACACCGTGCGCGAGTCGGTAGAGAGCGGCATGGGCCGGGTGTTTTCCGCCAAGGCCCGCCTGGAAGAGGTGTACGCCGCCTACGGTGCAGAGGACGCAGACTTTGACGCGCTCGCCGCCGAGCAGGCGGAGTTGGAGGCCATCATCGCCACCGCCGGCACTGACTCCGAGCACCAGCTGGAAATTGCGGCCGACGCGCTGCGCCTGCCACCGTGGGATGCCAACATCGGCGTGCTTTCAGGGGGTGAGAAGCGCCGCGTGGCTCTGTGCCGCCTGCTGCTCTCCAAGCCCGACATGCTCCTGCTCGACGAACCTACCAACCACTTGGATGCTGAGTCGGTGGACTGGCTGGAGCAGTTCCTGCAGCGCTATTCCGGCACCGTGGTGGCCATCACCCACGATCGCTACTTCCTCGACAACGCGGCCGAGTGGATTCTCGAACTCGACCGTGGATCGGGCATCCCCTACAAGGGCAATTACTCCGACTGGCTGACCCAAAAGGGCGCCCGTTTAGAGGCCGAACAAAAGGGTGAAGAAGCACGCGCCAAAGCCTTGAAAAAGGAATTGGAGTGGTCCCGCCAGAACCCGAAGGCGCGTCAGGCCAAGAGCAAGGCCCGTCTGGCCCGCTTTGAAGAACTGAGCGACTTCGAATACCAAAAACGCAACGAAACCAACGAGATCTTTATCCCGGTGGCGGACCGATTGGGTAGCCAAGTGATCGAGTTCAAGGGCGTGAGCAAGTCCTTTGGCGACCGCTTGCTAATTGATAACCTGAGCTTCAATATTCCTGCCGGCGCGATTGTCGGCATCATCGGCCCGAACGGTGCCGGTAAATCGACCTTGTTCAAGCTGATCGCCGGACGCGAGAAACCGGATTCTGGTGAAGTCGTCATTGGCTCTACCGTCAAGATGGCGTTTGTGGACCAGCACCGTGATGCGCTGTCGGATGAAAAGACCGTCTGGGAAGACGTGTCCGGTGGACTCGACATCCTGAACGTTGGCAAGTTCCAGATGGCCAGCCGCGCCTATTGCGGTCGCTTCAACTTCAACGGGGGCGATCAGCAGAAGAAAGTGGGGATGTTGTCCGGCGGTGAGCGCGGCCGTCTTCACCTGGCCAAGACCCTGATTGCCGGCGGTAACGTACTGATGCTGGACGAGCCGTCCAACGATCTGGACGTGGAAACCTTGCGCGCGCTGGAAGACGCCTTGCTGGAATTCGCCGGCACCATGCTCGTCATCAGCCACGATCGTTGGTTTCTCGACCGCATTGCGACCCACATCCTCGCGGCCGAAGGCGACAGCCAGTGGACCTTCTTTGACGGTAACTACCAGGAATACGAGGCTGACAAGAAACGCCGCCTCGGTGAAGAAGGCGCCAAGCCTAAGCGCGTGCGCTACAAGGCGCTCAAGTAAATCTACAGGCCAAGAAAGCACGCATGCCGAACACCCCCGCCCATTACGCGGTTCTGTATCAGGAAACGATCAGCGACGCGGTAACGAGCGGGGCCAGCATGATGGGGCAGCTGATAGCGGCACTGCGAAGTGGGCTGCAGGCCAAGGAGGCTTCAGCCCGCGACCTGCACGAGCGCGACTTGTATGCCGAGTCCCTCAAGCAACTTTTCTTGCATGACGAAGCGCTGCGCAGCGGTTTTGGCCGGGCGCTGCAGGAGCAATTCAGCAAGTCGCAAGCAGCCCCCGAGGTGACGGCGCCCCACATCGCTGATGTGCCGTTCGACCAGCTGGAGTTGATGGACGAACTGCAAGTGCAGGCCAGTGTGAATATGGCGCGCTCGCAGCAGATGGCCCTGCTCTCGGCAGAAGCCAATCTGTCGGAGCTCAACACCCTGGTGTGCGCAACGCTGGGCCTGCCCTCGGTGCAGCCCGAGCGCAACCCCCTGCGGCCCGATTCCTTTATTGCGGCCCTGCGCACTACGGTGGAGCGCATTGCGGTGCCGCACGGATTGCACCAGGACTGGCTGGACGGTATGGGCGTGGCCTTGGGTGGCGAGCTCAAAGCGCTCTACGCGCGGCTTACGGCTAAGTTGCATGACGCGGGTGCGGTCGCTGCCGCCTATGTGCTGACGTCCACCCGCGGCACCGGCGCTGCCGGAGGCGCTGGGCCTGCCCCTGCCCCTGATCCGTCTCTTCTCACCCTGGACCGCTTGCGCAAGCTTCTGGCGGGTGAGCTGGCGCAGCTGGGAGCGAACCAACGCGTTGCTACGTTTTCCGAACATTTCTCGCAAAAGTTCGATGCGCAGGTGCACTGGAATACCCCCGCCGATGCCGCGCACACCGACTTTGCGTCCACCGTTCCTGCTGCCTTTGAGGCGCTGGCTGATATGCAGCAGGTAGACCATGTGATGCAGCGGCTCCAAGCGCGCCAAGGCGCAGGCAAGCCCGTAACCGATGCCGCAGGAGCAGACGCAGTGCGCGAGCAGATTCGCCGCAGCGCCAGCGGAGTGGCGCAGGCCTTGAGTCTCGAAGTGGTCAATCTGATGGTGGACAACATGGCTCGCGATCCACGGCTGCTCAAGCCGGTGCAGGCGCTGGTGCGCGCGCTCGAGCCGGCGCTGATGCGCCTGGTGCTGGTGGACGCACGCATATTCACCGACAAGCAGCATGCAGCGCGCGTGCTGATTCAAGAGATCACTAGCCGCAGCCTGGCGTACCCCAGCGTTAAGGCGGCTGGCTTTGCAGAGTTCATGGGCGCTGTGCGCGATGCGGTGGCGCCCTTGTCCAACGCGGCGCCGGATGGCCCCGAGCTGTTTCGCAACGCCCTGGACCAACTCCGAGGCCTGTGGCAACAGGAGTCTGCCCAGCAGGCTCAGGCACGCACCCAGGCAGTCAAGGCGCTGGAAAAGGCAGAACAGCGCAACCTGCTGGCCGAAAAAATTGCCCGTGAAATCGACAGCCACCCCGATGCGGCCAAAGTGTCCGAAGCAGTGCTCGCATTCCTTTGCGGACCTTGGGCCCAGGTGGTGGCGCAGGCGCGTATGTCGGGGGGGAGCGGCTCCGCCGCCGCCGACAAATACCAGGCCCTGGTCTCGGCCATGTTGTGGAGTGCCCACCCTGACCTCGCCCACAAAAACATCACCAAGCTGACCAAGCTTGTCCCCCTGTTGCTGGCGACTTTGAGGGAAGGCCTCGACACCATCCAATACCCGCCCACCAAGACGAGCGCGTTTCTGGAGGTGCTGATGGGCCTGCACCAGGCCGCTTTTCGCGCGGTTCAGCGCGATACCGCCACCATCCTCGAAAAGTCTGCTCCGCGTATTCCCTCAGTGGCGTCCCTGGTTCGCCAGCGGCCGGTGCAGGACGGTAATCCGTGGGTTGCCCCCGCGGAAGCGCAGGATTCCAACCTGATGGACATCGAGGATGCGCCTCTGCAGTCTTTGGTCAATCCGGCCCCGAACCAGGCTTCTGCCCCCGGGGCGGCGCCAGCGCCTGTGGGGCCCCTGCCGCTGGGCGCCTGGGTGGAGCTGCAAACCAACGGCGAATGGATACGCACCCAGATGACATGGGCAAGCCCGCACGGCACCTTGTTCCTGTTTACCAATGCAGCAGGCGCCACCCATTCCATGACGCGGCGCACCCACGACAGACTGGTGGCGCTGGGTCAGCTGAAGGTGATTTCTGCGCTGCCGGTGATGGACGACGCGCTGGACGCGGTGGCGCACAAGGCCATGCAAAACAGCGTGGATTCCACGCTGTAAGTCGGCCATCAAGCGCGTCTGCCCCATAGCACCGGCCCCATAGCACCGGCCCGTATTGCCGATTACAGCGGGTGCTCGGCGTAAAACTTGCCGCCGTGAAACAAGAGCGGCGAGGCCCCGCTGCGGTGGCTGCAACGCTCGACCTCCCCCACAAAAATCACGTGATCGCCTTCTTCGTACTGGCTGCGGTTAAAGCACTCAAAGTGGGCCACCGCGCCCTCCAGCAAGGGGGCGCCATGGGCACCGGCTACAAACTGCACGCCGGCGTACCGGTCGATGTCCTTGGTGGCGAACTGCATCGCCAGTTCCTGTTGATCGGCGGCCAGGATGTTGATGGCGTAGTGCGCACCCCGGCTGAAAGCCGCCATAGAGCCCGCCTTTTGGGACAGACTCCACAACACGAGTGGCGGCGTGAGGGAGACCGAGTTGAAGGAGTTGGCGGTGAGCCCGACCAGCGTGCCGTCGGGTTCGCGCGCAGTGACGATGGTGACGCCTGTGGCAAACATTCCGAGCGCCTGGCGGAACTCCTGGGCAGAAAAATCCGGGGGGAGTGCGCTCTGGGCGCGAGAGAGAGATGTCATGCGACGAATTTACCGCGCTTTGGTTGCAGTACCCGGCCGGCAGCCTGCAAATCCTTCGCATCCCGCCCCCATTACAATGCCCCGCATGCTCAAAAGCCTCATTTTCGGACTCTCTGTTGCTACAGTTTCTATAGCTCACAGCGCAGATATAGCAAGCATTTGCAGGGATTATTCCTCTAAAATTCCAAGTGTTCCTGCTGCCATGTGCGAGGCCGCTGGCCTGCAGGATATGCGGGGCCGTACTGTAAAGGGCCGGGTGATTTGGGGGCGCGACGTGGGCCCCATTGACGCGCAGGTCAAGGTGCTGGTGATCGGCGGCATCCATGGCGACGAAAGCTCCTCTATCTCCCTGGCTTACCACTGGCTGGGCCTGGCGAAGGCCCCCCCGTCGGACGCGCCACTCAGCATCCACTGGCGCTTCATTCCCAGTCTGAACCCGGATGGCCTGTTCGCCCGCCCCGGGCGTCGCACCAACGCAAACGGCGTGGACCTTAACCGAAACTTCCCCACGCCGAATTGGGCGCGCGATGCCAAGGTCTACTGGGAGCAGCGCACTCGCCGCGATCCGCGTCGCTGGCCGGGCAGCAAAGCCGTGTCGGAGCCGGAATCCCGCTTTTTGCTGGATCAGATGGACGCTTTCAAGCCCGACCTGATTGTCAGCATCCACGCGCCCTATGGCGTGCTGGACTTTGACGGCCCATCGGTGCCGCCCAGCCGCCTGGGTCGGCTGTATCTGGACCAGGTGGGCATCTTCCCCGGCTCGCTGGGGAACTATGCGGGCGTGCACCGGCGCATTCCGGTGGTGACTATCGAGCTGCCCAGCGCCTCACGCTTACCCCAGGAGGGCGAGGTGCGCCAGATGTGGATAGACTTGATGCGCTGGACGCAGGACCGGCTGTCCCCCGGCGCGGTGAGCCGCTGATCCAGCGGCTCAGTGCCCCAGAATTTTGGACAGAAAGTCGCGGCTGCGCTCGTTTTGGGGATGGTTAAAGAACGCATCCGGCGTGTTTTGCTCGACGATCTGGCCCTCGTCCATAAAGATCACCCGGTCCGCGACCGCCTTGGCAAAACCCATTTCGTGGGTCACGCAGATCATGGTGATGCCTTGGTTGGCCATCTCAATCATCACGTCCAGCACCTCTTTGATCATCTCCGGATCCAGCGCAGAGGTGGGCTCGTCAAACAGCATGATCTTGGGCGTGAGGCACAACGCCCGTGCGATGGCCACCCGCTGCTGCTGACCGCCTGAGAGTTGCAGGGGGTATTTGTCGGCCTGGTTGGCAATGCGCACCCGCTCGAGCTGCTGCATAGCTTTTTCCTCAGCCTCTTTCTTGGGCATTTTGCCCACCCACATGGGCGACAAGGTGAGGTTCTCGAGCACGGTGAGGTGCGGAAAGAGGTTGAACTGCTGAAACACCATGCCCACCTTTTTGCGCACATCGTCAATCACCTTGACGTCGTCGGTGAGCTCCACGCCGTCCACGGTCAGGTGGCCCTGCTGGTGCTCTTCGAGCCGGTTGATGCAGCGGATGAGGGTTGACTTGCCCGAACCCGACGGGCCGCAGACCACGATGCGCTCACCCTGAGCCACGGTAAGGTCAATGTCGCGCAGCACATGAAAGTTGTTGCCGTACCACTTGTTAACTTTGTCGAAGGTGATGATGGGTTCAGACATTTGGGTTCCTTAACACGCCGCCCTCAGCGGAGTTTGCTTTTGTTCACTTGCCGCTCGATCCAGAGGCTGTAGCGCGACATGGAGAAGCAAAAGCCGAAGTAAATCAGGGCGATGAACAGGTAGCCCTCGATCTTGTAAGGGCGCCAATCGGCATCGGAGTTCAGGGCCAGCGTCATGGAGCCTGTGAGCTCGTAGAGGCTCACGATGGTGACCAGCGAGGTGTCCTTGAAGGTGGAAATGAAGTTGTTCATGATGCCCGGCACGACCATGGAGAGCGCCTGCGGCAGCACGATCTTGCGCTGTGTCTGCCAGTAGCTCAGGCCCAGCGTGGCGGCCGCTTCTATCTGGCCTTTGGGCACGGCCTGCAGCCCGCCGCGAATCACCTCCGCCATGTAGGCGGCCGCAAACAGCGTAATGCCAGCCAGCACCCGTATCAATACATCAATGCTGAAACCCTGGGGCATGAGCAGAGGGAACATGAACGACGCCATGAACAGCACAGAGATCAGCGGCACGCCGCGAATCAGCTCGACATAGATTGTGCAAAAACTTCGGATGGCCGGCAGATCGGATCTCCGGCCCAGCGCGATCAGCAAAGCCAGCGGAAATGCCATGGCCATGGACAGGGTTGACAGCAGCAAAGTGAGCGGCAAGCCGCCCCAGCGGTCGGTGTCTACCCGGCTCAGGCCCCCGACACCGCCGGCCATGAGCAGGTAAAAGCTGCCCAGCACCAGCACCCAGGCCAAGGCCAGGCCCGGACGCCAGAACATGCGCATGCAACTGGCCACCAGCAAGCCCAGCAACAACAGGCTGGCGACGAGCGGGCGCCATTGCTCCTCAAAAGGAAAGCGGCCGAAGATGATGATGCGGAACTTCTCCACGATCACGCCCCAACAGGCGCCGGCCCCGTCCGCCCGGCAGTCCTCAAAGCGGGGTACCCACACCGCTTGCACCAGGCCCCAGTCCAGGAACCGCGGCAACACCGACAACAGCACCGCCAGGATCAGCAGGGTGCCCAGGGTGGTCTGCCAATCAGCAAACAGGTTGAGTCGCAGCCATGCAAGCAGCCCCTCGGTTTTGACGGGTGCCGGCCGCGGAGCGATGGGGATGTAGCTGCCCGGGAGATGACTTGTGCCCATGGGTTTCCCTTAGCGCTCCCGGATGGCGGAGCGGTTGTTGTACCAGTTCATGGCCACTGAAGTGAGCAGTGAGGTACTGAGGTACACCAACATGATGATGGCAATGCACTCCACGGCGCGACCGGTCTGGTTGATGGCGGTGTTGGCAATCGACACCACATCCGGGTAGCCGATGGCCACCGCCAGCGAGGAATTCTTGGTGAGGTTGAGGTACTGGTTGGTGGTGGGGGGAATGATCACCCGCAGCGCCTGCGGCAGCATCACCAGTCGCATGGCCTGTCCGCGGCTCAAGCCCAGCGCGGCCGCAGCCTCCGCCTGCCCGAGTGACACCGACTGAATACCGCCGCGCACCACCTCGGCGACAAAGGCCGCGGTATAGATCGTCAGGCCCAGCAGAACCGAGAGGTACTCCGGCGTGAGGGCGCCACCATTCTCAATGGCAAATTCACCCTGAACGGGCATATTGAGCGCCGTCGGCGCCCCACCCAGCAGCCAGCCTGCCAAGCCGCCGACGAGCAGCAGGGCCAGTGGCGCACCGATCCTACTTTTGGACTTGCCGGTTTTTTCGAAAAATGCGCGCGCATGGGACCGGTAGGCCAGCGCCGCCAGCAGGCCACCCAGCAGCCCCCAGGCAGCCCAGATGTGCCCGTCGGCCCACACCGGAATCGGAAAGTTCAGCCCGCCCTTACTCAAAAATAAAGGGCCCATCACCAGGGGTTCGTTGGAGGCAGGCAGCAACTCGGTGAACAGCAGGTACCACATGAGCAGCTGCAGCAGCACGGGGATGTTGCGAAAGAATTCCACATAAGCCATGCACAGGCCGCGAATCAGCGCATTGCGCGAAAAGCGCCCCACGCCAATGAGCGTTCCCAGAATGGTGGTCAGCACAATGCCCACCACCGCAACCCTCAGGGTGTTCACAAAGCCCACCAGATAAGCGCGCCAGTAGGACTCCGCCGAGTCAAAAGCAAACAGGCTCTCGCCGATGTCAAAGCCTGCCGGGCTGGAGAGAAAGTCGAAACCGCTCTGGATGCCGCGCAGCTTCATGTTGGTGGCTGTGTTGTGCGTCAGGTAGAGAACTACCGCCAGCACCAACGCCACTGCGACTGCCTGAAACAATAGCCCGCGCACGGCCTGGCTGCGCCAGGACCACGACTCCTTGGCGGGCTTCGGGCGGGAGGCGGGTGCGGATTCGGAAGCGGACATGTCAGCCTCTTTGAACGACTCGGAATCGCTTTTTCATGAGAAAAACCAAGGGCTTTGAAGAAGAAAAAAGGGCAGCGCAAAGAGTGTGCGGCTGCCCATTTTCGGGGCACATTGCGGCATGGGTGCAATGTGCATCAGGCTCTTAGCGGATGGGTGGCGCGTATTGCACGCCGCCTTTGCTCCACAGGTTGTTCAGGCCGCGGGGCAATTGCAGCGGGGACTTGGGGCCCACATTGCGTTCAAACATTTCGCCGTAGTTGCCAGTGGTTTTGATTGCGCGGGCGAGCCAGTCTTTGTCCAGGCCCAGCAGCTTGCCGGTGTCTTCCTTGGAGCCCAGCAGGCGGCCGATCACCGGGTCGGGGCTGTTGGCCTTGAGGTCGTCCACGTTGTCGGCGGTCACGCCGTACTCTTCGGCTTCCAGCAGGCCGTAGATGGTCCATTTCACGATAGCTGTCCATTCGTCATCACCGCGGCGGACCATGGGGCCGAGGGGCTCTTTGGAGATCAGCTCCGGCAGGATCATGTGTTCGGCCGGGTTCTTGGCAACTTTGTTGCGGGTCGAGGCCAGGCCAGACGCGTCGGTGGTGTACGACACGCAGCGGCCCGCAAAGTAGGCGCTTTCCGCAGCCTCGAGCTTTTCAAACACGATGGGCTTGATATTCAGGCCGTTGGCCTTGGAGAAGTCGGTCAGGTTCTTCTCGGTGGTGGTGCCGGATTGCACGCACACGGTCTGGCCCTTGAGCTGCTTGGCGCTTTTGAGCTTGCTCTTGACGGGCACCATGAAGCCCTGGCCGTCGTAATAGGTCACTGCGGTTTGCGACAGGCCCAAAGACGCATCGCGGGTGAGCGTGAAGGTGGTGTTGCGAGAAAGCACATCAATCTCGCCGGACTGCAGCGCAGTAAAACGGGCTTGCGCGTTCAACGGAACATATTTCACCTTGTCGCCACTGCCCAGTACGGCTGCAGCCACAGCGCGGCAGACGTCCACGTCCAGACCGGTCCACTTGCCGTTGGAGTCGGCTGCACCAAAACCGGCCAGGCCGGTATTCACGCCGCACACCACCTGGTCGCGGGCCTTGATGGCGTCCAGTGTCTTGCCGGCGTAGGCGGGCATGGCCACCATAGCTCCCCATGCGGCCACGATGGCAGCCAGTGTCTTCACGTTTTTCATGCTCATAGTGATTACTCCTAAAGTTTGAATCTGCAGTGTGCACGCATTTGGCTTGCGCATCCTGCAGCTGAGCCACAAATGTAGCCTCAGCCGCACGCCCCTGGCACAGGTTTATGTCGGGGTTTTCCAGCGTTCGGGTCATTACCCTCCAGGCGGTATAAGCGAAGCAGGTTCCGTGCCACTAAACTGCGCTCTACCGTACCGGGGCTGTTCCCCGGGGGCGATGTCGCCCACGCGCCAGTAAGCGGGTCGCTATGCGCTAAGGTCGCCGCTTCAACCCACCCCACAAGGAGAACCCATGTTTGAAACCGCCATTGCAGGCAGCCTGCCCAAACCTTCATGGTTGTCGGAGACCGAAAAGCTCTGGCCCCAGTGGCGCTTGGCTGGGCCCGAATTGCAGCAGGCCAAAGCCGACGCGACGCTCCTGTGGATCAAGGCGCAGGAGGATGCGGGCCTTGATGTGGTGGGAGACGGCGAGCAAAGCCGCCAGCATTTCGTACACGGCTTTTTGGAGCAGGTGGAAGGCATTGACTTTGAGAACAAGGTCACTATGGGCATCCGCAATAACCGCTACGACGCGCTGGTGCCACAGGTGGTGGCTGCGCTGCGTCTCAAGGGACGGGTGCACGCCTTCGAGGCCCAATTGGCCCGTGCCCACACCAAAAAGAAGCTCAAATTCACCATGCCCGGCCCGCTGACCATTGTGGACACGGTAGCTGACCGTTTTTATGGCGATCGCAAGGCCATGGCTTTTGCCTTCGCCGAGCTCCTGAATCAGGAAGCACTGGCCCTGCAGGCCGACGGAGTCGACATCATTCAGTTTGATGAACCGGCATTCAATGTCTACATGCAAGACGCGGCAGATTGGGGCGTGCAGGCGCTCGAAATTGCCGCGAAGGGGCTGACATGCACCACGGCCGTGCACATTTGCTACGGCTACGGTATCAAAGCCAACAACGACTGGAAGGAAACCCTGGGCGGCGAGTGGCGCCAATATGCGCAGGTGTTTCCGGCGCTCGCGGCCAGCAGCATCCAACAGGTGAGTTTGGAGTGCTACCACTCGCACGTGCCGCCCGATTTGATGGCGCTGCTCAAGGACAAAGATGTGATGGTCGGAGTAATCGACGTGGCCAGCGACGTGATCGAAACCCCCGAGCAGATCGCCGACACCATTGGCATCGCCCTGCAGCATGTGCCGCGCAACCGCATTTTTCCCTGCACCAACTGCGGCCTCGCCCCCATGAGCCGCGAAGTTGCCACCAAAAAACTAGAAGCCCTTGCTAAAGGCGCGGCACTGGCCCGCGAGCGCTACGGGGCGTAAAGGCGCCAGATTCAGCGGCCCGGCTGCTGGGCCCGTAACTCTGCCAACTGCCGCGAAAGGTCTTGCACCGCCTGGGTCAGCAGGAGCAGTTCCTTGTCTTTGAGCAGGTCGATTTTTTCGTGCAGCAGCTCGATTTCGAGTTCTGCCTTGACGTTGACCTCGTAGTCGCTTTCGGCGTGCTTGCGGTCCAGCTCGGACTGGCGGTTTTGGCTCATCATGATGGCCGGGGCGGTGTAGGCGGCCTGAAATGAGAGCAGCAGATTCAGCAGGATGAAGGGGTAAGGGTCCCAGGCACCCGGGCCGGTGAGCGCGTTGCCGGTAATCCAGGCAGCAATCAGGGCGCTCTGGATCAGGATGAAGCGCCATGACCCCACTGTGCTGGCCACAATGTCGGCCATGCGCTGTCCGCGAGTGGTTGGTGGCAGGTCGACCTGCTCGCTCGCCAGCAGCACCCTTGGCGGGTTTTTGTGGCGGTGCCGGCGGCGGTGCTCGCGCAGCAAGCCGAGTTGGCTCTGGTCCACGGCAGACGCCGGGGTATCGGCAGGGCCGCTCTTGGGCGGGGGTTTCGCCATGCGCTCGGCGCTCAGGCCGGCTGGGCCGCGGTGGCGGCAGAGGCGTCGGGGGCGGAGTGATGGGCCGCTTCGGGGTCGAATCCGCAGGACTTGAGATGGACCGCCAGGCCGGCGTCCATGGTCTGCGCGTGCTCTGCGAACCAGATGCCTAGCTCATAGGCCAGCTGTCGCACCATGGCCTTGTCGCCGCCGTGGCCGCGGGCCTCGCATTCGCGCATGACCGCCAGAATCATGGCGTGCTGGCCCGAGTGGCAGCCGCGAGGGCCGAATTGGGTGGCCTCCATCCACTGGTCCTCGCGGTCAAAGTGGTCTTGCGTATGGGCAATGACCCGCGACCACATGGGCAGGAGCATGTCGTCTTCGGTTTGCACCGTCTCCGCCAGCAAATCCACAAACTCTTCATGGACCTGGTCCAGAAAAGGCAGGTCAAGTACGAGGTCCTGGTTCCAGGTCATTGGGGTGTAGGTCTGGGTCATGGAGAGGTCTCTTAGTGAGGTGAGCCTAACCGGTAAAGGCCCCCAGTGTATTGACTCAGCGCAGGCCATGTCGCCAAGGGGGCGTTGATAATTCTGCACATGACCGTTTCATTTCAGCCGCCCTTGCTGGCCCGCACCGTGGATTTGGGCGCCACACTATTTCGCCAGGGCTATGCGGTCCTGGGGGCCGGCCAAGTCGCCGGCCTTGCGGATGTTCCCCTCGCATGCTTGCTGGATTGGTGCAGCAGGTGGAGCGATTTGCCACCCGACAACTACTTGAAGGACGGCGGTCGTTACCGTAGGAGGCGGCACTCTTGCTTTATTGTGGACACAGGAAAAGTGGCGATGGTGCAGCACCGCCCGCACTGGCAGCCGCTGGCCTACAACGCACTGCATGGCGGCATGCAGCGGCACTTTGAGCCTATGCCGCAGGAGATGACGTCGCAGCCGGAGTGGGAAAGCCTGCTGGCCTGGTTGGGGGGCGTGGCCGATGAGCTCAAGGGGCCGCGCGCCTGGTTTGCTGAGGCGCATCAGTTCCGCATCGACACAACCGACGGCATTGGCCGGCCCACGCCCGAGGGAGCCCACCGCGACGGAGTGAACCTGGTGGCCGTGTTTCTGGTGGCGCGCCACGGCGTCAAAGGCGGAGAGACCCGGGTGTTCGAATGCGATGGCCCGAACGGGCAGCGATTCACCCTGAGCGAGCCATGGTCGGTGCTGCTGCTTGATGACGAGCGGGTCATCCACGAGTCCACTCCTATCCAGCCGCTGAAGCAGGATGGCTACCGTGACACGCTGGTGGTCACGCTGCGCTCCGGCGGCTTCCAGGGCGAGTCCTGAGCCGGATTGTGAAATCCTGTCCTGTTGGATTCTTGCCCTAGGCGTGGCAGGGGTGTCTTTGAACCGACTACTGCCTGCACTAAGATGGCGCGGGTATGCGGTGAGGGGTCTGCGGAGCGCTGCGTGAAGCTGCTTAGCGCGATTGGAGTGGCGTCAACCTCCGACGCATCCGGATGCCCAAGCCTGCCAAGGACACAACAAGGTAATGGATTCATGAACGGATTGGTGCAACGTCTAGCAGTATTGAGTGGTCTTCGTGACCGCGATGCTTTAGACACTGAACTCGTGCGGCTGGTGCTGCATGGCGCCAATTTCGACTTGTCACGCGCCACGCTGTTTCGCATTGTGGGCGAGGGCGATGAACGCCGCTGCCTCTCACTGGCTGCCGCGACGGCCGGTCAGGAAATTCCAACCCGCGACTTGCTCTGGTCGGACTGGAGTCTGCTACCCCGCCTGAGCGATAGCCCCTTGCGAACAAGCGCAATGCACAAAGGCCGCGCTGTACAAACCGAAGGCCCCAGCGAGGGCGGGCTCCACACCGTGGTGTTGCCGATGGTCGGAACCCAGGGGCTTGAAGTCATGCTGGAAGTGACGGCTTCGCACAGTCTGCAGCCGGCGCAAGTGGATCTCTTGCAGAGCCTGTTGCTGGCGTACCAGAATCTGTTGGGCCTGTTGGACTACGGCGAGCGCGATTCGCTGACCGAGCTGCTCAACCGCAAGACCTTTGACGGCGCCTTTTTCAAGGCCACCTCGGACCAGCGCAATGCCGTCTCGGGTGAATTCTCCGAGCGGCGTGAAACGGCGTCCGGCGGGGTGGGAGTTTTCCTCGCGGTACTCGATATTGATCACTTCAAGCGCGTCAACGACAACTACGGCCACCTGATTGGCGACGAGGTGTTGCTGCTGGTGGCGCGGTTAATGCGCGACAACTTCCGCTTCCACGACCAGCTTTACCGCTTTGGTGGCGAGGAGTTTGTGATCCTCATGCGCTGCGACAGCGCGCAGTACGCCGAGTCGGCGCTTGAGCGGCTGCGCGAGCGGGTACAGGCCTACAAGTTTCCGCAGGCAGGCACCATCACGGTGAGTATCGGGGTCTCCAGCCTCATGCCCAACGACACGCCCAGCAGCGCCTTCGGCCGGGCTGATAAGGCGGTGTACTTCGCCAAGGGCAATGGCCGCAACCAGGTCTGCAACTACCACACGCTCGTGGCCGAGGGTAAGCTGGCCGAGCAAGTGGTTGACGAGATGGACGTGGACCTGTTCTAAACAGGCCCCACCTTGATTTCCTTTAGCGGTCGCGTTCAAAAATAGCGGCAATGCCTTGGCCGCCGCCAATGCACATAGTCACCAGCGCATAGCGACCGTTGATTCGCTCAAGCTCGTATAAAGCTTTGACGGTAATCAAGGCGCCGGTTGCGCCAATCGGGTGGCCCAAAGAGATACCTGAGCCATTAGGGTTGACCTTGGCCGGGTCCAGCCCCAGGTCTTTGGTGACGGCGCAGGCCTGCGCGGCAAAGGCTTCGTTGGCCTCAATCACATCAAGGTCGTTCACCGTGAGCCCTGCTTTTTGCAGCGCCAGGCGCGATGCCGGCACCGGACCGATGCCCATGTACTGCGGATCCACGCCGGCGTGGGCGTAGGCCACCAGGCGGGCCAGCGGCTTCAGGCCACGCGCCTTCGCCACGCTTCTCTCCATCAGCACCACGGCGGCTGCCGCATCGTTAATGCCCGACGCGTTGCCCGCGGTGACGGTGCCGTTTTCTTTGACGAACACCGGCTTGAGCTTGGTCATGTCGTCGAGCTTGCAGTCGGGGCGGAAATGCTCGTCGGTGGCGTATGCCACCTCGCCCTTCTTGCTCTTGAGCATGACCGGCATGATCTGGCTGGTGAAGTAACCGGCGGCAGTGGCCCGCTGGGCGCGGTTGTGGCTCTCCACGGCCAGGGCGTCCTGCTCTTCCCGGCTGATGCCCCACTTGGTGGCAATGTTTTCGGCGGTGACGCCCATGTGGATGGTGTGGAAGGGGTCGTGCAGTGCGCCGATCATCATGTCCACCATCTTGCTGTCGCCCATGCGGGCGCCCCAGCGCATATTCAGGCTCGCAAAGGGCGCGCGGCTCATGTTTTCAGCGCCCCCGCCAATGGCGATGTCGGCGTCACCCAGCAGAATGCTCTGGCTGGCGTTGACGATGGCTTGCAGCCCCGAGCCGCACAGGCGGTTCACGTTGTAGGCGGGTGTTTCGTGTGCGCAACCGCCGTTGATGGCGGCCATGCGGCTGAGGTACATGTCTTTGGGCTCGGTGTTCACTACATGGCCAAACACCACATGGCCCACATCCTTGCCCTCTACGCTGGCGCGGGACAGCGACTCGCGGACTACGTGGGCGGCAAGCTCGGTGGGGGCAATGTCCTTCATGCTGCCGCCAAAGGTGCCGATGGCGGTGCGCACTGCGCTGACGACGACGACTTCACGTGACATAAGGGTCTCCTGTAAAAATTAGTGTGGAAGCGGGCAGTTTGCGCCGCTCGTAATACAAGCAACTTACGGGTGAATGTTTCATTTTTCGGTCATAAATATGAAACTTCTGTTGCCTACCCTCAGATCACAAAAACCCGCCCCCCAAGGAGTGAACCATGAGTGTGAGTGAAGAAGATTTGATCCGTCGCATCCGCAGTGACATGTTGGACAGCTTTGACGAAGAGATGGAAATGGAGCTCGACGACCACAACCAGGACGAGCTGGCAGACGGCACATCTGCCGCCACCACCGAGCAGCAGCGCAACGACCGCCGCACCTATTTCCGCGAGCTCTTCCGGATGCAGGGCGAGCTGGTGAAGTTGCAGGACTGGGTGGTCGCCACCGGGCACAAAGTGGTCGTGATTTTTGAAGGACGCGACGCGGCCGGCAAGGGTGGCGCCATCAAGCGCATTACCCAGCGACTCAACCCCCGCGTTTGCCGTGTGGCGGCGCTGCCCGCCCCCAATGACCGGGAACGCACCCAGTGGTACTTCCAGCGCTATGTGAGCCACCTGCCTGCGGCCGGCGAAATCGTGTTGTTTGACCGCAGCTGGTACAACCGCGCCGGTGTCGAGCGCGTCATGGGCTTTTGCAACGACGAACAGCTCGAAGAGTTTTTCCGCACCGTGCCCGAGTTCGAGAAGATGCTGGTGCGCTCCGGCGTGCAGGTCCTCAAATACTGGTTCTCGATCTCGGACGAAGAGCAGCACACCCGCTTCCTGGGCCGTATCCACGACCCGCTCAAGCAATGGAAGCTCAGCCCGATGGACCTGCAGTCCCGCGTGCGCTGGGAGGCTTACACCCATGCCAAGGAAGCCATGCTGGAGCGCACCCATATTCCTGAGGCGCCCTGGTGGGTGGTGCAGGCGGTGGACAAGAAGAAGGCCCGGCTGAACTGCATCCACCACCTGCTGAGTCAAATGCCCTACGAAGAAATTCCGCACCCGCCGATCGAGCTGCCCGAACGCGTGCGCAACAAAGACTACGAACGCCACCCCGTGCCGGCCAACATGTACATACCGGCAGTGTATTGAGCCCAGACGTATATTTGCTATTATTTTAGAAGCGAATACCGCATATTCTGCGGGGGTTAGCGGCCTAAAAGGACTTGAAAATCGAGAAAAGCCCAAGCCAGCGCTTGGGCTTTTTTATTCCCGCGGATCGCGGAAGGCGAAGTAAGCCGCCACGGCGGTGAAGCTGATGATCAGCGCCACAATCCACCAGAAGCCGTGCGCGTCTTCGGCCAGTGGAATGCCGCCCACGTTCATGCCCAGCAAGCCGGCGATCATGTTGATCGGCAGCGCCAAAACGGTGACGATCGTCAAGACATACAGGCTGCGGTTGTTGGCCTCGGCGACGCGACCCGCAATTTCTTCCTGCAGCAACTTGATGCGCTCTTGCAGTGCCGCCATGTCGCTGAGGGCGACGTTGAATTCCTCGGTGGACTGGCGCAGAGCGTCGAGGTCGTCTTCGGAAATCCACTCCGGCGGCGTGCGCAGCAGCCGGAAAAGGGCCGCCGGCTCGGGCGCGAGCAGGCGCTGCAGGCGCACCAGCAGACGGCGCAGCGATCCGAGGTTGGCGCGCTTGGACTCCAGCCGGCCCGCCAACAGCTTGTCTTCCAGCTCGTCCACCCGTGTGGTGGTGTTGCGCACGATGCCAACCAGCACATCCCCTTGGTCGTGCATAAGATGCACCAGCAAGGCGACCGGTGACATGACCTGCGCGTTGCGACGGACCGCGTCACGCAGCTTGTCGATAGAGCGCAGGGGCTGCAACCGCGCACTCACCACCAGGCGCGGCCCGACCGACAAACGCAGGGTGGAGATATCTGAAGGTTCGAAGTCAAAGTCGTAATGCACGTCATTGATCACGGCCACCAGCATGTCATCGTCCAGCTCCACCCGGGTGGATCGGGAGCCCTCCGCCAGCGATTCGTGAAAGATGTCGGAGAGCTGCAGGTTTTCCTTGAGCCACTTGGTACAAGCCGAATGCGCCAGGTTGAAATGCAGCCAGACAAAGCCGCCGTCTTCAGGTGCCGGCTGCGCCAGCCAGGTGAGCGCTTCGTCGCCGGAGATGGTTTTCGCGAGGCCTTGTGCATCGAACAAAAAGCCGTAAATCAGGCCGGAAGCGTCAGCGCCGTAGTTCGGCGAGGTGGGGGGAGTGCTGGGCTTCGACATAGAGTCTCTTTAATACTGGCCTGCATGGTAACGATTTGTCATGTCTCGAGCCTTTCAGGCCCGCCGTGCGCGGGTCAAGGGCCCCCCGTACCCGGCCCCGTACCCAGTCCCAGGCCCTGCGCCAGCGAGGCCACGGCATCGCGGGTGAATTCGCCCTCCAGAATCCGAGACACCGTCTGCGCCGGCGTGAGGCACAGGAACTCGGCCACCTCGCCGTCCTGGTTGCGGGGCGTCCAGCCTGCGGGGCAGGCCCAGTTGTAAACCAGCAGGGTTTCGTCGTGCCAGCCGCCGGCGTCCACGCGGGCGGTGCGTATCAGGCCGTGGGCGTGCAGCGCCTGGGTGTCGGCCGGCAGCGCGCCGGCCTCTTCGAGCAGCTCGCGCTGCGCGCAGTGCCACGGCGCTTCGCCCGCCGGCAGGCCGCCTGCGGTCACGTTGTCCAGCTGTCCTGGGTCGGTGGCCTTGGTGCGGGCGCGTCGGCCGCACCAGAGCCGGCCGTCTGCGGTGAAACCATTGATGTGTACTGCGTGGCTGCGCATGCCCAAAAACCGGAAGCCCGCCCGTTCCACCGCCAGCAGGGGAGGGCGGCCATCTTCCGGGGGCATCAGGCAGTCGTGCCCCCAGAACGCGAAGGCTTCATCGCGCCAACCGTGCACCAGACCGCGCGCATGGCAGGCCTGTAAGGCGGCTTGCAGCCGGGCGCTGCGATCGACGGGGCTCAGGTGCTGCGCGTGCCAATGCAGGCCGGAGGCATGCGTGTCGCCAAAAATGTGGATCGCGGTTTCGTGAATCTCGTTGTGGGGCAGCAGCTCTGCCAGAAGAGCCGCGCGCTCGGGCTGCAGCAGCCCCAGCCGCAGCGGCTGCTGCTCTGCGTTGCCGGCCAGCCAAAAAATGCGCATGTCGGCCGGCGGCGTGCTGTTGGCCTGTGCTGCGGCATCGGCCAATTGCCGACGCTCTGTCGCACTGAGCGCGGCGCTGAATGCAGCACTGAATGCAGCGCTGGAGGTGGTGGGATGGCCTGGCGCGGCGCCCGATGTCACCCCTGCGCGCCCTCGACCAGAAAGCGCACCCGGCGCACGCCGTTCCACTCGTCGGCATCGAGCCGGAAAGCCAGCGTCACCTTGGGCGGCAGCGGCTCGGTGCGGCTGAACCAGATGCCGTCCACCGGTTCGCCCTGGTGCTTGAGCTTGAGCGCGAGATGCTTCTCGCCCACCAGCCTTTGCGAAAGCACTTCGACCTCCTCGCTGAAGGTGGGCGCGGCAAAGCCCTGGCCCCAGACTTCCTTGTGCAGCGCGTCCACCACATCCACCCGCCGGTATTCGGCGGACAGGGGGCCGTCGGTCTCCATGCGGCGGGTGAGCGTGGCGGCGTCCAGCCATTCCTGCGCCACCTCGTTCAGGCCGTTCTCAAAATCGTCAAAAAATTCTTCTGCCACGGTGCAGCCCGCAGCCATAGCGTGGCCGCCAAAGCGCAGGATGACGCCGGGGTAACGCTTGGCCACCAGGTCTAGCGCGTCGCGCAGGTGAAAGCCGGGGATGCTGCGGCCGGAGCCCTTGAGTTCGTGTTCCTTCCCCTCGGCGGCACTGGCTGCGAACACAAAAGTGGGGCGGTGCAGCTTGTCCTTGATGCGGCTGGCCACAATGCCGACCACGCCTTCGTGAAAGTCGGGGTCAAATACGCAGATGGCTGGCGGCGGCTCCTCGCCCTCGTCAAACAGGCTCTCGGCAATGGCAAATGCCTGCTCGCGCATGTCGCCCTCGATCTCGCGGCGCTCGCGGTTGATGCTGTCCAGGGTTTTGGCCAACTCATCGGCGCGCGCCGGGTCGTCGGTCAGCAGGCACTCAATGCCCAGCGTCATGTCGCTCAGCCGGCCGGCCGCGTTGATGCGCGGCCCCAGCGCAAAGCCGAAGTCAAACGTCGTAGCCGCTTCCGCCTTGCGTCCTGCTGCTACAAAAAGGCTAGCTAGTCCCGCCGGCATGGCAAGCGCCCGCACCCTTTTAAGCCCCTGTGCGACGAGGCGGCGGTTGTTGGCATCGAGCTTGACGACGTCTGCCACCGTGCCCAGCGCGACCAGGGGCAGCAGGGCATCGAGCTTGGGTTGGCTAGCTGCGTCAAACAGGCCGCGCTGGCGCAGCTCGGCGCGCAGGGCCAGCAGCACATAAAACATCACGCCCACCCCGGCCATGGACTTGCTCTCAAAGCCGCATCCCGGCTGGTTGGGGTTGACGATGACATCGGCCTCTGGCAGCTCGCTGCCGGGAAGGTGGTGGTCGGTCACCAGCACCTGCAGTCCCAGCGCGTTGGCGCGGGCAACACCTTCTACGCTGGCGATACCGTTGTCCACGGTAATCAGCACATCGGCGCCGGATTTTTTCACCCGCTCGCTGATGGGGGCGGTCAGGCCGTAGCCGTCGATCACGCGGTCCGGGACCAAGTAGTCCACATGCTGCGCCCCGAGCAGGCGCAGGCCGCGCACGGCGACCGCGCAGGCGGTGGCGCCATCGCAGTCGTAGTCAGCCACGATGCAAAGCTTTTTGTGCTGTGCAATGGCGTCTGCCAGCAGGGAGGCAGCCTGCACGGCGCCCAGCAGACTGTGCGGAGGCAGCAGCTTGGCCAGCGCGTCGTCCAGCTCATCGGTTCCGGTCACTCCGCGCGCGGCATACAGGCGGGCCAGCAGCGGGTGGATGCCCGATTGCTCCAGCGCCCAGGCTGCGCGGGGGGGAATATCGCGGGTGATGATTTTCATAATCTCAAAGGGTGTCCAGGAGGGCGGCAAGCGTGGGGTCTGTCCAGCGGCGCTGCAACCGGCGCCACCAGCGGCTGTTGTCCAGCAACAGGGTGGCGGCCAAGCGCTCACCGCACAGGGTGATGGCCAGGGTCTGGCCGGCGCGCGCGCGGTCCAGCAGCGGTGCGATGGTGCCACCGTCCAGCGCCTGCCAGGCCCGCACCCAGCTGGCTGCGTCGTCGCGCAGGGCCGCGGCCTGCAGGTCGCTATGCAGCTCGATGGCCGCAGCGCTTGCGTGAGGCGCCACATCTTTGGCCGCCGAAACCTTCGGCGCCGGCAGGCTCCCCGTTCCGCTGATCCAGAACGAATTCACCGGCAGCTGCCTGCGTGCAGCGCGCGCATCATTCACCGGGTGGCGGTAGAGCAGCATCTGCATTTCATTTTGCAGCCGTCGCAGGCTGCGGGCCTGCGCGGCGCGGGGCATCCAGGCGTCCACCTTGGCGCCGCAGGCACGGGCCAGCGATGCAGTAGGCAAGTCGCGCAGGATGTCGCCTTGCGCCAGCCAGGTCACCGCGCGGGGCAAGGCGGGCGTGACGTGGGGGGCAGCGTCTGAATCGGATTCAGCGTCCGCCGCCCGCGCCGTGGGGTGCAAGGTGATGCCGTCTTCGGCGAAATAGGGCTGCATCGCGGTGCGCAGGGCTTCGCTGTCGCCGGGGCTCAGGTCCAGGTGCGCGGGGTGGTCCATGGCCACATGGTCGGCGTTGATCTGCCAGTGGCAGGGGGTGATCCAGGCCCAGGCCCCTTGGGTGGCCGGCAGGCCGGCGTGCTGTGCGTCCTGCGCGGCCCACGGCAGCAGCCCGTCCGTATCCGGCCAGCCCATGGCACGGGCCTGCACCCGCTCAAACAGGGGCGAGAGCGCGTCCTCCGTGCCCGCCATCTGCTGCCCCGTGCTC
>NZ_CAMCVG010000034.1 GCF_945881795.1 Rhodoferax sp. OV413
GCTTCGTTGGCTTTGCGAACTGGATGATCCCTTTGCAAATCGGCGCCTCGGACATGGCTTTCGCTCGGATGAATAACTTCAGCTTCTGGCTGATGATTCCCGCGGCCCTCATGCTCGTGTCGTCCTTTTTTATGCCAGGTGGAGCGCCTGCTGCGGGGTGGACTCTTTATGCGCCTCTCACCCTTCAAATGGGCCCATCGATGGACGCAGGTATCTTCGCGCTGCACATTCTTGGTGCCTCATCGATCATGGGCTCCATCAACATCATCGTCACTATTTTGAACATGCGCGCTCCTGGCATGACTTTGATGAAGATGCCCATGTTTTGCTGGACTTGGCTGATCACCGCGTACTTGTTGATTGCGGTCATGCCCGTGCTGGCAGGTGCCATCACCATGACATTGACTGACCGTCACTTTGGCACCAGCTTCTTCAACCCTGCTGGCGGTGGCGACCCTGTGATGTACCAACACATTTTCTGGTTCTTTGGACATCCAGAGGTGTACATCATGATCTTGCCGGCCTTCGGTATCGTCAGCCAGATTGTTCCCGCATTTGCTCGTAAGAAGCTGTTCGGCTACTCCTCCATGGTCTACGCCACTTCATCTATCGCCATCCTGTCTTTTATTGTGTGGGCTCACCACATGTTCACGACAGGTATGCCGGTGACGGGCCAGCTCTTCTTTATGTACGCCACCATGTTGATTGCAGTTCCCACCGCTGTGAAAATCTTCAACTGGATCGCCACCATGTGGCAAGGCTCCATGACTTTTGAGACCCCCATGCTGTTCGCCGTGGGATTCATCTTCGTCTTTACTATGGGCGGGTTTACTGGCCTTATCTTGGCCATGGCCCCGATCGACATCCAATTGCAAGACACTTATTACGTGGTGGCCCACTTCCACTATGTGCTGGTAGCTGGGTCTCTGTATGCAATGTTTGCCGGCTTCTACTACTGGGCCCCTAAGTGGACTGGTGTGATGATCCCTGAGTGGAAAGGCCGTTTGCACTTCTGGTGGTCACTGATCTCGTTCAACGTGACCTTCTTCCCCATGCACTTCTTGGGATTGGCCGGTATGCCCCGTCGCTATGCCGATTACCCAATGCAGTTCGCAGACTTCAACGTTGTCGCGTCTATCGGAGCCTTCGCTTTCGGTCTCGCGCAGGTATATTTCTTCTTCGGTGTTGTTTTGCCAGCCATGATGGGCAAGGGCGAAAAAGCTCCGCAGAAGCCTTGGGAAGGTGCTGAAGGCTTGGAGTGGGAAGTTCCGTCTCCCGCGCCTTTCCATACCTTCGAAAATCCGCCTAAGTTAGACGTTACCGCCACCAAGGTGATTGGCTAATGGGAAGCCCTGACCAAAAAAAAGCGAACCTGCGCCTGGGGCTGATCCTGGCCTCTGTCGCAGCGGTTTTTTTTGCCGGATTCATGTTCAAAATGATTCTGCTTGGGAGGTGAAGCGTGGCGTCCACTAGCGCAAATAGCAAAATGCTTGGCAAGTTGGCCGTGGTGACGGTTGCCATGTTCGCCTTTGGATATGTGTTGGTGCCGCTCTATCAGGCGATTTGTGAGATGACCGGCATTAATGTGCTCGCCCTTGGGGAGCAAATGCTTTCCGGGCAAAAGGCGGCACCAAGCAACTCGCAGATAGACACCAGTCGGACAATTACTGTGGAGTTTGATGCCAACTCCCGTGGCCCTTGGCAGTTCAAGCCGGCTCAGAGGTCTCTCACCGTTCACCCAGGCGAAATGACCACGGTGGTTTACGAGTTTCAAAATGTGCAGAACAGACGTATGTCCGCTCAGGCAATTCCGAGTTATGCGCCTATGCAGGCCTCGGGGCATTTCAATAAGTTGGAGTGCTTTTGCTTCACCCAGTACACCCTGGAACCCGGCGAGAAGAAGTCGTGGCCGGTAGTGTTTGTGATTGACCCGAAATTGTCGAAAGATGTTTCTACGATAACGCTGTCATACACATTCTTTGAGGTCGGTGGCAAGACGCCAGCAGCTCCGGTAGCCAGTCTGAAGCCGGACTTAAAGCTGGGTGCGGGCTCGTGATGTCACAAGAGATTAAAAAGAAGTCCTCTTTTTTGCGCAGTATCAAAGTGGTGGCTTGGTCCTTCATCGGAATTCGCAGTAGTTCCGGGTACCGCGACGATCTAGCCAAGGTAAATCCCCTGCACGTTGTGCTTGTTGGCATTGCTGGTGCCTTGTTACTGATTGTGGGATTGATGGGTTTGGTGGGATGGGTTGTCGGCAGCTGACAGCGATACGCGCCAGCAGGTAGATGAATTAGTGAAGAAATGGAGCAGACATGAGTTCAACAGCACACGGCACTACGCCTTATTACTTCGTTCCCGGTCCCTCGCGGCACCCGGTTATGGCGTCTGCCGGTTTGTTTCTGGTTATCCTCGGCGCGGGTCAATGGATCAATGGTTCGGAGTGGGGCAAGTACTCCTTGATGTTGGGTTTGGTTTGGTGGCTCTTTGTCTTGTACCAGTGGTTCCGTGACGCGGTCGCTGAAAGCGAAGGCGGGCTGTATGGGCGAAAAATCGATATCTCTTACCGTTGGAGCATGAGCTGGTTCATCTTCTCGGAAGTAATGTTCTTTGGTGCGTTCTTCACCGCGCTTTGGTGGGCACGTTCGCACTCGGTGCCGGAACTTGGGAGCCTTGAAAACGCGCTCCTTTGGCCTGACTTCAAAGCGGTTTGGCCTAGCATGGCTGCGGGTGCCACTGCATCGCCAGGCGGAATTGTCGAGCCCTTCACCACCATGGGACCCTTTTGGTTGCCCACCATCAACACCGCGCTGTTGTTGACATCTGGCGTGACTTTGACCATCGCTCACCATGCATTGATTGAAGGACAACGTACCAAAACCATCGCTTTCATGTGGGCTACCGTGCTGTTGGGCGTTGTCTTCCTTTTTGTGCAGGGATATGAGTATTACCACGCTTACACAGCCTACAACCTGAAGCTCAACTCCGGCGTGTTTGGATCGACCTTCTACATGTTGACCGGTTTCCATGGTTTCCACGTTTTTGTTGGTATGTTGATGTTGCTATTTATCACCTTGCGTCTCCAAAAGGGCCACTTCACTCCGCAGCGACACTTCGGCTTCGAAGGCGCGGCTTGGTATTGGCACTTTGTTGACGTGGTTTGGTTGGGCTTGTACGTGTTGGTTTACTGGTTCTGATGCGTCGCAAGACGCAAAAAAAGGGCACCCTCGGGTGCCCTTTTTATTGGTTTAAGTGGCTGCTTTATTGCTCAGCGTCCCTGTGGAATTCCAGTGGGGGAAATGTATCCCAGCTTCCAAGCCAGCAGAATGCAAAAGAACAGAAATATGGACACCCCGACCCGTAGGCCCAATGCCCTCGCCATGCCTTTCGCCTTAGCGTCTTGCGACGTGCCCCCACGCAGCATGAAAAACAAGGCGGCTGCCAAGCTGCCCAAAATTAGAATGAAAGCAAATATTACAAAATATGTCATAGAGGGGATTATCCGGTGAACCCGCGCGTGCTCTTGTTGCTGGTCCCGATATCCGCCGTGCTGGCTGTGGCTCTGACCGTGTCACTCGGGTTTTGGCAGCTACGCCGTGCAGCCCAAAAGGAAAATATTGCCCAAGCGATGCAGGCCGGCGAAAAGCAGGCGGGCATTAGGTCAGCAGAGCTTGCTGGTGGCCGCGTAGCAGAGAAGTGGTTGCATCATCCGGTAGAGCTCAGCGGCAAATGGGTCTCGCAGCACACGGTGTTTCTTGACAACCGCCAGATGCAGGCCAAGGTTGGCTTCTTCGTACTGACACCTCTGCGGGTATCGGGCACGAACGAGGTGGTCCTGGTGCAGCGCGGCTGGGTGCCGCGGAATTTTCTGGACCGCACTCAATTACCTGCGGTGGAGACCCCAGCGGGAGAGGTTAACCTGCGCGGGCGAATCGCCTTGCCGCCTTCAAAGCTTTATGACTTGGGCGGCGCAACAACTGGGCCTATCCGTCAAAATCTGGACATGCAAGCGTTCAGACTGGAAAGTGGTTTGCCCATACACACAGATTTCTCAGTCCTCCAAGTCGGACAGGCCTCAGAGGGATTACTGCGGGACTGGCCGCTCATCAAATTGGGTATCGAAAAACATTACGGCTACGCCTTTCAGTGGTTTGCCCTGTCGGCATTGATCGCCGGATTGTTTGTCTGGTTCCGCTTGCGTTCGCACTTCGTTTCATCCAAGAGGGAATCATCCAATGTCTAGCGCGCCCCGGCACCAAGACCAACCATTGGCCATGACCGTGCACACGATGCCCGTGCCGTCGGGCGAACTGCAGAGCGCTGTGGTCAATACCCGCGCGGGCCGTTGGCGGATGCTTTTTTTGATGCTGGTGTGCGCCGCGCCTGTGTTGGCCTCCTACTTCACCTATTACGTCATCCGCCCGGAAGGCCGGCAAAACTTCGGTACCTTGATAGAGCCGCAGCGTCCATTGCCTTCCATCGCAGGGCAGGATTTGAAGGGGGCGCCGGTGGTCCTGAGTGCCTTGAAAGGCCAATGGTTGTTTGTGAGCGTGTCGGGCGGTGCCTGCGACGCTGCCTGCCAGAGCCACTTGTACATTCAGCGGCAACTGCGCGAAGGGCTCGGTAAGGAAAAAGACCGCCTGGACTGGGTTTGGCTGATCAATGACGCAGCTCCGGTTCCGAATGAAATTGGGCCCGCGCTTGAAGGTGCTACCGTGGTGCGCGTGCCAGCTGCTGAGCTCGCGCAGTGGTTGCAGCCGCAACCCGGGAACTTGTTGCAGGAGCACCTGTACCTGGTGGATCCCCTGGGGAACTGGATGATGCGTTTTCCTGCTGGCCTGAATGGCGAAACCGCGGCTCAGGTAAAGCGCGACTTGAACCGGCTGATGCGTGCCGCCCAGTTCTGGGACCGTGCGGGTCGGGATTAGGGCCGGGAAACAATGATGCAAGTTGACCTTTACGACCTCTCCCCCCTGTGGAATCTGCTGCTGATCGGGGCATTGCTCGCGGCCCTTCCGGCGTTGTGGGTCTACCTACGCAAAGGGCGCGGCACACCTGTGAGCCGCTACCAGGCCTTGGTAGTGATGACCTTATTTCTGACCTTCGACCTCGTGCTGTTCGGCGCCTTTACCCGCTTAACCGACAGCGGACTTGGCTGCCCGGACTGGCCCGGGTGCTACGGCAATGCCAGTCCACTGGGCGCTGTGCATGAAATCTCCAGTGCGCAAGCCGCATTGCCCAGCGGCCCGGTGACCCACAGCAAGGCCTGGATTGAGATGGTGCACCGCTACATGGCTACCGCGGTCGGTGCGCTAATTAGCGTCATGACAGTCTGGGCCTGGCGTATGCGGTCACAGTCGGCCCGTAGTGCGCCCAACCCCTGGTGGCCCACGGCAACCTTGGTGTGGGTGTGCGTGCAAGGGGCCTTCGGCGCGCTGACCGTCACCATGAAGCTCTTTCCTGCCATCGTGACTCTGCATTTGCTGGGGGGCTATGCCTTACTTGCGCTCTTGATGGTCCAGGCGGTTGGTAGCCCGTCAACGAGAGCGCAGGGCCGGGCCGAATTTGAACCCGCGCCGCGCTGGATTCAAGGCTTTGCATGGGCGGCGCTTGCGCTGCTGGTGCTGCAAGCGGCTTCGGGAGCCTGGGTCAGCACCAACTACGCGGTGCTCGCCTGCGCCGAGTTCCCCGGCTGCCAGGGCCAGATGTGGCCACCCATGGACTGGTCCGCGGCACTTGAAATATGGCGCCCGCTGGGATTAACGGCTGCAGGGGAGCACCTCAGTTTTCAGGCTTTAACCGCGATCCATGTGGGGCACCGGATGCTCGCATTGGTCACAGTAACCGTCCTTGGCGCCTTGGCGTGGGTCTTGTGTCGGCACGCGGCTTTCAAAAAGGCGGCGCAGTATCTGGTGGGCTTGCTAGCTTTGCAGTTGGTGACGGGCCTGAGTAATGTCGTACTCGGCTGGCCCCTGTTGGCAGCGGTAATGCACACCGGAGGCGCCGGCGCACTGGTCATGGTTCTAGTGTGGGTGCTTGTGACTTCGCGGGCTGTGGGCCGAAGCTACTGACAGTGCACAATCCAAGACACCTATGACCGTCCAAGAAGCCGCCTCCAAGCACTCGGTGCTGGCCCAGTTCCACGCGTTGACCAAACCGCGGGTGATCCAGTTGATTGTTTTTTGCGCACTCATCGGCATGGTCTTGGCCGTGCCAGGCGCGCCGTCGGGGGCCCAGGTGTGGTTGGCTGCGGTCGCGTGCGCGGGTATTTACCTGGTTGCGGGTGCGGCAGCGGCCTTTAATTGCATCGTCGAAAAGGGCATTGATGCCAAGATGCGCCGTACCGCCTGGCGGCCCACCGCACGGGGCGAGCTCAGTGATGTGCAAACACTGCTGTTCTCTGCGGTGTTGTGTGTAGCGGGCTCGGCGATTCTGTACTTGTGGGTGAACCCGCTCACCATGTGGCTGACTTTCGCCACCTTCGTGGGCTACGCGGTCATTTACACCGTCATCCTCAAACCGCTGACACCGCAGAACATTGTCATTGGCGGCGCGTCTGGCGCTATGCCGCCGGTGCTGGGCTGGGCGGCCATGACCGGCGACGTGGGGCCGGAGGCATTGATTCTTTTCTTGATCATCTTTTTGTGGACCCCGCCGCACTTCTGGGCGCTGGCCCTCTACCGGGTGGAGGACTACCGCAAGTCCGGACTGCCGATGCTGCCGGTGACGCACGGAAGCGAATTCACCCGTTTGCAAATCCTGCTCTACACCTTCATGTTGCTGGCGGCCTGCATGTTGCCTTTTGTCTATGGAATGAGCCACTGGCTGTATCTGGTGGTGGCGGTAGGGCTGAGTCTTGGTTTTTGCTGGTATGCGGTGCGCCTCTTGCGCAACTACTCGGACGAACTCGCGCGCGCCACCTTCCGGTTTTCGCTGATTCACCTTAGCGTGCTGTTTGCTGCACTTCTGCTGGATCATTACATCCTATGAATAAACGAATTGCTATATATTTCATAGCTGCTTGCGCAATAACGGCGGGGGCTGGTGGTGTTTTGACCGCTTGTTCTGAGGACCGCCCTTCGTTTTCCTCGGTGGATGTGACCGGAGCCAACTACGCCAAAGATCTTGCCATGACCGACCATCACGGCAACGCGCGCCGGGTGTCTGACTTCAAGGGCAAGGTGGTGGTGGTGTTCTTTGGCTACACCCAATGCCCCGATGTCTGCCCCGCCTCCATGGCGGAGCTGGCAGAGGTCAAAAAGGCGCTGGGCGCCGATGGTGACAAACTGCAGGGCATATTTGTCACAGTGGACCCCGAACGCGACACACCCGAGGTGCTCAAGGGCTACATGGAAAACTTCGATCCGAGCTTTATCGCGCTCTACACCACGCCAGAGAAGCTGGCCGAAGTCGCCAAAGATTTCAAGATGTATTACAAGCGGGTCGAGGGCAAAACGCCCACCAGCTACACCATGGACCACTCCGCAGGCAGCTACATCTACGACACCAAAGGCAATTTGCGCCTGTTTACCCGCTATGGGAGTGGCGCCAAAGTCATCACGTCGGACATCAAGCAGCTGCTGAAATCCTGATGCTCAAAGGCAGCGCGCCTTAGGCGTAAGCGGCGAGAGCCACCTTCATCTTCTTCATGGCGGCCACCTCAATCTGTCGAATGCGCTCGGCGCTCACGCCGTACTCAGCCGCCAAATCATGCAGCGTCATGCCGCCGGAGTTGTCGTCATTCACCTTGAGCCAGCGCTCTTCCACAATGCGGCGGCTGCGTTCGTCCAAGCTGGCCAATGCGGTAGCAATTCCGTCAGTGGCTAGCAGGTCGCGCTGGCGCGCTTCCAGCATCGCTGCAGGCTCGTGCTTGGTGTCGGTCAAATAAGAAATAGGGCCGAAGGCGTCCTCGCCATCGTCGGAGGGGCTGGGGTCTAACAGCACATCGCCCCCGGCCAGCCGCGCTTCCATTTCCAGCACCTCTTCGGGCTTGACCTTCAGCTCGCGCGCCATGGTCTTAACCTGTTCAGGGTTGAGTGTCTCGCGGTGGGTGCCGAGGTCGGCGGCCGCATCTTCGCCTTTAAAGCGCTGCTTCATCGAACGCAGGTTGAAAAACAATTTGCGCTGGGCCTTGGTGGTGGCGACCTTCACCATGCGCCAGTTCTTGAGGATGTATTCGTGGATTTCGGCCTTGATCCAGTGCAAGGCGTAGCTCACCAGGCGCACGCCCTGTTCGGGGTCAAAGCGCTTGACCGCCTTCATAAGGCCCACATTACCCTCTTGAATCAGGTCGCCGTGTGGTAAGCCATACCCCAAATACTGACGCGCCACGGACACGACGAGACGCAAGTGAGACAGTACTAACTTACCGGCAGCTTCAAGGTCGTTGTCATTCTTGAACTTGCGGGCGTATTCCTGCTCCTCTTCTAAGGTCAGCATGGGCAGGCGGTTGGCGGCAGAAATATAGGCGTCCAGGTTGCCCAGCGGCGGCACCAGGGACCACGGATTGGCCGAGGCCAGGGCGGTTTTGGGAGCGGCGATCAGTGCAGACATGTAGAAACTCCTTGCGTTCAGGCTTTATATTAGCACTCGCCTACGATGAGTGCTAATGAATAAGCCCAAAGACTACAAGGGTGGTGCAGGGTGCTAAACCCGCCCCGACTGCGGTCCGGCTCAGGCCCAGTGAACGGCCTGTGGCTTGGCGTACCAGCTGTCCAGATGCGGCTCCACAGCCGCCTCAATGCGGGAGCGCTTGATTTTCATGGTTGGTGTGAGCATGCCGTTGTCAATCGTCCAGGGCTCCGGCGCCACAACCAGCATCTGCAGGCGCTCATATTCAGCCAGCTCGGTGTTTACATCGGTAAGCAGCTTTTCCAATTCAGCCTGCACTTCAGCCCTGAAGGCGGGGTCGCCCAACCTGGGGCGGACGGTTTCCGCCAGCACTACCAAGGCGTAGGCGGATGAACGGCCAACGCCTGAGACCATGCTGGTTTCGATGCGGGGGCAGGCGTTGATGCGGTTCTCAATCGGCGCGGGCGCGACGTATTTGCCCTTGGAGGTCTTGAACAACTCTTTGACGCGGCCGGTGAGTTTGAGCAGGCCGTCGGCACGGCGCTCGCCCTGATCGCCGGTGCGGAAAAAACCGTCTTCGGTGAAGGCCTCTGCGTCCAGGTCCGGCCGCTTGTAGTAGCCCACGAACTGCCCGGGCGACTTGATCAACACCTCTCCCTCCTCGCTGATGCGCACTTCCACCCCGGCAAGCGGCACGCCCACGCAACCCGGTGCATTGATCTGCGCGGTGGAGTTGTGCGAATAGGCAAAGTCTTCGGTCATGGCGTAACCCTCGATCAGGTTCAGACCCAGCCGGCGGTACCAGAGGATGAGTTCGCCTGGAATGGGCGCCGAGCCGCTGCCGGCCAGCACGGTGTTATCCAGCCCCAGGCCTTTGAGAACCTTGCGTCCGACCAACTTACCCAACAACGGGATGGACAAAAGACGCTCCAGCTTGCGCGCCGGCATTTTGGCGAACACGCCCTGCTGAAACTTGAGCCACAGCCGCGGCACCGAAATAAAGGTGATCGGTCGGGCGCGGTGCAGATCCTGAATGAAGGTGTCCAGTGACTCGGCGAAGTACAGGTGCGTGTTTCCGTTGATGAGCGACGCCGACTCCACCCACGCGCGCTCAAACACATGGGCCAGCGGCAGATAAGACAGCATGCGGTTGCGCGTCCCCGCACCGATACGGCGGTTGGTGTCGGTGTTGATGCCCACAGCTGCGGCGGTAATGCGCTCAAAGCTGTGCATCACCCCCTTGGGCTGGCCGGTGGAGCCGGAGGTGTACATCAGCATGGCGATGTCGGCGCCGCTGCGATGCGGGGTTCCTGTGAGCGGCGGGGTGCGTGCGGTGATGGCGTCCCACGACGCGTAATCATTGGTGGGCGCCAAGGGGAAGGCAATCAGCGGCAGCCCCTGCGGGAAGCCTTCGCGCTGTTGGTCGAGGCCGTCGAGCTTGCCGACAAACAATAGGCTGGCCTCGCTGTGCTCCAGCACATAACGCACGGTGCTGGCTGTTTCGGTGGGGAAGATGGCCACGGTGGTGCAGCCTGCCATCCAGATGGCCAGCTCGGCCATGATGAAGTGCGCGCAGTTCTTGGACAAAATCGCCACCTTCGCGCCTGGCCCGAGGTTCTGGTCTTGCAGGTAGGTCGCCATGCGACGCGCCTGGTCCAATGTCTGGCGCCAAGTGTAGTCCACAACCACACCGCCGCCCACCGGTTGCGACAGGAAGACCTGCTCGCCCAGCGCGGTTTCGTGGCGGTAAACGTAGTCCAATATCAAAGCGGGCTGGGTCATGTTTGTCTCCTCTTTGGGGGTGTTTTCGCCATTGTGTGTGCTGGCGGGCGCAAAAGCATCGTTTATCAAGTCGAGGAATTAGGAAGATGGCGCTTTGTGTCCCATAGTTGGCCAAATTTCTCATTCATCGCCCGTCGATTAAGGGATAGCATAAAGACCTAAATTCAAAAAAGTGTCTTTTTATGTCCTCGGTATCTTCCCTGAAAACAGCGCTCCTCGTCATTGATGTGCAGGAGTCCTTCCTCCACACGCCTTATTGGCAGTACGGAAATCCTGCGCCTTTTCAGGCGGCGCTGTTGCGTCTACAGGCCGGCTGCCGTGCTGCCGGCGTGCCTGTGGTGCACATCTTTCATGTTGACGACGACCTGCCGTTTCGCGAATCCTCGGGGCTGGTGCGGCCGATGTCGTGGCTGCCGGCGCAGGCGGATGCCAGCTTCTGCAAGCACACCCACAACGCCTTCACCGACACCGGACTCGACCTTTGGCTCCGCCGCCAAGGGGTGGGGCGCATCATCGTGAGCGGAATTCGCACCGAGCAATGCTGCGAGACCACCACCCGTGTGGGGGCTGACATCGGCTATGCGGTGGATTTTGTCTCCGAGGCTACGCTGACATTTCCCATGACGCACCAAGCGAGCGGCCGCACATTCAGCGCCGAAGACATCACCCTGCGCACCGAGCTGGTGCTGCAGGGGCGCTTTGCCCGCATCGTGGATGTGGACACTTGCCTGGCAGAGCTTCCTTCAACCGCCTGATCGGCCCGGCTTGACAAAACGCTCAGCGATCACTGCATGGTTCACGTCTATTTCGTCATAACGCCCGGCGTTCTGCTGCTGGATTACGCCGGCCCCGCCGAAGCGTTTCGAATGGCGCAGGACATGGGCGCTGCGTTTGCATTGCATGCCTGCGGCCCTCAAAGTCGGGTGCAGAGTTCTCTGGGTACGGTGTTGGATGGGCTCGAGCCTTTGCCGGACCTTGTACCCCGCGACAGCGTGGTGCTGGTGACCGGTAATCGCGATGCGGCGCAGGACTATGCGTCAGTCGACGCTCTTACCGTCGTCGTATGGCTGCGTCAGTTGCTCGCTTTGCCGGCTACAGGGTTGCGGGCAGGCAGCATCTGCTCGGGCGCATTGTTGCTGGCGCAGGCCGGCTGGCTGGACGGGCGGCACTGCACCACCCACCACAGCCTGATCGCCGACTTGCAGGCGTTGGCCCCGCGCGCTGTGGTCCATGCGGACCGAATCTTTGTGGTGGACGGTGCGGTGATGACCAGCGCCGGCGTGAGCACCGGTATCGACCTTGCGCTCCACCTCATTGAGCAGTTGGCTACCCCCGAGCTTGCTGCCCGCGTTGCACGCCAGTTGGTTCTTTACCAGCGCCGTGGTACGCATGAACCGCAAACCTCGCCCTGGCTGGCGCACCGTAACCACATGCACCCCGCGGTTCACCGCGCACAAGACGCCGTGACCGGTGCGCCGCAACGCAGCTGGACTTTGTCAGAGTTGGCGCATGTAGCCTGTGTGAGCCCCCGCCACCTGAGCCGGCTTTTTGCGCAGCACACCGGCATCAGCCTGGTCACTTACCAGCAGCAGCTCCGCATTGCCCACGCCAAAGTGCTGCTCGCGCAACAAGGGTGGCCGGTTGAGAGGGTCGCCGAGGCCTGCGGATTTGGCTCTGCCCGCGACCTACGCCGCGTCTGGCGCCAGTATGAATCCGGCTCGCCCGCGAATGCGCGCGCCGGGCGCGCTGTACATAACCCGCGCGCTGAGCCTTCCGGCGCCACATAACGCAATCTGCCCGCGTCGGCAGTACAATTTGCAAAACGAAACTTCAACTTTCGATTTGTATAAATGATCCCCCGCGCTGCTTCTGCCACCTTGCAAAGATTGGCCAAGGGCTTCCCCATCTTGGCATTGACCGGCCCGCGCCAATCCGGCAAGACGACGCTGGCCAAGTCGGTGTTCCCCCACAAGCCCTATGTCTCGCTGGAAAACCCCGACGAGCGGGAGTTCGCCGAGCGCGATCCGCGCGGGTTCCTTGCACGCTTCGATGCGGGCGCCATCCTCGATGAGGTACAGCGTTGCCCTGCGCTGCTGTCCTGGTTGCAGGGTGTGGTGGATGCGCGCGGCGTGATGGGCGACTTTGTGCTCACCGGGTCTGCGCAATTGGAGTTAATTGCCGGGGTTACCCAGACGTTGGCCGGCCGGGTTGCCAGGGTAGAGCTCCTGGGCCTGTCCGCGCCTGAGTTGGTCGCTGCACAAAAACTCCCTGCCACGCTGGAGGAGATGCTGCTCCTCGGGAGTTACCCCGCCTTGTACGCCCGAGAGATTGCTTCTCACGACTGGTTCCCCAACTACGTCGCGACTTACCTGGAGCGCGATGTACGACAGCTCATTGCCGTGCGCGATTTGTCGCAGTTTCAGCGTTTCGTGCGTATGTGTGCGGCACGATCCGGGCAGCTGCTCAACCTTGCAGCGATGGGGGCCGACTGCGGAATCTCCGCGGTAACTGCGCGCGAGTGGCTCTCGGTGCTGGAGGCCAGTTATCTGGTGACCCGCCTTCATCCCTACCACCGTAATTTCGGCAAGCGCCTTGTCAAGACGCCCAAGTTGTATTTTCTGGATGTCGGGCTGATGGCGTGGCTCCTGGGAATCCGCGAGGCAGAAAGCATCCAGACGCACGCTGCGCGCGGGGCGCTGTTTGAAACGTATGTGGTGAGCGAATTCATCAAGCAGGGCTTTAACGCGGGTCAGCCTGCGCAGCTTTATTTCTGGCGGGACAGCGCAGGCCACGAAGTTGACCTGCTCTTTGAGACCCGCGAAGGGCTGCAGGCTGTAGAAATCAAATCCGGCGCAACTTTTGGCGCCGACTGGCCCGACGCCATTGCCAAATGGAAAAAATTTGCCCAGGACGAGGCCCGCTCGCCCATGCTGGTGTACGGCGGCGATGGGTCTTATGAGCGCCAAGGCTGCAGCGTGCGCGGCTGGCGCGCGCTGGCGGCGGAAATGGCAAGCCCATGAACCCCGACAGCCAACACCTCTGGCGCGCACCGCAATGGGCGTTTTCCATTCTGCTGGCCTTGCTCGGTATGCTGGGGCCGTTTTCGATTGACACCTACCTGCCGGCCTTCTCGGATATCGGCCAGTCCCTGGGCGCTAATCCGGTACAGATGCAGCAAACCCTGTCGGCGTACCTGTTCGGCTTTGCCTTCATGGCGCTTTTTCATGGGTCTTTATCTGACAGTCTGGGCCGCCGCCCTGTGGTGCTGTGGGGGCTGGCGGCCTTCACCGCAGCCTCCGTGGGGTGCGCGCTGTCGCAGACGATTGGGCAGCTCATCTTCTTTCGTGCCATGCAGGGCCTGTGCACCGGGGCTGGTATTGTGGTCTCCCGTGCGGTGATTCGCGATGTCTACCCCCAGGCGCAGGCGCAAAAGGTGATGAGCCAGGTCACCCTCATTTTTGGGGTCGCGCCCGCTATCGCGCCTTTGGTGGGGGGCTGGTTGCTCATCCATGTCAGCTGGCACGGCGTCTTCTGGTTTCTCGCAGCCGTTGGCCTGGCCCTGCTGATTGCAAACTACATGCTGTTGCCAGAGACCTTGCCACCGGCCCGCCGGCAGCACTTTCACGCCAAAAACCTTCTTGCCGGTTACTGGAAGTTAGGCTCTGACCCCCGCTTCTTCCTCCTGGCGCTGGCCAGCGGCATACCGTTTAACGGCATGTTTTTGTATGTACTCAGCGCACCGGTATTTTTGGGCGAGCATCTGGGCCTGCTACCGCAGCATTTCTTCTGGTTTTTCATTCTCACCATCAGCGGCATCATGGGCGGGGCCTTTCTCAGCGGCCGGGTGGCCGGCAAAATCAGCCCCAAGCGCCAGATACGCGACGGCTTTGTGATCATGCTGGTCATCGGCGTACTCAACCTGCTGGCCAATGTGGTGTTGACCCCGCATGTGAGCTGGGCGATGTTCCCGATTGCGATTTTCTCGTTCGGCTGGGCTCTGATGATGCCGGTGGTGACCCTCTTGGTCCTGGACCTGCACCCCGAGCGCCGCGGCATGGCGTCTAGCTTGCAGATGTTTGTGGGCTCTAGCGCCAACGGCATCGTGGCCGGGGTTATCTCTCCTTTGGTCATGCACTCCACCATCGGACTGGCGACCGCATCGTTGCTGATGATGGGCGTGGGCCTGTGCGCCTGGCTGTTTATCCGCAGCCGCTGGCCTGAGATCGGGCAACGTGTGCAGGAGGTGTGATGCGGCCCGGTGGCCTATGCCTAGGTGTCTTGGTGGCGCTGCTTCTGGCCGGCTGCTCCGGCGCCCCGAGGGCGCCCGCTCCGGTGGCGGCAGTACCCACAAGCCCGTCTGCACCTTCTGCGCCTTCCATCACCACCGCGCCCGTGGCAGGACGGTTAACGCACGCGCAGGCCAACGACGTGACCCTCACGGCCATCGGCCTGGTGGGCACGCCTTACCGTTACGGCGGCAATACGCCCGACAGCGGTTTCGATTGCAGTGGCCTCATTGGCTATGTGTACAAAGAGCGCGCCGCCTTGGTCGCCCCCCGCACCACCGCCGGCCTTATGGACTGGGGCAGCAGTATTGCGCCGGCTGATTTGCGCTCGGGCGATGTGGTGGTCTTTGTGCAAAACGGTCGTGCCACCCATGCCGGCATTTTTGTGGGCGAGGGGCGCTTTGTGCATGCGCCATCCACCGGCGGTACGGTGCGGCTGGACCATTTGAAAACGCCTTATTGGGCGCGGCAGCAGGTGATTTACCGCCGACCTTGAGTCCAATTAGACCGAGGCTGGCGCGTTCTCAGCGGGGGTGTTGCAAAGAGGCGTTAAGCGCTTGCCATGGCCATGGCCAACAGCTCTTCGGCAAACGCAAAAGAGGTCGATGCGCCGGTGCCGCCGGTCACTATGCCCAGCACCACCCCCGGCGCCACCTGCGCCTTGTAGACCACGCCAGCCGCCGACGCGTAGGTGCCTGTCCAGCGTTCGCTCACCGTGGCGTCTTGCAGCTTGAGCACGCGTTGCATTTCCTGCAGGATGAGCACATCTGTGCGCTCGCTGGCAAATGGCGCCTCGCTGTTGCCGTACACATGGCTGTCGCCCACCACCAGCGTTCCGTCGGTGCTTTGCACCGCAATCAGGTGAATGCCTTGCTCCAGCCATTCAGCCTGTTCGCGCTCCAGTACCTGCCTCAGCGGCGCAGATTCGGGCAAATCGGCATAGCCCTCGTAGCGCACAAGGCTCAGGTCCGACATCACCGAGCCCGGCAGCGTCACAGCGCTGGCCGGCTGCACGCGCAGCATTTGGAGGGTGCACATGCGGATACCTGCCGCGGCAATCGCTTCGGGGTACAAAACGCTGAGTTCGTGACCCGGACACACAATGCAGCGCTCAGCGTGCAGGGTGCCGCGGCTGGTGTGTACCTTGGGCGCGGCTATGCCGTGCACCGCGGTGTTCCAGAAGAAGTCCACACCCAGGCTGTGCTCCAGCCAGCGGCTAAGCTGGGGAATGGCGTCGCGCGATTCCACGCGCCGCTCATGCGGGCTGTAGAGCACGCCCAATCCGTCTTGCAGAGCGGGAAAGTCTTTTCTCGCCTCGGCCATGCTCATCAGGCGGCAGCCTTCGCCCATCTCGGTTTGCAAAAAGGCATCTATTACCGCCATGGCCTCGGGGCGCTGGGCCAGCACATACAGGCCCTGGTGCACCACCTGAATGCCGGCCTGTGGCGCCACCTCTTCCCACACATTGCGGGTGCGCAGGGCGCGTGCCCAGTGCTCCCCGCGGCGCTGGCCGGTGACGGTGACGAACCCAAAGTTGCGCACTGAAGCACCCACGCAGCGCGCATGGCGCTCCACCACCGCGACTTTCAGGCCCGCCCGGTAGGCGGCATAGGCACTGGCCAAACCGATGATTCCGCTACCCACTACCACCAGGTCGTACTGCATATTGGCTTGCATAGCCGGTTTAAATCGCGCTCGGGCTTTCGCCACGGGCCACCCGCGCCTGAATCTCAGGCAACAGCGCGGGCAGCTCCGCCACGGTGTCAATCACGAAATGAGCGCCCGCCGCCTTGAGCTCTGTGCTCACGCGTTCGCGCACGGCTTGCAGCTGTTCGGGCGGCAGGCTGCGGAACTCTTCCAGCGTGATGCCGGCGGGGCTGCCGGAGAGCGCCAGCCCTACGGTCCACATGCCGGCGCTCACGCCTTCGGCGATGCCCGGGGCGGTGTCGTCCACCTTCACGCACAGTCGCACTGCATTGATTTTGAGCTGCTGCACGCAATCCAGCGCCATCCAAGGGCCGGGGCGCGCGCCGGCTGCCAGATCGTCTGCGCAGACCACGCAGTCGGGCGCGTAGCCCTTGGCAGCGGCCAGCGGGATGAGCGTTTCCATGACCGCCCGAGGGTAGCCGGTGGTGGATCCGATCTTGAATCCACTTTGGCGCAGCTGTTGCACCACCTCCAGCGCCCCGGGGATCAGGTCGCTGTGCAGGCCCACGCGCTCTTGCTGCAGCGGGATGAAGGTCTCATAAATGTGCCGAACCTCGGTCTCGCCCATGGGACGACCGAACTGCGCCACCCAGCGGGCCCGCACTTCGGGGTGCTGCCCCAGGGCTTCAATGTGCTGCCATTTGCCTAGGCCCATGGGGCCGCGTGCTTCGGCCAGGCTCAAGTCGAACGCAAAGGCGGTGCGAAAGGCGTCCACAAAGATTTGCGTGGGCGCGAAGGAGCCGAAATCCACGATGGTGCCGGCCCAGTCAAAAATGACGGCTTCGAGTGGTTGTTGCATGGTGCGCTCTCCAGAAAAAAGGGAATCACTAGCGCCGCAGCGTGCGCCAAGCCTGCTGTTTGCGCAGAAAGAAATGGCTCAACACCGAGTGCAGCAGGCTGTAGAGGGCGGTGGTCGCCACAATCAGACTGGCCATGGCGGCGGCAGGCCCGAGTTCGCCGGCTTCGTCCAGATTCAGGATAGAGACAGAAGCCGGCATGGTATCGGGCGAATACAAGAACACCACCGCCGAAACGGTGGTCATCGCATTGATGAACAGATAGCGGAATATCTCCAGCACCGCGGGCATGCACACCGGCAGCGTCACCCGCCAGAACGTGACCAGCCGCGAGACCTTGAGCGAAGCCCCGACCGCCTCAAACTCTTTGTCCAAGCTTTTGAGTGAGGTGATGGCGGTGAGGTGGCAGGAAGTGTAGAAGTGCACCACGTTGACCAGCACCAAAATAGTGAGCGTCTGGTACAGCCCGTTGAGCGGGTTGTCCGGGTGGTTGAAAAAAAGGATGTAGCCAATACCCAGTACCAGACCGGGAACCCCCATTGGCACCGAGGCCAGGCCCTGAATCAGGCTGTGCAGCAGCGACTGCGGTTTGCCGGTTTTCTCCAGCAAATAAGCTGCACCAAACACAAAGGGCGCACCACAAATCGCCGTCCATGCCGCCATGCGCACGCTGTTGATGTAGGCGTTCAGCACGCCGGCCTCCTGCAGCCCGTAGGTGTAATGGTTCAGGCTGAGTTCCAGGTTGTAGGGCCAGAAGGTGATGAACGAGGTGTACACCGCCATGCCCAGCACGGCCAGCATGGCGCCAGCGGTCAACACCGTCCAGGCCAAGAGCGGCAGGTCGCGCCGCCAGTCACTACGCGGCAGGTAGGGCACCGCGCGCGCGGTGAGGGTGGCCTTTTGCTTCTTCTGCATCTGACGGTCCACCAGAAAGGCCAGCACCACCGGAATGAGCAAGAGCAACGCCACGACCGCACCGCGGCCGAAGTTCTGCTGCCCTACCGCCTGTACATAAATCTCTACCGCCAGCACCTTGAAGTTGCCGCCAATCACCTTCGGGATGCCGAACTCACTCACCGAATAGGCAAACACCACCATGGCCGCGCTGACCAGCCCGTACTTGGCCGCCGGCAATGTCACCGTGCAGAACTTGCGCCAGCGGCTCGCGCCCAGGGCATCTGCGGCCTCGTAGAGCCGGGCGTCCATGGTGCCGAGCGCCACCATCAGAATCATCAGCGCGTGCGGGAAGCTGGCAAACACGGTGCCAAGAATGATGCCCGGCGCGCCATACACGCTCACGCCCCCCAGCCATGCCTTGAGAACGCCCTGCGTGCCGAACCATTGAATGAGCGCAATCGCACCGATCAGCGAAGGCCCGAGAAGGGGCGACAGGCCCAGGGTGCGCCACAGCCCCTTGAGCGGAATGCACGAGCGTTGCAGTGCATAGGCATACAAAAACGCAGCCGGCACCACCAAAAAAGTCACCGTCAGGGCCACCCACAGCGTGTTCCACACCGCCTCGCCCATGCCGGGCGCGGTTGCAAATGCGTGAAAGCGGGCCAGGCTGAACTGCCCCGATTCGTCGAGCACGCTGCGCAGCAGCAGGGTGCCCAGCGGCAGCAGCAAAAACAGGCAGAGCGCCAGCGCTGCCAGCACCAGCAGGGCGGTGGGGCCTGCCTCGCCGCTTTGACGGCGTGCCGTGGCTACGCGCTCGCCCTTACGCCCGCAGTTCATGCGGCATCCGGCATCAGGCACAGGCTGGCCGCTGGGATGGCGATCCGCACATGGCTATCGACCGCGAGGCTGCGCCCGGCCAGATAGTTGCTGGAAAACTGGGCCTGCAGGGGCGGCAGGCTGTGGTGCGCGGGCGCCAGCGTGACCAGCGTATAGGCGCCCAGAAATTCGCTCTTGATGATGCGTGCATAGAGGCTGTTGTCTTGCGCCTCTGCGCCGTCCAGCAGCTGCACATCTTCCGGCCGCACGTTGAAGCGGTAGCTTTTTCCGGTCTCCAGCGCCTGCGCGCTGTGCAGCATCAGACCCCCGTAATCGGCCTGGTGGGGGGCTATTGCCCGTGCGGTAATCAGGTTGCTGCGGCCGATGAAGTCGGCCACAAAATCATTGCCCGGCGCGCGGTAAATCGCATGCGGCGTGCCGATCTGCTGGATGCGGCCGCTGCGCATGACGACGACGCGGTCGGCCATGGCCAGCGCCTCTTCCTGGTCGTGGGTCACCATGATGGTGGTAACACCCAGGGCTTGCTGCAGCTGGCGGATTTCGGAGCGCAGGCGCACCCGCTCAATCGCGTCCAGCGCCGACAAAGGTTCATCGAGCAGCAAAAGGTCGGGCCGCGTGGCCAGCGCGCGCGCTAAGGCAATGCGCTGCTGCTGCCCGCCCGAGAGTTGGGACGGGAACTTGTTTTCAGTGCCCGGCAGACCGACCAGGGCCAGCATCTCGTCCACCCGCTGGCGGAAGGCGTCGCGCCCAGCCTTGCGGCTGTTAAGTCCGTAGGCCACGTTCTGGCCGACGTTGAGGTTGGGAAATAGTGCGTACGACTGAAACACGATGCCGTAGTCGCGCTGGCCCGGTGGCAGTGCCGAGATGTCGCGACCGGCATGAGAAATGGTGCCGCTGTCTTGTTGTTCGAGTCCGGCAATGGTGCGCAGCAAGGTGGTCTTGCCGCAGCCCGAAGGCCCCAGCAGCACCACGAACTCGCCCTTTGCCACCGTGAGCTCAATATCCGCCAGCGCTGTGAACTGGCCGAATTGCTTGTTCAGGCTGTGGATATGCAGGTGTGACATGGGCGAATTCCGGTGCTGCGGGCGCGGGCGCTTACCGGCGTGGCTCGGACTTGGCGGAGTAGCGTTGTTGCCATTCGGCCAAAATCGCGTCGCGGTTCTCGCCCATCCATTTGAAGTCGTTTTTCACCAGACGTTTTTCGTAGTCGTTGGGGACGTACTTCAGGCGGGTGGTGATGCCGGGGATGGCAACGATTGCAAAATTCTTGGCATACAGCTCGTTGGCTTCGCGGGTGGATGCCCAGTCAGCCAGCTTGCGCGCGGCGTCCATGTTGGGCGTGCCCTTGACGATGGCCATGGATTCAAGATCCCAGCCCAAGCCTTCTTGCGGGAACAGCACGTCAATCGGGGCGCCCCTGGTGCGCAACACGTTGGCGCGGTATTCAAACGCAATGCCCACCGGGAACTCGCCGGCAGCCGCCATCACGCAGGGCTTGGAGCCGGAGTGGGTGTAGACCGCGATGTTCTCGTGCAGCTTGTCCATGTAGTCCCAGCCGCCCTTGGTGCCGAACATTTGCAGCCAGGCGGTCACGTCCAGAAAGCCGGTGCCCGAGGAGTTGGGGTTAGGCATCACGATCTTGCCCTTGAATTCGGGCTTGAGCAGGTCTTTCCAGCTCTCGATGCGGGGCAGGCCTTGCTTGGTGGCTTCGATCACGTTGTAGCAAATGGCGGCGCCCCACACGTTCATACCGACCCAGGTGGGCTTGGCGCTGCCGGAGGTGAAGCGGGGGTTGATCGCCTTCAGGTTGGCAGGCGCGTAGGGCTCGAGCATGTTGTTGCGGTCAAACACCACCATGCTGGAAGCGGCCACACCCATGATGGCATCGGCCACGGGCTTGTTCTTTTCGGCCAGCAGCTTGGCGGTCACGATGCCGGTGGAGTCGCGGGTCCATTTGATTTCCACATCGGGGTAGGACTTGTTGAAGGACTCCTGGTAGGCCTTGAGCTGGTCGGTTTCCAGCGCGGTATAGACGTTCAGGACGGTTTTTTGTGCATGGGCAGGCAACACGGCTACGGCTGCCAGCAGGCTGCCGAGCAAAGTCAGTTTGATCTGATGAAGGGTCATGTGGGCTCCTGGGAGTGGTCTGAGGGGTATGGACGCAGGGCCGGGCGCCAGCGTGGAGCGTGCGCGCGTCGACCGCTACGGCACGGAGCTTAGGCGGGCTTTGTGTCATATTGTTGACAATCTACAATTTGGATTTTGTCCCTATAATCCGCCCAAATTTCTGCCTGCGCCCCACATCCCTGCCACCCCGTCACCAGTTCGCCCTTCCATGTCCACCCTTCTCAGCCCCCCTGCCGGCTCCGCCCTGGCCCTGGTGCAGAGCACCTCGCTGACCCGCCTGGTGGTGGAGTCGATTGAGGACATGGTGTTGGCCGGCGAGCTGCCGCCGGGCACCAAGCTCAACGAAATTGCGCTGGCCCAGCGGTTTGGCATCTCGCGCGGGCCGCTGCGCGAGGCCTTTCGCTCGCTGGAGGAGTCGGGGCTGATTCACCAGGAAAAAAACCGCGGTGCCTGGGTGCGCGAAATCAAGCTCTCGGAGGCGGCAGATATTTACGACGTCCGTGCCGGGCTGGACGCCTGCGCCGGCCGCCTGCTGGCCGCGCGCATCACGCCCGAGCAATTGCGCACCCTGCGCGAGATGACCGAGGCCATGCGCTGCGTGCAGCCCGACGATGTGGCCCGCTTCCATGAGTTGAACCTGAGTTTTCACGACTGCATCGTGGCTATGAGCGGCAACGCGGTGCTGAGCGCGCATTACCGCAAGTTGTGCAAGCTGCTGGTGCTGTTTCGCCGCCGCAATCTGCAAACGCCGATGGCGATTCCGCGTTTTGCCGAGGAGCACAGCGCCATCGTCGACCTGCTGGAGGCGCGCGACGCGCCGGGCGTGGCTGAGGCCTTGTTTGCCCACGCACAAGGCGGGCGGCTTCGCATGCTGCGGGACGGCGAACTCACAGGCGGCGCCGATGCTGCCTAAATCCCCGCACCACAAGGCCGCCTCCGCCGACCACAGCGAGGGCGACGTCAACCTCGGCCAGCGCCGCACCGACTGGCAGGCCCAGCACATCGACCCCGCCACACGCGCCTTGCTCGATGAAGACGCCCGCTGGTTTTTGCACCAGTCCATGTCCACCCCCTGCCTGAATGCGCTGCAGGGTGCGCAAGGCGCTTGGCTTACCGACACCGCCGGCCGCCGGATTCTCGACTTCCATGGCAACAGCCTGCACCAGATCGGCTACGGCCACCCCGCCGTGCTGGCGGCCATGCGCGAGACCCTGGACACGCTGCCCTTCAGCCCGCGCCGCTACACCAACCGCCCAGCGGTGGACCTGGCGCGCCGGCTCTGCCAGGCCGCCCCCATGCAGGGCGCGCGCCTGCTGTTTGCGCCGGGCGGCACCGCGGCCATCGGCATGGCGCTCAAGCTGGCGCGGCTGGCTGCCGGCCGCTTCAAAACCATTTCCATGTGGGACGCCTTTCACGGTGCCTCGCTGGACGCCATATCGGTAGGCGGCGAGGCGGTGTTCCGCCGCGGCATCGGCCCTTTGCTGCCCGGCAGCGAGCATGTGCCGCCCTGCGACCCGGGGCACTGCGTATTCGGCTGCGGCGGCAGCTGCGCGCTGCGCTGTGTGGATTACATCGACTACTGCCTGCACAAAGAGGGTGACGTGGCGGCCGTCATCGTCGAGACGGTGCGCTGCACCGACGTGCAGGTGCCGCCTGCCGACTACTACCGCCGCCTGCGCCAGATCTGCGACCGCCACGGCGCGCTGCTCATCCTGGACGAAATCCCCATCGCGCTGGGGCGCACCGGCCACCTGTTTTCGGTGGAGCGCTACGGCATCGAACCCGACATGATCGTCATCGGCAAGGGCCTGGGAGGTGGCAGCATGCCGCTGGCCGCGCTGATTGCCCGCGAGGGCCTGAATGTGGGGCCGCACATCTCGCTGGGCCACTACACCCACGAAAAAAATCCGCTCGCCTGCGCCGCCGGGCTGGCCGTGCTTGATGTGATTGAGCAGGAAGGCCTGCTGGCGCGCAGCCGTCGTTTGGGCGACGAAGTGCTGATGCGCCTGCGCGCGCGCGCCGCCGGCATGGCGGCGGTCAAAGAGGTGCGCGGCGCGGGGTTGCTGATCGGCATCGAGCTGCACGCCCCCGAGCTGGCCGAGGCGGTGCTCTACCGCTGCCTGAGCGCGGGCCTGTCCTTCAAGGTCGGGCAGGGCAATGTGCTGGTGCTCGCCCCGCCACTCAATGTGGACGAGGCCGACCTCTTCTGGGCGCTGGACTGCGTGGCCGGGGCGATTGCACAGGGGCTCTGAGGTCGGCGGCCGGGCCCTGCCAGCCTGCCAACCCTGCTCTTGATTTTGATAGCAGAGGTGTTTTGCATATACTGGTTATAAATACAGTTTCATACGAAACCCCTTGCCATGACTAGCGCTGCGCGCGCCCCCCACCTTTTTGCTGATGCCGGCCCGAGCCCGCAGGACATCCACGCCGGTGTCTGGCATGCGCACGCGCTGGCCAGCCCGGTGCAGGCGGTGCAGGCCAGCGGCGACGCGCTCCTGGACGCGCAGTTGCCCGG
>NZ_CAMCVG010000035.1 GCF_945881795.1 Rhodoferax sp. OV413
CCTCTGCGCTGCCCCTGCCCCATGCAAGACAAGTACCAGCACCTCGACGTAGAACAAGCCGCCCAAGCCCATTGGTCCCAGCCCCTGTGGAATGGCCAAACCGCCTACCGGGTGAACGAAAACACCGCGGGTCCCGACGGCAATCCGAAGAAGAAGTTTTACGCCTGCTCCATGCTGCCTTACCCCAGCGGCAAGCTGCACATGGGCCATGTGCGCAACTACACCATCAACGACATGCTGGCGCGCTATCTGCGCATGAACGGGCACAACGTGCTCATGCCCATGGGCTGGGACGCCTTCGGCCTGCCGGCCGAGAACGCAGCCCTCAAGAACAAGGTGCCGCCCGCCAAGTGGACCTTGGAGAACATCGCCTACATGAAGGGCCAGATGCAGGCCATGGGTCTGGCTATCGACTGGAGCCGCGAAGTCGCTACCTGCGACCCCAGCTATTACAAGTGGAACCAGTGGCTGTTCCTCAAGATGCTGGAAAAAGGCATTGCCTACCGCAAGACCCAGGTGGTGAACTGGGACCCGGTGGACCAAACCGTGCTGGCCAATGAGCAGGTGATCGACGGCAAAGGCTGGCGCACCGGTGCGGTGGTCGAGAAGCGCGAGATTCCGGGCTACTACCTCAAGATCACCGGCTACGCGCAAGAGCTGCTCGACCATGTGCAAATGGGCAACGACAAGGCCACCCTGACCGGCTGGCCCGACCGCGTACGCCTGATGCAGGAGAACTGGATCGGTAAGAGCGAGGGCGTGCGCTTTGCGTTTACCCACGGCATCACCGACGCAAGCGGCGCGCTGATTGACGGGGGCCGCATGTATGTGTTCACCACCCGTGCCGACACCATCATGGGAGTGACCTTCTGCGCGGTGGCGCCCGAGCATCCTTTGGCCACGCATGCGGCCGCTGGCAACCCCGCGTTAGCGGCATTCATTGAAGAATGCAAAACCGGCGGCACCACCGAGGCCGAGCTGGCCACCCAGGAAAAGAAGGGCGTGAACACCGGGCTGTTTGTTACGCATCCGTTGACCGGCGCGCAGGTGCCGGTGTGGGTGGGTAACTATGTGCTGATGGGCTACGGCGACGGCGCGGTCATGGGCGTGCCGGCGCACGATGAGCGCGACTTTGCGTTTGCAAACAAGTACGGCCTGGTGATCAAGCAGGTTGTGGCTATCGGTGCGGCTTCTGCGGGCGCGGCAGCCGGTACGGCGGGCTCCTCATATGGCGAGCCGAAATCGTCGCCCGCCGCACCGGCTGCCACGTCCTCTCTGGCGTTCGACGCAACGCAGTGGGCGGACTGGTATGGCGACAAGCAACGCGCGGTGCTGGTGAACTCCGGCCCTTATGACGGACTGGGCTACAAGGCCGCGGTGGAAGCGGTCGCTGCCGCTTTGGTGGCGAAGGGCCTGGGCGAGAAAAAGACAACCTGGCGCCTGCGCGACTGGGGTGTGAGCCGCCAGCGCTACTGGGGCACGCCGATTCCTATCATCCACTGCGACGAACACGGTGCCGTGCCGGTGCCCGAGAAGGACCTGCCGGTCGTGCTGCCGCAGGACTGCGTGCCCGATGGCTCGGGTAACCCGCTGGTCAAGCATGAGGCCTTCCATGCCGTGAGCCCGGGAAGCACTATGCGTGTGGCGTGTCCAGTGTGCGGCAAGCCCGCGCGCCGCGAGACCGACACCATGGACACCTTTGTGGATTCCAGCTGGTACTTCATGCGCTACTGCGACCCTGTCAATGCAGACGCCATGGTCGCCGGCGGCACCGATTACTGGATGGCCGACCAGACCCGCGCCACCGGGGGTAGCGGCATGGACCAGTACATCGGCGGCATCGAGCACGCCATCCTGCACCTCTTGTACGCCCGCTTCTGGACCAAAGTGATGCGCGATCTTGGTCTGGTCAAGGTGGATGAGCCTTTCACCAAGCTCCTCACTCAGGGCATGGTGCTCAACCACATCTACAGCCGCCGCACTGCCAAGGGCGGCAAAGAGTATTTCTGGCCCAAGGACGTAGAGCCGGTGCACGACGCCGCGGGCAAGGCGGTGGGGGCCAGGCTGCTGGTCGAGGTTGACAGTGCCGACGGCCTGCTGCCGGTGGGCACTCCGATTGACTACGAGGGCGTGGGCACCATGTCCAAGTCCAAAAACAACGGCGTGGATCCGCAGGAGCTGATTGCCAGGTACGGCGCAGACACCGCCCGCATCTACACCATGTTCACCGCGCCGCCCGAGGCCACACTCGAGTGGAACGACGCCGCCGTCGAGGGCAGCTACCGCTTCCTGCGCCGTGTCTGGAACTTCGGCTACAAGCTCTCTGCTATGGATTCGGTAGCTGCTCGCGCAGCAGTGGCGGGCGCAAACAGCCTGAATGATGTGCAATTTGGCAAAGAGGCCAAGGCCCTGCGCCTGGAAATGCACAGCGTGCTCAAGCAGGTGGACTTTGACTACCAGCGCATGCAATACAACACCGTGGTGTCGGGTGCGATGAAGATGATCAACGCGCTGGAGAGCTTCAAGTCCCCCGAGAGCGAAGGCGGCCTGGTCGCGCTGATTGAAGGCTTCGGCATTCTGCTGCGCTGCCTCTACCCCGCCACGCCGCACCTCGCGCATGTGCTGTGGGCCGAGCTGGGTTACGCCGGTTCGCTGGGCGATTTGCTGGACGCGCCCTGGCCGCGGGTGGATCCCGCTGCGCTGGTGCAAGACGAGATCGAGCTGGTGCTGCAGATCAACGGCAAGCTGCGCGGAGCAGTGCGCGTGCCGGCCGGTGCCGACAAGGCCGCCATTGAGGCCGCGGCGCTTTCCAGCGAGGTTTTCTTGAGCCACGCCGCTGGTGCGCCGGCGAAAAAGGTGGTGGTGGTGCCCGGCCGTCTGGTCAATATCGTGGTCTGAATACGATGCAGCGCCGTCGCCTCTTTACCTTCACCCTGTCTGCGTTGGCTGCTGCAACGGTGGGCGCGACGCTCGGCGGCTGCGGCTTCAAGCTGCGCGGCAAGCAGAACTTTGCCTTCGAGACGATTGGTGTGACACCCGAACAGGGCGGTCCGGTCGCGGCGGAGCTGGCCCGCTATCTGGGCGATTTGGTGCGTCCGGTAGCACCCCCTGCCGGTGGTGCGCCGCCGCAGGTGATCGTGGACATCCTGCAAGAGCTGCGCGAAAAAATCATTGTCGCCCTCAACGCCTCGGGCCAGGTGCGCGAATACCAGTTGCGCATCCGGCTGCGGTTTCGCCTGCGCACCTCCACCGGCCGCGACCTGATTGCCCCCGCTGAAATCATCCAGGAGCGCGATATCAGCTTCAATGAATCGGCAGCGCTCGCCAAAGAGGCCGAAGAGCGACTGATTTACCGCGACATGCAGGCCGATCTGGTGCAGCAGTTGCTGCGGCGGCTGGCGGCGCTCAAGTCGCTGGAGTAGGCGCCGCCCCGCGCGGGCTGAGGGTAAACTGTTCCCATGCAACTCGCAGCCTCGCAACTCGCTCCCCACCTGCAGCGCGGGCTCAAGAGCCTGTACACCCTGCACGGGGACGAGCCGCTGCAGCAGCAGGAGGCGCTCGATGTCATCCGCGCCCAAGCCCGCAGCCTGGGATACACCGAGCGCAGCGCCCACACCGTGTCGGGTGCGCACTTCGACTGGAGCGAGGTGCTGGCCGCAGGCGGCTCGCTCAGCCTGTTTGCCGACAAACAAATTCTTGAGATCCGCATTCCCTCCGGCAAGCCGGGCAAAGACGGCAGCAGCGCCTTGCAGCAGCTGGCCGAGGCCGCGCACGGTAACGACTCCACGCTGACCATCGTGCTCCTGCCGCGCCTGGACAAGGCCACCAAGTCGGGCGCCTGGTTTGCCGCGCTGGAGAGCTTTGGTTTGACGATTGCGGTAGAGCCGGTGGAGCGCCACCTCTTGCCGCAGTGGATTGCCCAGCGCCTGGCCACACAAGGCCAGCGGGTTGCCGCCGGCGAAGAGGGGCAGCGTACCCTGCAGTTTTTTGCGGAGCGGGTGGAGGGCAACCTGCTCGCCGCCCACCAGGAAATCCAGAAACTCGGCCTGCTCTATCCCGCCAACCCGGGCGGTGTGTTGGGCTTTGAGCAGGTGGAGAGCGCAGTGCTCAATGTGGCACGCTACGACGTGTTCAAGTTGTCGGAGGCGGTGCTGGCCGGCCAAAGCGCGCGGGTGCAGCGCATGCTCGATGGTCTGCAGGCCGAGGGTGAGGCGGAGGTGCTGGTGCACTACGCACTGGCTGAAGACATCCGCGCCTTGAAGCGCGTGAAAGATGCGATGCAGCAGGGCCGGCCCCTGCCCATGGCCCTGCGCGACAACCGCATCTGGGGCGCCAAAGAGCGTTTGTTTGAGCGGGTGCTGCCGCGGCTCTCGGAGCGCGCGCTGGCTGACTTGCTGCAGTCCGCGCATGTGGTGGACGGCATCGTCAAGGGCCTCAAGCAGGCCGACTGGCCTACCGCCGGCTGGCAGGCGCTGCACCGGTTGGCCCTGCAGCTGTGCGGCTTGTGCGCCGCTCATTCCGTGCGGGCCCATCCATGACCGACGTCCATCTGCGCCCGCAGCATGTGCAGCGGTACAACCAGATTCCCATCCGGTTGCACTATGTGGTGGACGGCGCGTGGCACCGCACCGAGGCCCAGCAATGGAACGAGCGGGGCTTCAGCTTCTACCATGCTCAGACGCTGCCGCTTGCGCCCCTCGAGTTCAAACGCAGCCTGCAACACTTCGAGGGCGAGCTGGTCTGGACGCGCAGCACCCGCGACGAGGCGCAGGTGCTGGAAATGCTGTGCAACGAAGCCATCCAGCGCCAGGCCGATCAGATGCAGGCCCAGCCCGAAACCCAGCAGCGACTGTGGCGCCTGATGCGCATCCAGGGCATGCTCGAGGCCAAGCAGCAGGTCTTGACCGCGCTGGGCAACACCCGCACCGAGGCGCAGTGGCAGGCGCTGGTGCAGGAGCGCATGCAGCTCGGCCTGTTCCATTCGGGCGTGCGGGTCGACTCCAGCGCCTGGAATGCGGTGGTCGCCGATGCGCTGGCATTGGGCGGCGTGGTCACCGACCTCGAAAAGTGGTCCGACGCCCTCGGCGGGCCCTGAACCGGCAGGGCGCAAGGCTGCTCCCTGGTGAGCGCTGCCGCCTTTCTGCCAAAATCCGCCCATGAACCTGACCGATAGCACCACCTACACCCTGGCCTTGGGTTCGCAGGCCAAAGCCGCTTCCGCGCTTATGGCGCGTGCGCCGGCCGCTATGAAAAACAGAGCGCTTCGCCGTCTGGCCGGGTTGTTGCGGGAGAACACCGCTGCCCTTCAGGTAGACAACGCCCGCGACATCGAGCGCGCGCTCGCCAACGGCTTGGCCGGGCCCATGGTGGACCGCTTGAAGCTCAGCCCCAAGGTGCTGGAGACTTGCGCCCAGGGCTGCGAACAGCTCGCCGCCATGGCCGATGTGATCGGCGAAATCATCGGCATGAAGCAGCAACCCAGCGGCATCCGCGTGGGGCAGATGCGGGTGCCGATCGGCGTGTTCGGCATGATTTTCGAGAGTCGGCCCAATGTCACCATCGAGGCGGCCAGCCTGTCCATCAAGAGCGGCAATGCCTGCATCTTGCGCGGCGGCTCCGAGGCGATTGACTCCAACAAGGCGCTGGCCAAGTTGGTGCAGCAGGCGCTGGCCGAGAGCGGCCTGCCGCCAGAAGCGGTGCAGCTGGTGCAAACCACCGACCGCGAGGTGGTGGGCCAGCTGATCGCCATGCCCCAGTTTGTCGATGTGATCATTCCCCGCGGCGGCAAGGGCCTGATCGAGCGGATCAGCCGCGATGCCAAGGTGCCCGTCATCAAGCACCTGGATGGCAACTGCCACACCTACATCGACGCGCCGTGCGACATGGGCATGGCCGTCAAGGTGGCCGACAACGCCAAAACCAACAAGTACAGCCCCTGCAACGCGACCGAGAGCCTGCTGGTGGCGCGCGGCGTGGCGGATGCGTTTTTGCCGCAGATCGGCGCCATCTATGCGGCCAAGGGCGTCGAGATGCGCTGCGACCCCGAGGCGCTGGCCATTTTGCAGGCTCATCTGCCGCTTACCCTCGCCGCTATTGCGCAAGCTGCTCCTGAAAACGTAGCAAAACTGGTTCCCGCCACCGAGCAGGACTGGTTTGAGGAATACCTCGCCCCCATCGTCAGCATCAAGGTGGTGGCGGGCGTGGACGAGGCGATTGCCCACATCAACCGGTATTCGTCGCACCACACCGATGCCATCCTCACCACCGACCATGTGCACGCCCAGCGCTTTTTGCGCGAGGTGGACTCGGCCAGCGTGATGGTCAACGCCAGCACCCGCTTCGCTGATGGATTTGAGTACGGGCTGGGTGCCGAAATCGGCATCAGCACCGACAAGTTCCATGCCCGCGGTCCGGTGGGCATTGAGGGGCTCACTTCGCTGAAATACGTGGTGCTGGGCGAAGGCGAAGTGCGCTCCTAAGGGCACCCGCTTGGCCTTGTGGCGAATGGGCGGTGCGCCACTCTCTAGAATGAAGACTGCCCCCTTTTCAAGAAAGCCCAGCGCATGGTTCCGCACCTCATTACCGCCCTGACCGGGCCTATCAACGAACTCGAGCAGCGGGTGCTTGACACCATGCCTGCCATCGAGCGCTGGTTCCGCCTCGAGTGGATGGAGCACACACCGCCTTTTTATACCGCGGTGGACGTGCGCAACGCCGGTTTCAAGCTCGCGCCGGTCGACACCAACTTCTTTCCCGCCGGCTGGAACAACCTGACCCCGCAAATGCTGCCGCTGGCGGTGCAGGCGGCGCAGGCCGCGATTGAAAAAACCTGTCCCGAGGCACGCAACCTGCTCATCGTGCCGGAGAACAACAGCCGCGGCACTTATTACCTGATGAACCTGGCGCAGCTGCGCAGCATCTTCAACATGGCCGGCCTGAACGTGCGCATCGGCTCCATCAGCCCCGACATCAAGAAAAGCACCACCATCGAGCTGCCCGACGGCGAGTCCATCACCCTCGAGCCGGTGGTGCGCACCCGCGGGCGCATCGGCGTGAAGGACTTTGACCCCTGCACCATCCTGCTCAACAACGACCTGCGCAACGGCGTTCCCGGCATTCTGGAAGACCTGCACGAGCAATACCTGCTGCCGCCGCTGCATGCCAGCTGGACCACGCGGCGCAAGAGCATGCACTTTCAGTGCTACGAGGAGGTCGCCAAGCGCTTTGGCAAGCTCATCGGGGTGGACCACTGGCTGATTACGCCCATGTTCGAGAAATACGGCGTCGCCGACCTGCAAACGCCCGAAGGCCTGGCCGCGCTGGCCGCCCGCATTGACGGCATGCTCACCAAGGTCAAGAAGAAGTACAAGGAATACGGCATCAAGGAGCGACCCTTCCTGGTCATCAAGGCCGACAACCGCACCAGCGGCAACACCATCCTCACGGTGCGCGACACCAAAGACCTGGAAACCAAGCTGCGCACGCTGGGTGCGGGAGCGGACAGCACCTTTGCCCCGCTGGAGCTGATCCTGCAGGAAGGCGTGCTCACCAACGAGCGGGTGAATGACGCGGTGGCCGAGCCGGTGGTCTACCTGATGGACCGCTACGTGGTGGGCGGCTTCTACCGCATGCACGCCGAGCGCGGGGTTGATGAGAACCTCAGCGCCCCGGGCTCGAGCTATGTGCCGCTGGCCTTTGCCGAGGGCACGCAGCTGCCCCAGCCCGGCGTGCGCCCGGGTGCGAGCGCGCCCAACCGCTTCTATATGTATGGCGTCATCGGCCGCCTGGCCATGCTGGCCGCCAGCTACGAACTCGAGGCCACCGACCCCGAGGCCGAGCGCTACGACTGAACGGCGTCAACCCCCTGGCCGCATTCCGGGGAGCGTTAGTTGCTGCGCTGCAACATGGCGTCTCAAATGGCCACGAATGTCAGTTTGCCGCTTGCCGGCACCCCGGCAAAGCGCACAATGGCAATCCCTCTATGAACGGAATCCGGCGGTCCCGCACCGGCCGGTAGATTGTGTGAGCCCTCAAAAATCATCTCTCGCGGCACTCACCCTCGGTGCCATCGGTGTTGTGTACGGCGATATCGGCACCAGCGTTTTGTATGCGTTCAAGGAAGTTTTCGCCACCGGCCATGTGCCCATCACGCCCGACAACGTGCTCGGCGTGCTCTCCCTGTTTTTCTGGTCGCTCACCCTGGTGGTGTCCATCAAATATGTGAGCCTGATCATGCGCGCCGACAACCACGGCGAAGGCGGCCTCATGGCCCTGCTGGCGCTGGCTTCCACGTCCACACAGACCAAGCCGCGTGTGCGGGCGGCGCTGATGAGTCTGGGCGTGTTCGGTGTGGCCCTGTTTTTTGCCGATGGGGTGCTGACGCCGGCGATATCGGTGTTATCGGCGATGGAGGGCCTGGAGGCCATCACGCCCGAGGCCAAGCCCTATGTCGTGCCGCTCTCGCTGATTGTTTTGGTCGCCCTGTTTCTGGTGCAGCGGCGTGGTACGGCCGACATCGGCCGGTTTTTCGGCCCCATCACCGTGGCCTGGTTTGCCGCCATCGGCGTGGCCGGTGTGTTCCAGATCGTGCAAAACCCCGTGGTGCTGATGGCCGTCTCGCCGGGCTATGCCCTTCAGTTTGCGGTGGAGCACTACCACATTGCCTTCATCACACTGGGCGCGGTATTTTTGTGCCTGACCGGCGCTGAGGCGCTGTATGCGGACATGGGCCACTTCGGCAAGACACCGATCCGTATTGCCTGGTTCGGTCTGGTCATGCCCTCGCTGGTGCTGAATTACTTCGGCCAAGGTGCCCTGGTGTTGGCGGATCCGGCCGCAGCCGCAAGCCCCTTCTTCAACATGCTGCCCGACTGGGCCCTCATTCCGATGGTGGCGCTGGCCACGGCAGCCACCGTGATTGCCTCGCAGGCCCTGATTACCGGTGCCTTTTCCGCCACCAAACAGACCATCCAGCTGGGCTTTCTGCCCCGCCTGACGATCCTGCACACCTCCATCAAAGAGGCCGGCCAGATCTACATTCCCGCGGTCAACTGGGCCCTGCTGGCCGGCGTGGTCGCGGCGGTGGTGTTTTTCGGCTCGTCCTCAGCGCTGGCGGCGGCCTACGGTATCTCGGTCAGCATGGTGATGATCATCACCACCGCCATGACCTTCTACGTCATCCGCTACGGCTGGGGCTACCCGCTGTGGCTGTGTCTTGCGTCCACCGGCGTGTTTTTCGTTGTGGATGCGGCCTTCTTCTCCTCCAACCTGCTCAAGGTCGCGCAGGGCGGCTGGTTCCCCCTGGTCATGGCAGCGGTGTTGTACGTCATCATGTCCACCTGGAAAGACGGCCGCCGCCTGCTCAATGAAAAGCTGCGCTCGGATGCGCTGGATCTCCCCAGCTTTCTCGATGCCGTTTTCGTCAGCCCGCCGGCGCGGGTCGAGGGCACGGCGGTGTTTCTGACTGCCGACAGCGGCACCGTGCCCAACGCCCTGCTGCACAACCTCAAGCACAACAAGGTGCTGCACGCCCACAACGTCTTTGTCACGGTGCGTAACCATGAGGTGCCCTGGATCGGGCTGGACAAACGCCTGCAGATCGAGTCGCTGGGTCACGACTGCTGGCAGGTCGTCATCAACTATGGCTTCAAGAACGACCCCGATGTGCCCAAGGCACTGGCGCAGATGCGCGGCCGTGGTTGCTCGGTGGATCCGATGAGCACCAGCTACTTCCTCTCGCGCGACACGGTGGTGCCGACCCTGGGGGCCGGTATGGCGCCTTGGCGAGAAAAGCTGTTCGCCCAGATGCACCACAACGCCAGTGGCGCCGCCGACTTCCTGAACCTGCCCAATAACTCGGTGGTGGAGCTGGGCTCGAAAATCGAGATCTAGCCGCCGCTGGAATGGAGCCCCCGCGCTCCGCCGCTGCGCGGGTCGCTGCCCCCCGAGGGGGTGCGTCGTGCCTTGGGGCGGCCCGGCGGCACAGCCTTGCCGCCCGATGTGTCGCGGGAATCGCTGTCTGACTTCATCCACAATGCGGCGATGCGATTTTTCAACGATTGGAGCCTGCCCGCTTTTACTGCTGGGTTTGTGGCGGTGCTGGTGGGCTTTACCAGCTCGGTGGCCATTGTGTTTCAGGCGGCGCTGGCACTCGGCGCCACGCCGCAGATGCTGGCCTCGTGGATGTGGGCGCTGGGGCTGGGCATGGGGCTGTGTACCCTGATTCCATCGCTCTGGCTCAGGAAACCGGTCATGGTGGCCTGGAGCACGCCGGGCGCTGCGGTGATCGCCACGGCGGCCAGCGCCGGCGGCTTCGGTATGGCCGAGGGCGTTGGCGCATTTATGGCCTGTGCCGCGCTCGTGGCGCTGGCGGGCGCCACCGGCGGGTTCGAGCGGGTGATGAACCGCATTCCCATGGCACTGGCTTCGGCGCTGTTGGCCGGGGTACTGGCCCGCTTCGGCCTGCAGGGTTTTGCTGCCGCGCAGGATGCCTTGCCCCTGGTACTGCTGATGCTGGTGAGCTACCTGGCCGGAAAGCGCTTTTCGCCCCGCTATGCGGTGCCGCTCACCTTGCTGGTTGCTATTATTTTTGTAGCTTTCCGCGCAGAATTTACCGGGGCTAGCATCGATTTTGGCTGGACAACGCCGGTGTTTGTTATGCCCGTCTTTTCATGGGCGGCTTTTGTCAGCATATCGATACCTTTGTTTGTGGTGACCATGGCCTCGCAGAACCTGCCCGGCGTGGCCGCCATTCGCGCAGCAGGCTTTGACGACCGGCGCGCCGACGGTGGTGATGGTGGAATTCCCATCTCCAGGGTCATCACCCTGACCGGCCTGGCCACGCTGGTGCTCGCACCCTTTGGCGCCTTTGCCCTGAGCCTGAGTGCCATCACCGCGGCCATCTGCATGGGCCCGCAGGCACACCCCGACCCGGCGCGGCGCTACACCGCCTCCGCCTCCTGCGGCGCGCTGTATGTGCTCATCGGGCTCTTCGGCGGCGCCATTACCGGCGTGTTGTCGGCCTTTCCGGCGGCGCTGGTGGCGGCCATTGCCGGTCTAGCGCTCCTGGGCACGATTGGCGGCGCGCTGCACACCGCTTTGCAACACGAGGCCCACCGGGAGGCTGCGCTCATCACCTTTCTCGTCACGCTCAGCGGGGTGGTGATTGCCGGGGTGGGCTCAGCTTTTTGGGGCATTCTGGCCGGCGCGCTGGCGCTTTTGGTGCAACATGTCGGGGCCAGGTCGCGCCCCGGAGCCTGACGCGCCGCCGCGCACTCCCCTTTTGCAGAAAGACAGCATGCACATTCTCTTTGTGACCGACCCGCTCGAGTCGTTCAAGATTTACAAGGACACCACCTTCTCCATGATGCGCGAGGCCCAGCGGCGCGGCCACCGCATCAGCGCCTGCGAGCCCCGGGACATCATGTGGCAGCGTGGCGGCGTGGTGACCGCCTTTGTGCGCGACATCACCCTCACCGGCGCGCCCGATGTGTGGTTTACCGCCGCGCAAAGCCGCCCCGACGAGCGGCCGCAGGCCCTCAAGGACTTTGACTGCGTGGTGATGCGCAAGGACCCGCCCTTCGACTCTGAATTCTTCTACGCCACCCACCTGCTCGAGCAGGCCGAGCGTGAGGGCGCCCATGTGTTTAACAAGCCCCGCGCCCTGCGCGACCACCCGGAGAAGCTCGCCATCCTGGAGTTCCCGCAGTTCATCGGCCCCACGCTGGTCACGCGTGATGCCGACGATGTGCGCCGCTTTCATGCCGAGCATCGCGACATCATCCTGAAGCCGCTCGACGGCATGGGCGGCATGGGCATATTCCGCGTCAAAGACGACGGACTGAACCTGGGCGGCATTATCGAGACGCTCAACAAAGACGGGGCCCAGACGCTGATGGTGCAGAAGTTCCTGCCCGCCATTTCAGAGGGCGACAAGCGGGTGCTGGTAATTGGCGGCAAGCCGGTGCCCTACTGCCTGGCGCGTATTCCGCAGGGTGGCGAGGTACGCGGCAACCTCGCCGCCGGCGGCAAGGGCGTGGCGCAGCCGCTGAGCGCCGACGACCTGCGCATTGCCGAAGCGCTGGGCCCGTCACTGGCCGCGCGCGGCCTGCTGCTGGTGGGCCTGGATGTCATTGGCGACTGCCTCACCGAAATCAATGTGACCAGCCCGACCTGCTTTCAGGAAATCACCGACCAGACCGGCTTTGACGTTCCGGCCATGTTCCTGGACGCGCTGGAAGCCGCTCAGGAAGCAGCAGCGGCCTGAGCGGCTGAACGCTCCCGGGCTGCGCTCTCTTCCGCTTCCCGCTGAGCGGCAGCGGCCGCCGCCGCCGCGGTGAGCGTGGCCTTACAGACCGCGCGGGTGAGCGGGCGGCCGTCCACAAAGGCATGCAACTCACCGGCCACCATGGCGACCCAGTCTTCGTTGGTGGTGAGCGGCTCGGTCACCACGATCACTTGCCGGTCCTCAGGTCCGTTGAGGTCGGAGAGGTCCACCGTGACCTCATCGTCCTTGAGCTGCACCTGCGGAAACGGGTGCTGCCGCAGCACATAGCTCAGCTTGGTGCTGGCATGCGCCCAGAGGGCCTGCCCGTTGCTGAGCAGGAAATTGAAAGTGCCATGCCGCGCGATTTTGGGCACCAGCTCGGTCAGGGTGCAGGTCAGCTCCTCGGCCGAGGGCACGCTGGCGTGCGACTTGTTGAGCTCTTGCAGCAGCCAGCAAAATGCCAGTTCGCTGTCGGTGGTGCCTACCGGCTTGAAGCTGCCGTGCAGCGGCGGATCGAATTCTTTCAGGTCGCCGTTGTGCGCAAACACCCAGTAGCGGCCCCACAGCTCGCGGGTAAACGGGTGGCAGTTTTCCAGAGTGACCGCGCCCACCGTGGCCTTGCGGACATGGGCAACCACGTTATGGCTCTTGATCGGGTAGCTCTTGAGCATGCGCGCAATCGGCGAAGTGGCGGCGCTCTCTTTGTCTACAAAGTGCCGCGCGGCCTTACCCGGCCGGTCTCCCTCGCTCTCGAAGAAGGCAATGCCCCAGCCGTCGGAGTGGTGGTCGGTGCTGCCGCCGCGCTGCGAAAAGCCGGAGAAGCTCAGCGTCAGGCTGGCCGGCAGGTGGCTGTTCATCCCAAGCAGTTGGCACATACAAACAGTTTACCCCCGGATAGTGGGCAAGCGCACGGACTGCAGGCCGCCCGCGTGGCCGTCTTCAGAACGTGTTGCTATGTGCTTATTCGCGCGGCTCGGACCAGAGCTTGCCGCCGCTGGACCAGTTCTCGCGTCGGACTTCGGTGATGATGATGTCCACCGACTCGGGCAAGCAGCCCAGGGTTTCGGCGGTGACGCGGGTGACTTCCTGCACCAGTTTTTTCTTCAGCTCGGGGGAGCGGCCTTCAAACATCTCAACATGGTAGGTGGGCATGGTGTTCCTCGTGGGGTGGTCCGTTCGGCAGATTAGACTGCGGGGCAGCCATTGTCCTCATTGTCCTATCACCGCCCAATGCCCAGCGCCCAGCGCCCCGATTCCCACTCCCGCGTCCGGCGGGTGCTGCTCCTTGTGTTTGTATTGCATGCGCTTCTTGGCGCATTGCCCGGCCTGTCGGTGGACGAGGCGCATTACCTGCTCTATGCCGCCCATCCCGCGCTGAGCTATTTCGACCACCCGCCGCTGGTGGGGTGGGTGCAGGTGCCGCTGGTGGCTCTGAATGCTTCGGTGGTGGTGTTGCGCCTGGTGCCGGGCCTGTTCTGGCTGATCACGGTGTGGGGCGCGTACCGATTTACATTGCGACTCCATGCCGGAGCCGGAGCCGGAGCCGGAGCCGGAGCCGGAGCCGGAGCCGGAGCAGAGGCTGCCGGACTGGCCACCGTGCTGGTGCTGGCCCTGGCGCCGTTGCTGCATGTGCTGGGCATCGGGCTGCTGCCCGACACCTTGCTCATGGCGCTGACAGTGGGGCTGCTGCACCAGACCTGGACGCTGATGCAGCCCGACGCATTGCAGCGGACTACGCCGTGGTGGGTGCTGGGCGGCTTGCTGGGGCTCTCGGGGTTGGCGAAATACACCGCCATTTTTACCGTGCCGGCCATTGCGCTGTGCATTCTGGGTGTGCACGGCTGGAGGGTGTTGCGCCTGCCTGCCCTGTGGGCCGGTATGGTGCTGGCGGCGGTGTTGATTGCGCCGGTGCTGCTCTGGAACGCCGACAACCGCTGGATTTCTTTTGCCTACCAGCTCGCCCACGGCAAGGGCAGCCTCTGGCAGGTTGGGCATGTGCGGGACTTTTTGCTCAACCAGCTGCTGGTGTTCGGCCCCCTGATGATGCTGGCCCTGGCCGGCTGGCGTCAGGCGCCGCGGCGCGCCCGCCCCTTGCTGTGGCTGTTTGCGATTCCGTTCGTCATCTTCACCTACATGGCCGGCGGCGGTACTGCGCTGCCGCACTGGACAGCACCCTCCTGGGTAGCGCTGGCGCCCTTTGCCGGTCTGGGGTTGGCGAGGCTGTGGGGCGAGGGCTGGCCCGGTGTGCGGCCGGCCTTGCAGCGGTGGGTGCGCGGGGTGCTGGCGCTCCTTGCCGGATTGCAGCTGCTGGTGTGTGCCGGTTTGCTCGGGCTGATGAGCAGCGCGGGTTGGCCGCTGGTGGCGCCCAGCGACGCCGAGGTGGCGCCGCAGCCCAATCCGTTTGCCGACCTGCATGGCTGGGATGCGGCTGCCCAGCGGGCCCGCACGCTCGCCGCACAACAAGGTTTGCCCCGGCTCGCGGTGCAAAACTGGACATTGGCCAGCCGCCTGGCCTGGTATGCGCGGCCGCTGCCGGTGATGGTGCTCGCGCCCGGGGAGACGCAGTTCAGCCTCTGGGCCGGTGAGCTGGCCGCAGGTGAAGGCGCCCTGCTGGTGGACTGGTCGCACATGGCGTATGAGCCCCCCGTGGGCGCGGCCGGCTTTGCCAGCTGCACCCTGCTCGAGAGCATGCCCCTGCAGCACTGGGGCCAGCCGTTGGCGCGCTTTCGCTTCTTTGATTGCCGAGGCTGGTCGGGCGCGGTGCCCAAGCCCCAGCTCAGGGCGGCCGGCGCGCCGTGAATGCCCCCGTATTCGTTAAGACCAATCGGGTACCGCAGCGTTTTCTGTCATGATTTGCTCACCTTTAGGGGAGTAGCTAGCTTGGCGCGCGCGCGCCGGGTTCGCATGTTCCGTCAGTACGTCGAGGGTGGTTTTCATTGCCCCGGCCGGATCATGCAGAGGCGTCACACGGCGCCATCCCGCAAGACCTACAGGAACTTTTTTCACTATTTTTCAGGGTCTTGTGTATGGAAACAATCGCACCGCTGTGGCTATGGGCCACCTTCGTCGGCATCGTTCTGGTGTCACTCTTTGTGGACTTCGTGGTCCTCAAAAAACAGGGGGCGCACGACATCGGCGTCAAAGAAGCGCTCAACTGGTCTCTCATCTGGATTGCCTTGAGCTTTTTGTTCAACGGCTTGTTTTGGTGGGCCGTCAAAGACACCACCGGTTCGACCGAGATTGCCAACACCAAGTCGCTCGAATTTCTGACCGGCTACCTCATAGAGAAATCGCTGGCGGTCGACAACATCTTTGTGTTCCTGATGATCTTCACCTACTTCGCGGTGCCCACGCATTTCCAGAAGCGGGTGCTGATGATCGGCATCATCGGTGCGATTGTGTTGCGCACCATCATGATTCTGGTCGGCGGCTGGTTGCTGGCCGAGTTCCACTGGATTTTGTATGTGTTCGGCGGCTTCCTGATTCTTACCGGCATCAAGATGTGGTGGGCCGCAGGCCAAGAGCCCAGCATGGACGACAACCCTGCCCTCAAGTTGCTGCGCAAGGTCCTTCCGGTGAGCAAAGACTATGACGGCGAAAACTTCTGGACAGTGGAAAACGGCAAAAAGATTGCGACCCCGCTGCTGATGGTGGTCTGCATGGTGGCGCTGACAGACATCATCTTTGCCGTGGACTCCATTCCCGCGATTTTTGCGATCACCAGCGACCCGTTTATCGTGCTGACCAGCAACGTCTTTGCCATCCTGGGCCTGCGGGCGATGTATTTCCTGCTCGCCGCAGTCGCGAGCAAGTTCCACCTCTTGAACTACGGGCTGGCGGTGGTGTTGGTGTTCATCGGCTCCAAGATGTGCTTGATTGATATCTACAAGATCCCTGTGGGCGTGTCATTGGCCGTTGTGGTCGGCATCCTGGCCATCACCATGTGGCTGAGTGTGCGCACCAGCAAGACCGACAAACACGCATGATTCATCACTCCGCGCAGGCCGATCGGCTGCGGGCAGCGGCAGCCGCCCTGCAAGACAAACCGATGAGCCTGCAGCAGCTGTTTCGCCTGCACGGCCGCGCCGGGCCGGGCGCTCTGCTGGTGGTGCTGGCGGTGCCCTGCCTCCTGCCGGTGCCCGGGGCGGGGGTTTTTATGTCCATGGGCATGGCGATGGTGGCCTGGATGATCTGGCGCCATTACCCGCGCCTGGTCATGCCGCGCAGGGTGGGCCGCTTTCAGCTGTCGGCCCCGATGGCACGCAGGGCACTCAACACCCTGGCATGGCTGTATGAGCAGGCCTCGCGCGTGATGCGGGCGCGTTTGCGCTGGTGGCTGCAGCCGGTGCACCGCGCCTGGCTGGCGCCCTTTGTGGCGGCGATGGCATTGATCATTTTTCTGCCCATCCCGTTTGGCAATGTGGTCCCCGCTGCCGCGCTGCTGCTGATCGGGCTTGGAATCGTGTTCGAAGACGGGCTGGCCATGGTGGCCGGCCTGGTTCTGGGCCTGGCACTGGTAGCCTTGCTGGTGGGTATGGCAGGGGGAGTGGTTCACTGGGTGCCCGCGCTGTGGGAAGCGTGGCCCTTGCGCCCCCAGTAAGAGGCTGCCCGACAGAAGAAGCGTGGTCGCGCGGCGCTACTGCGGGGTTTCACCCCGACCCGCCAGCCGCAGCGCGAGCGCGCTGAGCGCCCGGTAGGCCTCGCCGCTGGGGCCGTCCCAGGCCTCTACCACCGCCGCCTGCCGCGCTATCGCGGCCAGGTCGCCGCGGGCAGCGGGGCCGGTCAGGGCGCCTGCGGGCCCCAGCCGGTTGATGTTGTCTACCGCATTGCGCAGCAGGCTGGCGCGCAGCTGCGGCAGCAAGGCTGGCGGCACGCCACTACGAGCCCAGGCGGCTTCCGCCACCGATTGCAGCACCGGCATAAAGTTGGTCGCAAACACAGCAGCTGCGTGGTAGAGCACCTTGTCCTGCGCCGCTACGCCAAAGCATTGGGCGCCAATCGCGGTGAAGGCGGTATGCAACTCCGCGCAGGCGCTGACCTCGCCCTCGAGCGCGCAGGCGGTGCCGGCAAATTGCGCCAGCGCGGACTCCAGGCTAGCAAAGCTGAGAATGCAATGGGCGCTGGCGGTGCGCCAGCCCAGATCCGCCAGCGGCTGCAGGACGCTGGCGCCCAGCGCGCCGCTGCAGTGAAACACCAGAGGCTGCGGGCTGGCGGAAGGCCGGCCGTCTGCGAAAGCGCTGCTCTTGGCCGCTTCAGCAAGTTGAGCCGCTACGGTGGCAATCTGTGCGTCCTGCACTGCCAGCATCCAGACTGCGGCGGGCCGCATGTCGGCCACAGACGCCGCCGCCCGCCCGGCACCTACCGCAACGCAGGCGGCCTGTGCGCTCTCTGCGCTGCTGGTGAGCAGGTCCTGGACTTGAAAGACCTGCTTGCGCGACCACAAAGCACCCAGGGTGCGGCCCACCCGGCCGGCGCCCAGGAGGTTGAGGGTGGCTGTGCGCGTGGTCATGTGCGTGGTGATGCGTGTGGTTTTTGTGTGAGATTTGGAGGGGGCTAGACGACGAGCGGGTCGTGGTCCATAGCCTCGATCTGGTCCTCGAGCATCTGGATCTGGCCCTTCCAATAATCACTGCTGCCGAACCAGGGAAAGTTCACCGGAAAGGTCGGGTCGCTCCAGCGGCGGGCCAGCCAAGCGCTGTAGTGGATCAGGCGCAGGGTGCGCAACGGCTCGATGAGGGCCAGCTCAGCGCGGTCAAATTCGCGGAATTGCTCGTAGCCATCGACCAGCAGCCCGAGCTGGCGGGTCTGCTGCTGGCGGTCGCCGCTGAGCAGCATCCACAGGTCCTGCACGGCGGGGCCGGTGCGGGCGTCGTCCAGATCGACAAAGTGCGGCCCGGGGCCGGCGCTGGCAGCGGCGTCGGTGGGCGTCCAGAGGATGTTGCCAGGGTGGCAGTCGCCGTGCAGGCGGAGTTGGCGAATGCCGCTGGAATTGGTCTTGTTTTGGCCGTTTGCGCCCGCCATGTCTGCGCGGGCAGCTATCAAATCAATAGCTTGCTGGCAACGCTCAGCCCACAAGGTCTGCACATCCAGCGGCACCATCTGGTGCGCCAGCAGCCACTGCATCGGCTCGACGGCAAAGGTCTGCACGTCCAGCGCCGGCCGCTGCACAAAGGGCTTGCGCGCCCCCACGGTGTGGATGCGGGCCAGAAAGCGGCCGATCCATTCCAGCACCTCGCCATCGTCGAGTTCGGGGGGGCGGCCGCCGCGGCGCGGGCTGACGCTGAAGGCAAAACCGCCGAAGTGGTGCAGGGTGCCAGCGGTTTCGCGGCCCGCGGGCTGCAGTGCCAAGGGTCCGATGGCGGGGATGTCGTCGGCCATCAGCTCGGCGGCAAAGTCGTGCTCTTCCTGAATCTGAGCGTCACTCCAGCGGCCCGGGCGGTAAAACTTGGCTACCACCGCGGTGCCGTCTTCCAGATGCACCTGGTAGACGCGGTTCTCGTACGACGAGAGTGCAGTGAGCCGCCCGTCTCCCCGAAGGCCCACTGCCTCCAGCGCGTCCAGCACCAGGTCGGGGGTGAGTGCCTCAAAGGGGTGGGCCGCTGCGGCGGGCTGCGAAGCGGGAGGCGTGGGGCTAGGGGTCATGCGGACATTGTCCCCCGCTTTGACATTCGCATTGGGGCCCGCTCAGCCCCGGGCCTTACTTGGCAAAACGCTTGCGGGTCAGCGCCAGCGCCACCCAGAACGCGACCACGGTGTAGGTGGCCAGCACCAGCAGGTGGTGCAGCGCGTTTTCGGGCCACGCATCCATGAAGAGCGGCCGCACCAGCGCCACTGCGTTGGAGAGCGGCAACCAGTCTGCAATCACCCGCACCACCGGCGGCAGCTGCTCGAGCGGGAAAAACACGCCGCTCAAAAACATCATCGGCGTCAAGAACAGCGTGAAGTAGTAGGTGAAGAAGTCGTAACCCTTGGCCAGCGCGTTGAAGATGAGCGCAATGCAGCTGAAGGTCACGCCCACCCCCAGCAAAATCGGCCAGGCCACCAGCAGCTTGGGGCTGTGGCTGATGCCCAGGGCCAGCATCACGCCGAGGATGGCGGTCACGGTGAACAGCGACTTGAAGGCGGCCCACAGCATCTCAGCCAGCACCACGTTGTCCAGGCTCACCGGCGCATTCATGATGCCGTCCCAGGTTTTTTGCACATGCATGCGGCTGAAGGCCGAATAAAGCGCTTCGAAGCTGGCGGCCTGCATGGCGCTCATGCAAATCGAGCCGCTGGCCAGAAAAAGGATGTAGGGCACGGTTTGGCCGTTCACCGTGATCTCCCCCACCAGCGCGCCCATGCCGTAGCCGAATGCCACCAGCCACATCAGCGGCTCCGCAATATTGCCCACTAGGCTCGGAATCGCCAGCTTGCGCCAGACCAGCAGGTTGCGCAGAAACACCGGCCAAAAGCGCATCGAAATCTCGGGCGCGCGCCAGATGGACAGCGGACCTCTCGAGGGGATGTTGGGGGTTTGCGTACTCATGTCAGGCGTCCTCGCGGATCTGGCGTCCGGTGAGTTTTAAGAAAAGGTCTTCGAGATTGGCGGGCCGGTGCAGGGTGCGCAGCAGCGGGTGGGTGGCCAGCGCCTGCAGCAGCGCAGACGCATCCTGGGTGTAGCAAAACACCGTCTCGCCGCTCACCTCGACCCGCGTGGCCAGCGGGCGCAGGGTGCTCTCGAGTAGCTCGCGCGCGCCGGTGCCAAACACCTCCACCACATCGGGCTCCAGGTGCGCTCCTATCAAATCGCGGGGGGCGCCTTCGGCGATCTTTTTTCCGTGGTCCAGCACCAGCAGGCGGTTGCACAGGCGCTCTGCCTCGTCCATGAAGTGGGTGGTCAGCAGGATGGACTTTCCCTGCTGCAAGAGCAGCTGCAGCCGCTCCCACATCAGGTGGCGGGCCTGCGGGTCCAGGCCGGTAGTGGGCTCGTCCAGCAGCAGGAGCTTGGGGTCGTTGACCAGCGCGCGGGCCAGGCTCAGGCGCCGGCGCATGCCCCCCGAGAGCTCGCCGGGCTTGGCGCCGGCCTTGTGGGTCAGGGCGGCGAACTCCAGCAACTGCGGTATACGCGCCCGGATGGCGGCGTCCTTCATGCCGAAGTAGCGGCCATAGACCAACAGGTTTTCGGCGCAGCTGAAGTCGGGGTCCAGCGTGTCGAATTGCGTGACCACGCCGAGCTGCGCCTTGATGGCCATGGCCTCTTGCGGCATGGGCAGTCCCATAGCGGTGATGCTGCCGCCATCGGGCACGGTGTGGCCTAGGCACATGCGGATGGTGGTGGTCTTGCCCGCGCCGTTGGGGCCAATCACGCCCAGGCACTCGCCCGGCGCTATATCAAAGGACAGGTCTTTCACGACTTCGGCATCGCCGTAGCGCTTGCAGAGGTGTTCGACCGCAAAAAATGGTGTGTTCATGGATGGGGCGCTGGTCTCGGTTTATTGGAAGGCCACTTCGGCAAAGCTGCGGAGCTTGCGGCTGTGGAGCTGGTCCACGCCCTGCGCGCGCAGCAGCTCCAGCGCCCGGATTCCGATGCGAAGGTGCTGGTCTACCCGTTCGCGGTAGAAATGGTTGGCCATGCCGGGGAGTTTGATTTCGCCGTGCAGCGGCTTGTCGCTCACGCACAGCAGGGTTCCGTAAGGCACGCGGAAACGAAAGCCGTTGGCGGCGATGGTGGCGCTTTCCATGTCCAGTGCCACCGCGCGGCTTTGGCTGAAGCGGCGCTGGGGCTGGTTGTCGGGCAGCAGTTCCCAGTTGCGGTTGTCGGTGCTGGCAACCGTACCGGTGCGCATGATGCTCTTGAGCGCGCTGCCGCTGACCTGTGTCACATCGGCCACCGCCTGTTCGAGCGCAAGCTGGATTTCAGCCAGCGCCGGAATCGGCACCCACAGGGGCAGCTCCTCGTCCAGCACATGGTCTTCGCGCACATAGCCGTGGGCCAACACATAGTCGCCCAGCCGCTGGCTGTTGCGCAGGCCGGCGCAGTGGCCCAGCATGATCCAGGCGTGCGGGCGTAGCACGGCAATGTGGTCGGTGATGTTCTTGGCGTTGGCAGGCCCCACGCCGATGTTGACCATGGTGATGCCCGCCTTGTCTGCGCGCACCAGATGGTAGGCCGGCATCTGCGGCAGGCGCGGCAGCGCTTTTCCTAGTGCGTCAGCTGCTTCTGCTGGCAGCCCGGACCGGCGGGTGACCACATTGCCTGGCTCCACGAAGGAGATGTATTCGCCGCTCGCATCCTGCATGGCCGCTCGCCCCAGCGCGATGAATTCGTCAATGTAGAACTGGTAGTTGGTGAAGAGCACAAAGTTCTGAAAGTGCTCGGGTCCGGTGCCGGTGTAATGGCGCAGCCGGTGGAGCGAGTAATCCACCCGCGGTGCGGTGAAGAGCGCCAGGGGCTGGGCCTCGCCGGGGCGCGGCTGATAGGTTCCGTTGGCAATTCCGTCGTCCATGGCGGCGAGGTCGGGCAGGTCGAAGCGGTCGCGCATCAGCATACGGCGCTCGGCGCTCATCTGCCCTTCCACATGGTCGTTCTCGGCAAACGAGAAGTGCACCGGAATCGGCTGCTCGCTGGTGGCTACCTCCAGCGCCGCACCATGGTTTTGCAGCAGCAGGCTGAACTGTTCGAGGTAGTAGCGCTTGTAGAGGTCAGGTCGGGTCAGGGTAGTCTCGAAACGGCCCGGGCCGGCCACAAAACCGTAGCTCAGGCGCGCCACCTCGCCCGCCGCCTTGCGCGAAACGGTGTCGGTGTGAACCCGTACCAGCGGGTAGCAGGCGCGCACATGGCTGCCAAGATCGTCACCGGCCACAAATCGCTGCATGGCCTGGCGCAAATGGGCAATCCCCTGATCGTAGATCGCGTGCACTTGCGCCAGCGCGGCGGCGGCATCAGTAAAACGGGCGGGTGCAAGAGGCGGCGGCAGTTGGCTCATGGCCTGCATTGTGCTGCCTGCCCGTGACGCAGCGCCGAAGCGGGCCTTGCGTTAAAGTAGGGGATCAAATTTACCCCCGCGCATTGGTGTCAGACCCCACAGATTCACGTTACGCCGAGACAGGTTTCCCCTCCTTGCAGTGGGAAGACGAGGAGCTGGAAACCCGCCCCATGCCCATGGCTGAGCGGCCCCTGCAAGCACAGATCGACTACCACATGGCCATCATCGCTGAGCGGCACATGCGCATCGCGCTGGCGATTGAAAAGTTCTGGGGTCACCGCGATTGCGTGGAGTACATCCAGACACTGATCCTCAATGGCGGCTATGCGGACGGGTCCACCAACCGGGTGGGCTTCAAGCAGGAAGTGATTTCATCACTGATCAGCCTCGCCTCCATCCACGAAGACGAAGAACTCCGGCGGCCGGCGCGGCTATCGCACTTTGACCGACGCCTTGTCTTGAAGCTTGCTGTCGGGATAGACAACGACCTTCGCTCCTACCGCAAGACCGTCCTGCACGGTAATCCCCCCGATTTTCACAGGACCTAAAAGTAGAA
>NZ_CAMCVG010000036.1 GCF_945881795.1 Rhodoferax sp. OV413
ATCGAGCCGATGATCAACGCCGGCGGCAAAGACATCAAAGAAGGCCCCGAGAAAGACGGCTGGAGCATCGTCACCAAGGACCGCTCCCTGTCGGCCCAGTGGGAGCACACCGTGTTGGTGACCCCCACCGGTTATGAGGTGTTGACCCTCTCCGCCGGTAGCCCGGCCACGCCGGATTTTGTGACTCCCTGAGCCTCGCGGCGCTGATTCCCATGACCGATTTGCAAGCCCTGCGTGCCGACTACCGCGCTCGCAAGGCCCAGCTGTTGGAGCAACTCGCCCCCGCGAGAACCACAGGCCGGCAGGTGCGTCGGGTATTGCAGCGCCTGTCGGGGTTGACTGACGAGGTCTTGCGCGCTTTGTGGAACGCGGCGGGAATGGGCGCACCCTGTGCATTGCTGGCGGTGGGCGGCTACGGGCGGGGCGAGTTGTTTCCATACTCCGATATCGATGTGCTGGTTTTGCTGCCTAACGGGCCGGTCGGCGCAGCGAACGCCGAGCTCGCGAAGCGCATAGAAGCCTTCATCAGCAGCTGCTGGGACTCGGGCCTGGAAATCGGCTCCAGCGTGCGCACGCTGGCCGACTGCCTGTCCGAGGCCGAGAAGGACGTGTCGGTGCAGACATCGCTGCTCGAATACCGCGGCATTGCCGGGGACGAGCACTTGGTGGAGGCCTTCGGGCAGGCGTATGCCAAGGCCATGGATGCGCGAGCGTTTTTTGTTGCCAAGACGCTGGAAATGCGCCAGCGCCACACCAAGTTTGAAGACACACCCTACGCGCTGGAGCCCAACTGCAAAGAGTCCCCTGGCGGCCTGCGCGACTTGCAGGTGATTTTGTGGGTGGCCAAGGCCGCAGGCTACGGCTCCAACTGGGCCGCGCTCGCAGAGCACGGGCTGGCTACCGGGTTCGAGGTCAAGCAGCTTGAGCGCAATGAGGGGCTTCTGATGCTGGTGCGCGCCAAGCTGCATCTCGTGGCCCAACGGCGCGAAGACCGACTCATCTTTGACCTGCAAAACGCGGTGGCCGAAACCTTCGGCTACACCGCCGGAGACCCTTCAGGCGACCGCAAACAGCTGGTGCGCGCCAGCGAGGCGCTCATGAAGCGCTACTACTGGGCGGCAAAAGCAGTCACCCAGCTCAACCAGATTTTGTTGATGAACATCGAGGAGCGGCTGAACCCCTCTGCCCACGCGCCGCGCCGCATCAACGCACACTTCAACGACAAGGCCGGCATGATCGATGTGGTCAGCGACGACCTGTACCGCAGCCATCCGCACGCCATTCTGGAAACCTTTCTGGTCTACCAAACCACGGTGGGCATCAAGGGCCTGTCGGCCCGCACCCTGCGCGCCCTCTACAACGCGCGCGATTTGATGGACGCCAAGTTCCGCCGCGACCCGGTCAACCGGGCCACCTTTTTGCAGATCATGCAGGCGCCGCAGGGCATCACCCATGCCATGCGGCTGATGAACCAGACCTCGGTGCTGGGGCGGTATTTGTGGGTGTTCCGCAAGATCGTCGGGCAGATGCAACATGACCTGTTTCATGTGTACACGGTGGACCAGCACATCCTGATGGTGCTGCGCAACGCACGTCGCTTTTTCATGGTGGAGCATGCGCACGAGTACCCCTTTTGCTCGCAGCTCGGCTCGGGTTGGGACAAGCCCTGGATTTTGTACATTGCCGCGCTCTTTCACGACATCGCCAAGGGCCGGGGCGGCGACCATTCCGAGCTCGGCATCATGGAGGCGCGCCGCTTCTGCAAAGACCACTGCGTGCCCGCCGAGGACGCACGGCTGATTGAGTTTCTGGTGGGCGAGCACCTGACCATGAGTCGGGTTGCACAAAAATCCGACCTCTCGGATGCCGACGTCATTCAGGCATTTGCCCGGCGGGTGGGCAACGAGCGCTACCTCACTGCGCTTTACCTGCTTACCGTGGCTGATATTCGCGGCACCAGCCCCAAGGTCTGGAATGCCTGGAAGGGCAAGCTGCTCGAAGACCTGTACAAACTCACCGCCCGCGCGCTGGGCGGGCGGGCTCCGGATGCCGACGCCGAGGTGGAGCAGCGCAAGCGCGAAGCGCTGGTGAATCTGGCGCTGTACGCCCTGCCCTTTGAGGCCCACAAGCCCTTGTGGGACACGCTGGATGTGGGCTACTTCATGCGCCACGATGCGGCAGACATCGCCTGGCACACCAAGCACCTCTCCAGGCTGGTTGGCGCAACCCAGCCTATCGTACGGGCCCGCCGCTCGCCGGTGGGAGAAGGCCTGCAGGTGCTGGTCTACACCCAGGACCAGCCCGACCTGTTTGCCCGGATTTGCGGCTATTTTGACCAAGGTGGCCTGAGTATTCTGGATGCGCGCATCCACACCACGAACAAGGGATACGCGCTGGATACCTTTGAGGTGGTCACCACCGCCGACATGGACGAGCACTTCCGCGAAATCACCAGCTTGCTCGAAAACGGCTTGGCGCTGGCCATCTCGCAGGCCGGCCCCCTGCCCGTTTCGAGTCGCGGAAGGGTGTCTCGCCGTGTCAAGAGCTTTCCGATTGCGCCACGCGTCTCGCTGAAACCCGATGAAAAGGCGCAGCGTTGGCTGCTCAATATCTCTGCCAGCGACCGCCTGGGCCTGCTCTACAAGATTGCGCGGGTTCTGGCTCGCCACCAGATTGTGGTGCAGCTCGCCAAAGTGGCGACTTTGGGCGAGCGCGTGGAAGACACCTTCCTCATTCACGGCGCGCAGTTGCAGCACAACCGCGCCCAGATCGAAATCGAGACAGAACTTCTCGATGAACTCGCCACTTGAGGGGCACCCCAAAAAAGATCAGGACGGATAATTTACCCCCCGGACTCCAAAGCCAAGTGCTACTTAAAACGGGGGGGGGGCGTCGTCCTGTTGCGCAGGCAGACAAGCGCGAGACAGGCCTTCAGTCGTCTTCCGTAGCCGCCACGCCGGGAAAGAGCACCTCGGTGAAGCCGAACTGCGTGAAGTCGCGCACGCGCATGGGGTACAGCATGCCCCACAGGTGATCGCATTCATGCTGCACCACGCGGGCATGGAAGCCCTCGACCGTGCGGTCTATCGCGTCGCCGTACTGGTCGAACCCTGTGTAGCGGATGTGCGACCAGCGCGGCACCATACCGCGCAGGCCGGGCACCGAGAGGCAGCCCTCCCAGTCGCTTTCCTCCTCCTCGCTCAACGGCGTAATGACGGGGTTAACGAGCACGGTCGGCGGCACGATGGGCCGGTCGGGGTAGCGCGGGTTGCGCTCGCGGCTGCCAAAAATCACCAGCTGCAGGTCCACGCCGATCTGTGGCGCGGCAAGGCCTGCGCCATTGGCGGCGCGCATGGTGTCGAGCATGTCAGTGACCAGCAGGTGCAGGGCGTCGGTGTCGAAGCCGGTCACCGGCTGCGCTTGCCGCAGCAGGCGCGCGTCACCCATTTTCAGGATCTCGCGCACCGTCATGACAACAGGGCCCGCAGCCCGGCCTCGTCAATCACCGCCACGCCCAACTCCCGGGCCTTCTCCAGCTTGCTGCCGGCTTCGGTGCCGGCAACCACATAGTGCGTCTTCTTGCTCACCGAGCCGCTCACCTTGCCACCGGCGGCCTCAATCAGGTCTTTGGCGGCGTCACGGCCCAAGGTGGGCAATGTGCCGGTAATCACCAGGGTCTGACCGGCCAGGGGCTTGGGGCCGGCATCGGAGGGTGCGCCCTCGGGCCAGGTCAGGCCGCAGGCGCGTAGTTGCTCGACCACTTCGCGGTTGTGGGGCTGATCGAAAAAGGTGCGGATGCTGCTGGCCACAATCGGCCCCACATCGGCCACACCCAGCAGCGCTTCTTCGCTGGCGCCCATGATGCCGTCCAGCGTGCCGAAGTGCCGTGCCAGCTCTTTGGCGGTGGCCTCGCCCACATGGCGAATCCCCAGGCCGAACACAAAGCGCGGCAAGGTGGTCTGCTTGGACTTCTCCAGCGCGTCAACAATGTTTTGCGCTGATTTGTCCGCCATGCGGTCCAGGCTGGCCAGCGCGCTCAGGCCCAGCCGGTACAGGTCGGGCAGGTTGCGGATGACGTTTGCATCCACCAGTTGCTCAACCAGCTTGTCGCCCAGGCCTTCCACCTCGACCGCGCGGCGCTGCGCGAAGTGCAGGATGGCCTGCTTGCGCTGGGCACCGCAGAACAGCCCGCCGGTGCAGCGGTAGTCGGCCTCGCCCTCCTCCCGCACCGCCGCCGACTGGCACACGGGGCAAACACGGGGCATGGTGAAGGGCTGCGCATCCGGCAGGCGCTTGTCGGGCAGCACAGAGACCACCTCGGGAATCACATCGCCCGCGCGGCGCACCACGACGGTGTCGCCCAGGCGCACATCTTTGCGGCGGGCCTCGTCTTCGTTGTGCAGCGTGGCGTTAGTCACGGTCACGCCGCCCACAAACACCGGAGCGAGCTTGGCCACGGGGGTGAGCTTGCCGGTGCGGCCCACCTGCACATCGATGGCCAGCACGGTGGTGAGCTGCTCCTGCGCCGGGTATTTGTGCGCCACCGCCCAGCGCGGCTCGCGTGTCACAAACCCCAGCCGTTGCTGCAGGGCCAGGCTGTTGACCTTGTAGACCACGCCGTCAATGTCGAAGGGCAGCGCGTCACGCCGGGCTCCGATGCGCTGGTGAAACGCTATCAATTCAGAAGCACCCCGCGCAATATCCACGTGCTCTGCAACCGGAAAACCCCATAATTTGAGGGTCTGCAGCATGGCGAAATGCGTACTAAAGAGTGTGTCGGGTTGCGGGCCGCCGTCGGCCGGCGGACTGACCTCGCCCAGGCCGTAGGCAAAAAAGCTCAGGGGTCGCTGCGCGGCAATCTGCGGATCGAGCTGACGCACCGCGCCGGCAGCGGCGTTGCGCGGGTTGACAAAGGTTTTCTCGCCTTTTTCGCCGGCAGCAATGCGCGCCCTCTGCCGCTCATTGAGGGCTTCGAAATGGTCGCGGCGCATGTACACCTCACCGCGCACCTCCAGCACAGCTGGAACGGCCGGTGTGGCGGCTGGGGCGGTGGCGGTGGCGGCGCCTGTGCCAATCCGCAAAGGGATCTGCCCGATGGTACGGATGTTTTGGGTGACGTCTTCGCCAAACTCGCCGTCGCCGCGGGTGGCTGCCTGCACCAGCACGCCGCCCTCGTAACGCAGGCTCATGGCCAGACCGTCGAACTTGAGCTCTGCCACGTATTCCACCGGTGCGGCTTCGTCGGACAGTTCAAGCTCCTTACGAACCCGGGCGTCAAACGCCTGCGCGCCGGTGGACTCGGTGTCGGTCTCTGTCCGAATGCTGAGCATGGGCACCGCGTGGCGCACGCTGGCAAACCCGTCCAATACCTGCCCGCCCACCCGCTGCGTGGGCGAATCGGGTGAGGCCCATTCAGGGTGCAGGGCCTCTAGAGCCTGAAGTTCCTTGAAAAGCCGGTCGTATTCGGCGTCGGGCACGGTGGGCGCGTCCAGCACATAGTAGGCGTGGCCATAGGCATGGAGCAACTCGCGCAGGGCCACCACACGGGCGTGCGCCGGCGGCAGCTGCCCGGGCACCCCGTCCGGCTCGGCGGAAAACAAGTCCAGCGTGGCCATCGCGCCGGCAGGGTCAGCTAAAAAGGCGGCGGGCAATCAGGGAGCCCGCGGCAATGTCACGCTGCTGCAGCGCGTCGTAGAGCAGCTGCAGGTCACCTGCGATGACGCCCATGGTCTCGGGTGCGAGCGCTTGGCCGTCGTCGTCGGTCACCAGGCCGTCCATGGCTGCTGCCAGCGCATTGACCGCTTCACACATGCGCTCGAACGGCCGCTCGGCGCGGTCCACCTGCGCCACGTCCAGGTGCATGGAGAGTTCGCGAATGGCGCTTTGTGCGGGGTCTTCGGCCAGTGCGGCCTGCGAATCAAAGCCCAGCACCAGCACCGGAGGCAGACCTTCCACCGAGGCGGGAAGCACCATGCGCCCGGGAATCGCGCCAGCTACAAACCCCAGCCGCGCGGCATTCTGATGGATGTAGCCCGGGCTCCAGGAGGCATTGCGGGCACGCAGGGTGAAGCCGAGTTGGGCATCGTGCGCGCTGGCAAATTGATCGAGCTCGCGCGCTCGCGCCACTTCGTCCAGCATCTCGGGGAACTCGGGGGTGGCATTGAGGGTGTCGGCAAAAGCTTGTGTCTTCACCACAAACTCAGAGTACTCAATTTCATTGAGCGCGCCGGTGCGGTTGGCCAGCTGCACGCCGGCCTGAAAACCTCCGTAGCGCTGGCCGGCCGAGGGCACTTCCCACACCAGGGTCTGCAGGTTATAGCCTTCAATCGAGAAGGGCTTGGTGCCGGCGCGGCGGGTAGCTGGCATGGCTGCCAGAGCGGCTTCCCCTGAAACCGCCGGCGTAGCAGGGTCGAGCGCGACGGTCGCAATCACATCAATCAGCGCATCCATGGCGGGGCGCACGGGAGGTCGCGGCAGCACAAAGGCCGGGGTGTCCGCGTCTACGCTGCCCAACAGAGGATCCGAATCGAGGGAAGGGGCGACGGAGGCGTCGGCTTGCGCCAAATCGTCGGCTGATGGCTCCTGCAGCGGCTGGGCCTGACGGGGGGTGTTGCGGCGCGAAGACCAGGCGCTGTGGGCAATGACGGCGGCCAACGCAACACCACCGGCGATGGCTAATCCAATTTGTAAGTTACTCATGTTCTCTTGGATTTGAGGGGGCTTATGCCAGCTCAGCAAGGCTCACGGCAGACTCCATATCCACCGCGACGATCCGCGATACACCCTGCTCCTGCATGGTCACGCCGATGAGCTGCTCCGCCATCTCCATGGCGATCTTGTTGTGGCTGATAAACAAAAACTGGGTTCCGCGGCTCATGCTGGTCACCAGTTTGGCATAGCGCTCGGTGTTGGCATCGTCCAGCGGAGCATCCACCTCGTCCAGCAGGCAAAACGGTGCGGGGTTGAGCTGGAAGATTGCAAACACCAGCGCAATTGCGGTGAGGGCTTTTTCTCCGCCCGAGAGCAGGTGAATGGTCTGGTTTTTCTTGCCCGGGGGCTGGGCAATCACCTGCACGCCAGAGTCCAGAATCTCATCACCGGTAATCACCAGCCGGGCATTACCGCCCCCAAACAGCTCGGGGAACATACGGCCGAAATGCGCGTTGACCTGATCGAACGTGCCCGAGAGCAGCTCGCGGGTCTCGGCGTCAATCTTGCGGATGGCGTCTTCCAGCGTGTTCATGGCCTGGGTCAGGTCCACGTTTTGCAGGTCGAGGAACTGCTTGCGCTCGCGGGCAGCGCTCAGCTCTTCGAGTGCGGCCAAATTGACAGCGCCCAGTGCAGCAATCTCGCGCTGGATGCGGTCGATATCGGCTTGCATGCCGAAGAGGCGCACATTGCCCTCCCGGATGCTTTGCTCTATGGCGGCCAGGTCGGCCTGCGCGTCGGCCAGCTGGTTCTCAAATTGCTCAAATCCCAGGCGCGCGGCCTGCTCTTTGAGCTGGAATTCGGTGATGCGCTGGCGCAGCGGCTCGAGTTCGTGCTCGAGCTGCAGGCGGCGCTCGTCGCTGGCGCGCAGCCGGGCGGTGAGCTCGTCGTATTCGCTGCGCCGGGCGCCCAGCGCCTTTTCGCGCTCAAGCTTCAAGGCCAGTGCGTTTTGCAGACCGGCCTGCGCTGCTGCATCGGTCAGGCGCAGGAGCTCGTCCTGCGCGCGCTGCAGCTCGGCGCGGGTGCTTTCGCCCTGCTGTGCGGCGGTTTCTATGGCGCGGGAGAGCTCCGCGTTGCGCGCCTGCAGGCTGCGCTGGGCAAAAGCTGCCTCTTGCGCCTGCCGCTCCAGGCTGCGCTGCTGGTCGCGGCATTGGCTGAGTTTCTGCTGGACCTCAATCACCCGCTCATCGAGCTGGGCGTGGCGCTCCTGGCTGTCGGCAAGCTGCATGTCCAGCGACTCAAAGCGGCCTTCGGCCTCCATGCGGCGCTCCTGCAGGTCTTCGAGCTGGGCGTCAATCTCATGCAGGTCGGCATCAATCTGGGCGCTGCGAGCGCGGGTTTGCTCCAGAATTTGCGACAGACGCAGCGTCTCGACCTGCAGCGCATGGGCGCGGCTCTGGGCCTCGGCCGCATCACGCCGGGCTGCCACGAGGCGCTGCGCACTTTCGGCGTAGGCGCTCTCTGCGCGGCTGAGCGCTACGCGCGACTCGTCGGCAATCAGGCTCTGGGCCCGCAACTCTTTTTCGAGGTTTTCAATTTCCTGCGCGCGCGCCAGCAGGCCGGCCTGCTCGGAGTCTTGCGCGTAAAAGCTCACGCTGTGCGCGGTGAGCACATGGCCGGATGGGAGGTAGATGCCTTCGCCGCCGCGCAACTGCGAGCGCAGGGCCAGCGCTTCGTCAAAACTGGCCGCGGTAAAACAACCCTGCAGCCAAGCGGTGAGCACGGCCTTCTGGCCGGCGTCGCTGACCCGCAGCAAATCCGACAAACGCGGCAAGGCCGAGGGGGCCTCTGGCAACGCAGCACTAGCCGGGCTATAAAAAGCCAGTTTGGCAGGCGGAGCATCAGAAGCAAAGGCCTTGAGCATCTCCAGGCGCGACACTTCCAAGGCCCCGAGCCGCTCCCGCAGGGCGCCTTCAAGCGCGTTTTCCCAGCCCTGCTCGATATGAATGCGGCTCCAGAGGCCCTGCAGGTGATCCAGCCCGTGTTTGGCAAGCCAGGGCTGCAGCTTGCCGACGGTTTTGACCTTCTCCTGAAGCGACTTGAGCGCCTCCAGCCGGGCAGACAAATCGGCCTGGCGCGATGCCTCGCTATTTACCAGCCCCTGCTGCGCCTTGCGGGCTTCGTCAAGCTGGGGCACGGCGCCTTGCAGCTGGTGGAGTCGCGCGTCGGCGACCTGGTGGTCTTCCTGCGCTGCGCCGAGTTGCTCCTGCAGCTGGGCAAGGCGCGAATCATCGGGTGCGGCCAAGGTCTGGCGGTCGGCCGTGAGGCGCTCGCGCCGGCCTTCGAGCTGGCGGCATTGCTCTTCGATGCCGCGCTGCTCTGCGGCCAACACCTGAATCTGCTGCTGCACCTGAGATACCAGACCGCGCTGCCCGTTAGCAGCCGACTGCGCTCGGGCCAGTGCGTCTTCCAGCTCAGGCAGCAGCTGGGCCTGGTCTTCGACCTGGGCAGTCAGTAACTCCGCCTGCTCTTCGCCGGTGGCGGCTAACTCAGCAAGACGGCCGATCTCTTCCAGCGCATCGTCCTTGCGGGCCGCCCACTGGGCAAGCTGCTCGTTTAGGGTCAGCAAGCGCTGCTCGACGCGCTGTCGCCCTTCCACCACAAAGCGGATTTCAGCCTCCAGCCGACCCACATCGGTGCTGGCTTCATACAAAAGGCCCTGCGCCTGATTGACCGCGTCCCCCCCGGCGTAGTGCGCCTGGCGCACCGTTTCCAGGTCGGCTTCCACATGGCGCAGGTCGGCCATGCGGGCCTCGAGGGCATTAACCGCCGCCAGCCCTTCGATTTGCACCTTGGCCTGGTCTGCCAGCGCTTCTGAGCGCTTCAAAAACCATTGCTGGTGCTGCTTGAGCGTGACTTCTGCCTGCAGCGCCTTGTATTTCTGGGCGACCTCGGCCTGTTTCTCGAGCCGGTCCAGGTTGCTGCCCAGCTCGCGAAGGATGTCTTCGACACGGGTCAGGTTCTCGCGGGTGTCGGAGAGCCGGTTTTCGGTCTCGCGGCGGCGCTCTTTGTATTTAGATACGCCGGCGGCTTCCTCTAGGAACAGGCGCAGCTCCTCGGGCTTGGATTCGATGATGCGCGAGATGGTGCCCTGCCCGATGATGGCGTAGGCCCTCGGGCCCAGCCCCGTGCCCAAAAACACGTCTTGCACGTCGCGGCGGCGCACCGGCTGGTTGTTGATGAAGTAGCTGCTGGTGCCGTCGCGGGTCAGGACGCGCTTGACGGCAATCTCTCCGAATTGGCCCCACTGGCCGCCGGCGCGGTGGTCGGCGTTGTCAAACACCAGCTCCACACTGCTGCGGCTTGCCGGCTTGCGGGTGGTGGTGCCGTTGAAGATGACGTCCTGCATCGACTCGCCGCGCAGCTCGCTGGCGCGACTCTCGCCCAGCACCCAGCGAACCGCGTCCATGATGTTGGACTTGCCGCAGCCATTGGGCCCGACCACCCCGACCAGCTGACCCGGCAACACAAAATTGGTCGGTTCAGCGAAAGACTTGAAACCCGAGAGCTTGATGGAATTAAGTCGCACTGGCGCCCTTCACGTGTGCTCGTCAGTTCGCCACGCCAAGATAGGCCGCCACCTCGGCCTGAAAGGTAAGTAGCTCAGGTGCCAGAACCGTGAAGGCTGCAGCCACCGTGGCTGCGCTTTCATTTTTGCTTAAGTGCTCGACGTCCGCCACATGCTCATAGAGCGGGGGGGTACAAAAAATCGGAATAAAGCCCTTCAGGGGGTGCAGAAGCCGGTTGGCGGATTTCACATCGCCTTCGGCGAGCGCCGCATGCACCGCTGGCACATCTCGGCGCAAGGATTCGAGCACCATCGGGAGCATTTCACGCAGTGCGCCCTCGTCACCGATTTGTTGCAGAGCGCCTTCGATATGTAAATACCGGGGGGCGGACCCTGGGGGTGAAACTGCGGACATGGCGAACTCCTCTGATCTGAACGACGCGGCCCCAGCGGACAACGACCCCCGAGTTTAACGATGACTCAGGGATAATGCCGCCGCATGAATCCGAATTTGCCCCGCCTGCAGGCCTACCCGTTTGAACGCCTGCGCCAATTGTTCTCCGGCGTGGTGCCCAATGCGGCCTTCAGCCCCATCAGCCTGGGAATCGGCGAACCGCGCCATGCAACGCCCCAGCTCATCAAAGACGCCTATTGCCACGCGATTCAGTCGGGCGACAGCGGGCTGGCCAGTTACCCTGCCACCGCCGGCGACCTGCGGCTGCGGCAGTCCATGGCCCGCTGGCTGCAACGCCGCTACCAGTTAGCAGCTGACCCCGCCACGCAGGTGCTGCCGGTGAACGGCTCGCGCGAGGCGCTGTTTGCATTTGCGCAGACGGTGATCAAGCCCAACCAAGACCCGGCCGCAGGCCCGGTGCAGGTGGTGTGCCCGAACCCGTTCTATCAAATCTACGAGGGTGCAGCCCTGCTGTGCGGCGCGCAGCCCTACTTTGTGCCGTCGGTGCCGTCGCGCAACTTTGCGCAGGACTGGGCAAGCGTGCCCGAGGCAGTGTGGGCGCAAACCCAGCTGATGTATGTGTGCTCGCCGGGCAACCCCGCAGGCGCGGTCATGCCGCTGGAGGAGTGGGAAAACCTCTTTTCTTTGAGCGACCGGCACGGCTTTGTGATCGCGTCTGACGAGTGCTACAGCGAGATTTACTTCCGCGATGAGGCCCCTTTGGGCGGACTAGAGGCTGCGGTCAAGCTGGGCCGGGCGGACTTCAAGAATCTGGTGGCTTTCACCAGCCTGTCCAAGCGCAGCAATGTGCCGGGCATGCGCAGCGGTTTTTGCGCAGGCGACGCGCACTGGATAAAGCAATTTTTGCTCTACCGCACCTACCACGGCAGCGCCATGAGTCCGGTGGTGCAGGCCGCCAGCATCGCCGCGTGGGACGACGAGGCCCACGTGATTGACAACCGCGCCCAGTACCGCGCGAAATTTGCCCAGGTCACGCCCCTGCTGGCCGGGGTGATGGATGTGGCGCTGCCCGACGCTGGTTTTTATTTGTGGGCACAAGTGCCGGGCAGCGATACCGAGTTCGCGCGCGAGCTGCTGGCTCAATACAATGTGACCGTACTGCCGGGCAGCTATCTGGCACGCGAAGCCCAGGGACACAACCCCGGCGCGGGTCGGATCCGCATGGCGCTGGTGGCCGAAACCACCGAATGTGTGGAAGCAGCGCGGCGTATTGTGGAATTTGTCAAAGGCCGCTCGTCCTGAGCAACCCCTAACCACCCTGAACCTACCCCTTTCTCAACCTTGATAAGCACCATGAGCCAACAACTGCAAACCGTGATCGAAGCCGCGTGGGAAGACCGCGCCAATATCTCTGTGGCATCCGCCCCCGCTGAGGTGCGCGAAGCCGTGGAGCATGTGCTCAACGAGCTCGATGCCGGCCGCCTGCGGGTTGCCACCCGTGAAGGCGTGGGCCAGTGGACCACCCACCAGTGGATCAAGAAGGCCGTCTTGCTCAGCTTCCGCCTGAAAGACAACGAGATCATCCAGTCCGGCGATCTCGGCTTTTACGACAAGGTCGCCACCAAGTTTGCCGGCATGAGCGCCGAAGCGCTGAAGGCCACCGGCGTGCGCGTAGTGCCGCCAGCGGTGGCGCGTCGCGGCAGCTTCCAGGGCAAGGGCGTGATCCTGATGCCGTCGTACTGCAATATCGGCTCGTATGTGGACGAAGGCACTATGGTGGACACCTGGGCCACCGTCGGATCCTGCGCGCAAATCGGCAAGCATGTGCACCTCTCGGGCGGCGTCGGCATCGGCGGCGTGCTAGAGCCCATGCAGGCCGGCCCCACCATCATCGAAGACAACTGCTTTGTGGGCGCGCGCTCCGAAGTGGTGGAAGGTGTGATTGTTGAAGAAAACTCGGTCATTTCCATGGGCGTCTATATCGGCCAAAGCACACCGATTTACGACCGCGCGACCGATACCGTGAGCTACGGGCGCATTCCTGCGGGCTCGGTGGTGGTCAGCGGCAGCCTGCCCAAGGGCGACGGCAAGTACAGCATGTATGCCGCCATCATCGTCAAGAAGGTGGACGCAAAGACCCGCTCGACCACCAGCCTGAACGACCTGCTGCGCGACTGAGCAAGCCACCCATCCCCCGCGAGGCAGCCATGGCCACCACCAGCACTCCGCAGCCCGCGGGCACCATGGAGCGCATCTTGCGCCTGATGAGTGAGAAAAAGGCGTCGGATGTGTACCTCTCGGCCCACGCACCGGCGCTGATCAAGATCAACGGCCTGTGCGTTCCCATCAACAGCCAGGTACTGCCGATTGACGCTCCCCGCAATTTGTTGGCGGAAGTGCTTACCGCGGCGCATCTCGACGAGCTCGACCACAGCGGCGAGCTGAATATGGCGTTTCCGCTGCCCGGCGTGGGGCGCTTTCGGGTGAGCGCGATGCGCCAGCGAGGCACCATTGCCGCGGTGATCCGCTACATCACGGTCGATGTGCCAGCCCTGTCGGGCCTGAAGATGCCGCCGGTGCTGGCCAACCTGATCATGGAAAAGCGCGGCCTGATTTTGATGGTGGGCGCCACCGGCGCGGGCAAGAGCACCACGCTGGCTTCGATGCTCGACCACCGCAACGAGCTGGTCTCGGGCCACATCCTGACGATTGAGGATCCGATTGAGTTTTTGTTCAAGAACAAGAAATCGGTGGTCAACCAGCGCGAGGTGGGCACCGACACGGCGTCCCTCCACATCGCCCTGAAGAACGCGCTGCGCCAGGCGCCCGATGTGATTTTGATCGGCGAAATCCGCGACCAGGAAACCATGTCCGCGGCGATTGCCTATGCGCAGTCCGGCCACCTGTGCCTGGCGACCATGCACGCCAACAACAGCTACCAGGCACTCAACCGCATCTTGAGCTTTTACCCGGTGGAGGTGCGTCCCACCATGCTCGGCGATCTGGCGGGTGCCCTGCGGGCGGTGATATCGCAGCGCTTGTTGCGCACCAGCTCGGGGATGCGAACTCCGGCGGCCGAAGTCCTGCTCAACACCAAGCTGGTGGCCGAGATGATTGAAAAGGGTGACTTCTCTGCGGTCCGCGATGCGATGGAGCAGTCCATGGCGGAGGGTTCGCAGACCTTTGAGGCCGACATCGCACGGCTGGTGCGCGAAGGCGTGGTCGACCGCAAAGAGGGCATGGCCTTTGCCGATTCGCCCACCAACCTGCTGTGGCGCCTGCAAAACGACTTCACCAAGGCCAGCAAGTTGGCCGCCCCGCCGGAAGATGACGACGAGGCCTCCTTCACCGAAATTACCCTGGATGTGAAACACTGATGACGCGTACCCTGCAACTCACCGAGCAACTGATTTCCATGGCCTCGGTGACCCCGGCGGACGGCGGCTGCCAGGCCTTGATTGCCGATCGGCTGCGACCCTTGGGCTTTGTCTGCGAAACATTGGTGAGCGGCCCGGATAACTTCCGGGTCACCAATTTATGGGCAAAAAGGGCTGCAACGCCCGCCATTGTTGCGCAAGAAGCTCCTCAATCGATAGCAAAAACGCTGGTCTTCGCCGGCCACACCGACGTGGTTCCGACCGGCCCGGTGTCGCAGTGGGACAGCGCGCCTTTCGTACCGAGCCACCGCGACGGCAAACTGTTCGGCCGCGGAGCGAGCGACATGAAAACCTCGCTGGCGGCTTTTGTGGTGTCGATTGAAGAATTCCTCGCCGCCAATCCGGCCCCGCACCTGAATATCGCCCTGCTGCTCACCAGTGACGAAGAGGGCCCCGCGCTGGACGGCACGGTGGCGGTGTGCCGCGCCCTGCAAGCGCGTGGCGAGGTGCTGGATTACTGCATTGTGGGCGAGCCCACCTCGGTCGAGCGCACCGGCGACATGATCAAAAACGGCCGGCGCGGCACCATGAGCGGCAAGCTCACGGTGAAGGGCGTTCAGGGGCACATTGCCTACCCTCATCTCGCCAAAAACCCTATTCATTTGGTGGCTCCTGCCTTGGCTGAGCTGGTGGGCATCGCGTGGGACGCGGGCAACGACTTCTTCCCCCCCACGACCTGGCAGGTCAGCAACATCCACGGCGGCACCGGCGCGAGCAACGTGATTCCGGGCGAGGTGGTGGTGGACTTCAACTTCCGCTTTTCCACTGAATCCACGCCCGAGAGCCTGCAGGCACGACTCGCCGCCGTTCTGGCCCGGCACGAGCTGGACTACGACCTGGTCTGGACGCTGGGCGGTTTGCCCTTCCTGACCACGCCGGGCCCGCTGGTCGACGCGGTGCGTGACGCCATTCGCTCAGAGACCGGCCTGGAAACCCAACTCTCCACCACCGGCGGCACCAGCGACGGGCGATTCCTGGCGCAGATTTGCCCCCAAGTGGTTGAACTCGGCCCACCCAACGCGACCATCCACAAAATCAATGAGCATGTGAAGCTGGCTGACATTGAGCCGCTGAAAAACATCTACCGCCGCGTTCTCGACAACCTGAACCGGGCGACGCTGGCATGAATCTGCAGGAACTGGTGGCGGAGGCCACCGCGCAGCTGGCCGCCGCTCACCTGAGCTTCGGCCATGGCACTACCCAGGCGGCCGATGAGGCTGCGTGGCTTGTGCTGCACGCGCTGGGGCTACCGCTAGACACCCCGCTTTCCGACGCCGATGAGGCATCAAAACGGCCTGTATCGCCCGCGGAATATGCGCAGGCAGCTACGCTTTTAGGAGCACGCATCACCACCCGCAAGCCCGCCGCTTACCTCACCGGCGAGGCCTGGCTGCAGGGAGTCGCGTTTTATGTGGATGAGCGGGTCATCGTGCCACGCTCGCTGATTGCCGAGCTGCTGGTTGATGGCAGCCTGGACTATTGGCTGCATGAGGGCACCCACACCGTGCTGGATGTGTGCACCGGCAACGGCAGCCTGGCCGTCCTGGCCGCCATGGTCTACCCCGATGTGGAAGTAACAGGATCCGATATTTCAGCGGATGCCTTGGCTGTTGCGCAGATCAACCTCGAGAAACACGCCCTGCAAAACCGGATTCAGCTGCTGCAGTCGGATGGACTGGGCGCCATCACCGGCAAGTTTGACCTGATTGTGTGCAACCCGCCCTATGTGAACGCTGCCAGCATGGCCGCCCTGCCCGCCGAATATCTGGCTGAACCGCGCATTGCGCTGGACGGCAACGCCGAGGGCGGCAGCGGAGATGGCATGGATTTCATCCGCCGGCTCCTGCGCGAAGTGACCTCGAAAATGGCCGAACAAGGCGTTCTGGTGCTCGAAGTGGGCAACGAACGGGAGTTTTTTGAGGCCGCATTTCCGGGGCTGGACACTATCTGGCTCGAAACCAGCGCCGGCGAAGATCAGGTCTTGCTGCTTACCCAGGAGGCCTTGAGCCGCCATTTTCCGCACTGACCCCACGACCCGCACCTACCCCACAACTCCGCCGCCCACGGGACGCGCAACCCGACAGTTTTCCGGCACCCCGCCAAGCCCCAACACCGCACAGCGGACGCAAGCCCACCATGATTACCCTCAAAAACGTCACCCTCCGCCGAAGCGCCAAAGTGCTGCTCGAGGGCGCCTCCGTCACCCTGAACCCCGGCGAAAAAGTCGGACTGGTCGGGCGCAACGGCGCCGGCAAGTCCTCGCTGTTTGCGCTGCTTAACGGAAATTTGCACGAAGACGCCGGCGAGTACTACATCCCCACCCAGTGGCGCATGGGGCAAGTCGCTCAGGACATGCCCGAAACCGAGCAAGGCGCCACCGACTTTGTGATTGAGGGCGACACCCAACTCGGCGATGCCCGCGCCGAAGTGACTGCCGCCGAGGCCACCGACGACTACGAGCGCATGGCCCACGCATACACCGCCCTGCAAGACGCCGGCGAGTACGACGCCGCGGCGCGCGCGCAGGCGCTAATTCTGGGCCTGGGCTTTAAAACCACCGAACTCGACAAACCGGTGAACAGCTTCTCCGGCGGCTGGCGCATGCGCCTGCAACTCGCCCGCGCACTCATGTGCCCCAGCGACCTGCTGCTGCTGGACGAACCCACCAACCACTTGGACCTGGACGCGCTGGTCTGGCTGGAGGCATGGCTCAAGAAATACGAAGGAACCATGGTCGTTATCAGCCATGACCGCGAGTTTCTGGACGCCATCACCGACGTCACCCTGCATATCGACATGGGCAAGCTGGTGCGCTACGGCGGCAACTACAGCAAGTTCGAGGACATGCGCGCCGAGCAAATGGAGCTGCAACAAAACGCCTTTTCCAAGCAACAGGACAAGATCGCTCACCTGCAGAAGTTCATCGCCCGCTTCAAGGCCAAGGCCAGCAAGGCCAAGCAAGCCCAGAGCCGCGTGAAGGCCTTGGACCGGATGGAGAAAATCGCGCCACTTTTGTCAGAGGCCGATTTCAGCTTCGAGTTCAAGGAGCCCGCCAACCTGCCAAACCCCATGTTGTCCATGCAGGGCGTAAGCTTTGGATACCCGCCTCCCGAAGGTGCGCCAGAACACACAGCGCCCACCACCATCGTGCACAACGTGAGCAAGTCAGTGCTGGCGGGCCAACGCATCGGCATTCTCGGTGCCAACGGCCAAGGTAAATCCACATTGGTCAAAACTGTGGCGCGAGATCTGGCGCCGCTGGGTGGCGAGGTCACCGAAGGCAAGGGACTCAACATCGGCTACTTCGCGCAGCAGGAACTCGATGTATTGCGCCCCGACGAGACGCCGCTGGAACACATGATCCGCCTGGTAAAGGACATGAGCGCTGCCGGAAAAATCGCCGGCCAACAAACCCGGGAGCAAGACCTTCGCAGCTTTCTGGGTACCTTCAACTTCAGCGGTGACATGGTCAAACAGGCCGTCGGCAGCATGAGCGGCGGCGAGAAAGCGCGACTGGTACTGTGCATGATCGTCTGGCAACGCCCCAACCTCTTGCTGCTTGACGAGCCCACCAACCACTTGGACCTGGCCACCCGAGAGGCCTTGGCGATGGCGCTGAACGAGTTCGAAGGCACGGTGATGCTAGTCAGCCACGACCGCGCGCTCTTACGCTCGGTGTGCGATGAGTTCTGGATGGTGTCGCGCGGCGGCGTTGAGCCTTTCGATGGTGACCTAGACGACTACCAGCGCTATTTGCTGGACGAGGCCAAACGACAACGCGAGTTGGCCAAAGAGGAGGCCAGGGAAGAAGCGAAGCTCCATGCCAAAGCAGCTACGGCCCAATCCGCCAAAGCGAGCACTGCAGCGGTGGCAACTCCGCCAGCCGCAGTGAAATCTGCCCCCGTCAGTGACGCAGCGAAGAAGCGCAAGAAGGAGCTCACGCAGGTAGAGAGTCGCATGGAGGCCCTGAATGCCGAAACCGCCGCACTGGAAGAGAAGCTCTCCAGCAACCCGCCACCGGCTGAAATCGCCGAAGCCGGCAAGCGCCTGAAGGCGGTCAACGCCGAACTTGAAAGCCTGGAAGAACAGTGGCTGGAGCTGAGCGCGGAACTTGAAGCCTAGTCTCGGGGCCTGGGCGGGAAGCCCAGTCTCGGGGGCAAGGCAGCAAGCCCAGCGCCTGGGGCTGCGCGGGCATAAAAAAACCCGCCTTCGTTCGAAGGCGGGTTTTTGATTCCACTGTGTAAGTGGTGGGAACTGAGAGATTCGAACTCTCGACCTACGGATTAAGAGTCCGCTGCTCTACCAGCTGAGCTAAATTCCCGCGTAATCAGAATGCTGGTGGGACGTGCGGGGGTCGAACCCACGACAAACGGATTAAAAGTCCGCTGCTCTACCAACTGAGCTAACGTCCCGACGGCGCCTTTTAATTGCTTATCGTGCCCCGCGAAGCCTTAAATTATAGCGTCATTTTCCAATGACGCTTGGGCGCCTTCGGACAATTTATCGATGACCCAGCCGGCCGCGCACATGCCAAAAGTCGCGGTGACGCTGACCATCGATCCGTACCCATGGCAGTTGAGCGTGCCATCCCCCTCCAGCGCGCACGATGGGTCCGGACCCCGCACCGCCTCTTTACTGTATACACAGGCAATGTGCATGGTCTTGCCCTCTTTTGGCGCGGCGTATTCTTTGCGCAACCGGTAGCGCAACTGCGCCAACAAGGGGTCGTGGGTGCACTTGCTCAAGTCGGCAATATCCACCAGATGGGCCAATCGCTTGCCGCCGGCCGCACCCACCGATAGAAAAACCTGCCGATTTGTCCGCGCCCATGCCGCCATGGCGACTTTGGCCTGAACGTCATCACAGGCGTCGATTACCGCATCCACCGGGCCGCCCAACACACCGGGCCAGTTGTCCGCCGACACAAAATCGTCTATCACGCGGACGTCGCAATGGGGGTTGATGTCGTGGATACGCCGGCGCATGGCCTCCCCCTTGGCCATACCGACGGTGCTGGAGAGCGCATGCAACTGGCGGTTGATGTTGGACTCGGCAATATGGTCCATATCCACCAGAGTCAGCGCAGCAATGCCGCTGCGCGCCAAGGCTTCCGCGGCCCAGGACCCGACACCACCTATGCCGACCACTGCCACGTGCGAGCCCCGAAAACGCTGTGCCGGCGCCACCCCGAACAAGCGGTCCATGCCGGCAAAGCGTCGAGCGAGATCCGCAGGGCCCGTCGCCTCTGCGCTTGGAGCCATCACTTCATGCGGGCCAAGCGATCCTTTGCCGCGGTCGCTGCGTCTGAAGAGGGGTAAGCCGCAATCAAATCTTCCAGGGTCCTCTTGGCCGCTCTAAGTTCCTTGAGCTCCACCTGGCAGTTAGACATAGCCAGCAAAGCCTCGGGCGCACGAACATGGTCACCCGCCAACTGAACCAGATTGCGGAAGTTAATCACCGCCTCTTTGTATTCCTTTTGGGCGTATTGCGCACTACCTAACCAAAACAGCGCTGAGGGGCGGTAGCCGGATGCGCCGTACCGGCTCAAGAACTCCAAAAATCCAATTTGCGCATTGGCAAAGTCGCCCTTGCGGAAGATGGCCAGCGCGGCGTCATAGTCGCGCTTCTCTGAAGCTTCCGATAAGAACTCCCGCCCGTCTACCGTCACCTTAAAAGGCTCGAGCTTACGGATGCGCTCGTCCACAGCCTGCGCCGCATCTTTTTGGCGGCGTTGTACTTCCGCCAAATCACGGGCCAGCTGTTCGACCTGGCCGCGCAAACGTGCGGTTTCGGACTGGCTGGCTTCGAGTTGGTTCTGAAGTTCGACAAAGGCACGACGCATCTGTGCCGCGTCCTGCGCCGCAGTCTCAGACAATCTGCGCGCCTCTTCTGTCAGCTTCCTATCTCCGTCAACCCGTTGCGCTTCCAGCCTTTGTCGCAAATCTAGGATCGCTCGGCGCGCTTCCTCATCTTCAAACAAACCCGCCGAAGCCTGCCCCACCGAAAAGCACAGGGCCAAGGTCAGTGGGAGTAAACGCGCAAGCGACTTCATGGAGATCAGAGTCATGCTTAACGGTAGCTGAATTCAGCGCGGCGGTTCTTTTCCAGAGCCGCCTCGGTGTTACCTGCTGCAGCGGGCTTTTCTTTACCGTAGCTCACAGCCTCCATTTGCGCATCCGACACGCCCTGCAAGAGCAAGGCTTTGCGAACGGCTTCAGCACGCTTCTGGCCCAAGGCGAGGTTGTATTCACGGCCGCCGCGCTCGTCAGTGTGGCCTTCAATGCCAACCTTGCGGGACTTGTCGGCCTTCAGGTACTTGGCATGGGCCTCGAGTGTTGGCTGGAATTCAGCACGAATGACGAAGCTGTCGTAGCCAAAATACACCGTCTTCAGCGCAGCGCTCAGAGCCGGGTCTTGTTGGTTCTTATCAAGCGCCACCGTGGTCACGCTGCTCTTGGCGACATTAGAACCATCGCCGGAACTGGTGCCGCTGGTGATGGGGCTCACAGCCTGCCCGGCCTTGTCTTCAACGGGCACGTTGTCCAGCTTGACAGAGGACCCGCAAGCGCTCAAAAAGGCTGCGGCGGATACGATCAAAACCAACTTCTTCATTCTCAATCTCCAGGTTAATACGAACACTATTTTTGCACAGGGCCCCAATCGGGCTCACGGATATCGCCACTCTGCCCGGCCAAACGCGCTTTGATGCGACCATCCAGGGTTGTGGTCATCAGGGCCTCTTTGCCTTGCAGCAACGTGGAATACATGATGAGGCGGCTGTTGGGGGAAAAGCTGGGGCTCTCGTCTGCGACTGTATCGGTAATGGGGGTCACAGTGCCTGATGCGAGGTCCATGACATGCAGCTTGAATGCGCCCCCCACGCGGGACACGTAGGTCAACCATTTGCCATCGGGGCTCAGCGCTGGCGAGATGTTGTAGCTGCCAGAAAACGTGACACGCTCGGAGTTGCCGCCACTGGTGGGCACCCGGTAGATCTGGGGTGAGCCGCCACGGTCACTGACGAAGTAAATGCTGCGGCCATCCGCTGTGTAGGTGGGCTCGGTGTCGATGGCCGGCGACTGCATCAAGCGGCGGGGCTCGCCCCCATTGGCGTCCATCACGTAGAGTTGCGAACCACCATCGCGGCTGAGGGTCAGAGCAATATTGCGGCCGTCAGGTGACCATGCTGGCGCGCTGTTGGATCCTTTGAAGCTCGCAACCAGCCGGCGGCGACCGGTAGCCACATCATGCACATAGACCACCGGCTTACGCGCCTCAAACGACACATAGGCCAGCTGATTTCCGTTGGGCGCCCAGGAGGGCGAGATAATGGGCTCAGGGCTGCTCAACGCGCTTTGGGCATTTTCGCCGTCAGCGTCGGCAACCCACAGATTAAATGTGCTGCCCGCCTTGGTGACATACGAGATGCGGGTAGAAAAAACGCCTTTGTCGCCTGTCAAGCGCTCGTACACAAAATCGGCAATCCGGTGCGCGGCCAACCGCAAATCGCCAACCAAGACCGCATGGCTTTGCCCGCCGAGGTCCTGGTTACGCACGGTGTCCCACAACCTGAACCGGACATCGAAGCGGCCATCGGCCAGACGCGTGACGCTGCCGGCCACCAAGGCATCGGCGCCCCGCTGGCGCATTCCGCCCAGGTCCACCCGCGCGGATTCGTCCAACCCAGAGCCTGCGTCCAATCCCTTGAATTGCCCGCTGCGTTCCAGGTCGGCCTGTACGATGGCAGCAATTTTTTGCGGGGACTGCTCTTCGCCACGGAACGCGCCGATGGCGATCGGAATTTGGGTCATTCCCACGCCGGAGACTTCTACCCGGAACTGAGCTTGCGCCTGCGAAGCTGCCACGGCAATCAGCCAAGTGATTAAGAATTTTTTCATCGTTTTTCGATTATCACCTTGTCCAAATACGAACATCCGGAAAGCCTAGGCTTTGTTCGTAACCCACAGGCGCCCGCACCAGCTTGCTCCCCATTCGCTCCCGCACCCGCTGGGCGTTCAGGTTTTCCATGTCCCGGCTGCTCTCCGCATGCCATAGGTGGTAAACCTCGGTGGAATAAAAACCATTTTTGCGGGTCAGCCCCGCATTGTGCAGCCGCAACACGAAGTCCGCATCCTCATGGCCCCAGCCCACAAAGGTCTCATCAAAACCATTCACCGCAACATAGTCGGCCTTGTATAGGGCCATGTTGCAACTACGGATGCCCTTCCACTTGAAGTTTTCTTGCCTACGCCCACCAAAATCCGGCAGCCGCAGCGCGCCACTGACCTTGGAACATTGCCCCCTGATCCGCCGCATGATCCACGCTGGCAAAGAGCATCCGGTCAAGCCAGACCCACCCGCGAGCACGATGTTGGTGAAAGCCTTGCTCAACAAAACCCTGCTGCCGTTGATAAAGCACCGCAGGGCAGAAAGGCTGCGATGACGCGCCACGAAATCCACTTCAGGCACGCAGTCCCCGTCGAGCAAGATCAGATAGTTACCGCGGGCCGCTGCGACGCCGAGGTTGCGCACCTTCGCCGCGGTAAAGCCCACATCCGGATGCCATACATGGGTCGCGGGATAGCTGCATGAAGGTAGAGC
>NZ_CAMCVG010000037.1 GCF_945881795.1 Rhodoferax sp. OV413
GAGATAGGTATTGCCTTGGTAGGCGGTGTAGACGGATTTTGTCTCACTCATATTTCGCTGACCTTCGTTCCCCTTCAGGGAACATTAGTTGGTTGATTTACCTTCCGCGACACGGCTGAACCGGTTGGCGGATGCGACTGTGGCATGGGAAGGGCCTGCAATGCAGAACAGATTGTGCCACCGAAAAAAGTGCGTCATGACAGGCTCGCCCGACGCGCCGGCCCCGGCCGGCACAAACTCCTGCTCGTTTATGCCAACAGATCGCGGATTTGTTGGAGCGCGCCGGGATCTTCCATGGTCGTCAGATCGCCGGGGTCGCGCCCTTCACACACCGCCTGAATCGCGCGGCGCAGCAGCTTGCCGCTGCGCGTTTTGGGTAGCACCGTCACAAAACGCACACGGGCCGGACGGCCCACAGCGCCAATGCTCTGGTCTACCACCTTCATGATGTCGCCTTCGAGCTTGAGCCTGGAGGCGTCATCGGTGAGCCCGCTGGCGTCTTTGGGCACCACAAAGGCCACCGCCACCTGCCCTTTTAGCGCATCGGCCACGCCCACCACCGCCACCTCCGACACATTGGGATGGCTGGAGATGCTCTCTTCAATTTCTCGGGTTCCCAGGCGGTGCCCGGCGACATTGATCACGTCATCGGTTCTGCCGAGGATGAAGTAGTAGCCGTCCTTGTCGCGCACCGCCCAGTCAAAGGTGCTGTAGAGCTGCTTGCCGGGGAAGCTGGTCCAGTAGGTATTCACAAAGCGCGCGTCATCGCGCCAGACGGTTTGCATGCAGCCCGGGGGCAGCGGCCCTTCGATGGCGACCACGCCCTTTTGGTCGGGTCCGGTGAGCTCCTCGGAGGTGTTTTCGTCGATGAGCTTGATGTTGTAGCCGTACATGGCAACGCCGGGGCTGCCGAACTTGCTGGGCGCCTTTTCCACGCCGTTGGCAATCGTCAAAATCGGCCAGCCGGACTCGGTTTGCCAATAGTTGTCGATGATGGGCTTGCCCAGGCTCTCGCTGATCCACTGCGCGGTGGGCTGGTCCAGCGGCTCGCCCGCCAAAAACAAGGCCCGCAGGCTGGAGAGGTCGTACTTCTTGAGGAGCGCCGGGTCTTGCTTTTTGAGCACACGCACCGCGGTCGGCGCGCTGAACATGACGGTGACCTTGTATTTTTCGACCAGACTCCACCAGATACCGCCGTCGGGGCGAGTAGGCAGCCCCTCGTACAGGATGGTGGCCATGCCGGCAATCAGCGGGCCGTAGATGATGTAGCTGTGGCCCACCACCCAGCCGATGTCGCTGGTACAGAAGTAGGTTTCACCGGGCTTGCCGCAAAAAATGTGGTTCATGCTCGCCGCCAGCGCCACGTTGTAGCCGCCGGTGTCGCGCTGAACGCCCTTGGGCTTGCCGGTGGTGCCGCTCGTGTAGAGGGTGTAGCTCGGGTGCGTGGACTCCACCCACTCGCAGGGCACCACGGTATCAAGGTGGTTTTGGCGGGCATCGCGCCACAAATGGTCGCGCCCGGCTACCAAATTCATAGCAGCGAGCTTGCGGTCCACCAACAGCACCGCTGCCGGTTTGTGGCTCGACGTGGCAATCGCTTCGTCCAACAAAGGTTTGTATTCCACCACTTTGCCGCCGCGTGAGCCCGCGTCCGCGCTCACCACCACCACCGGGGCGGCGTCTTCAATGCGGGAGGCCAGCGAACCCGCAGCAAACCCGCCAAACACCACCGTGTGAATAGCGCCAATGCGGGCGCAGGCCAACATGGCAAACACGGCCTCGGCAATCATGGGCATGTAAATCAGCACCCGGTCGCCCTTCTTCACGCCAAGGCTCAGCAGCACGGCCGCCATGCGCTGCACCTCGACATGCATCTGCGCGAAGGAATACACGGTCTCGGTATTGGTCTCGGTAGACACTGCAATCAGCGCAGCCTGATCGGGTCGGGCCAGCAGGTGCCGGTCTATCGCGTTGTGGCACAGGTTGGTGGTGCCGCCGACAAACCACTTGGCGAAGGGTGGGTTGCTGTAATCGCACACCTGAGTGGGTGGGGTCTTCCAGTCAATCAGCGCGGCCTGTTCGGTCCAGAACGCGTCGCGGTCGTCAATAGAACGGCGGTAGAAATCAGCGTAGCCTGTCATTGTGTTTGTCTCCGGTCGGGCCTGTAAAACTGAATTCATAATTATGAATGGTCAACTTGCAACAAGCTGACTCTCGCCATGCCCGGCACCCGACTATTAAAAAAGCGGCTGCCCTCTCGAGCAGCCGCCGCATGACAAGCGCCAGGCGCTCAGACCGGTTACTTAATCAGTGCGTGCATTTCTTTGAACGCCGGATGCTCCGCGGTGCGCACCCACTCAAAGGCCACCATTTCGGTGGTCACCAGCTCGGCGCCGGCACCGGCCAGCCTGTCAAAGGCGGCGTCGCGGTTGCGCTCGGTGCGGGAGCTGCAGGCATCGGTCACCACCCAGACCTCGAACTCGTCTTCCAGCAAATCCAGCGCGGTTTGCAGCAGGCAAACATGGGCCTCGCAGCCGGCAATCACCATCGCGCTGCGCTCAGAAGCAGCCGGCTTTTGCAGGTGCTTGGGCAAGCTGCGGGCATTGCCTTGCACCGGCTTGGCCGGGGGCCGCAGCCACTCGCCCAGGCCCTCTTCCACCGCGCTGAACTGCATCTTGTTCAGCACCTTGGCCCGCGCCTCGGCAAGCGCTGCCTGCAAGGCGGGCACGGTGTTGCCCAAACCGGCCGGGTTTTGCTCGGTATAAAAAGCGGGCACCTCCAGCAAGGCCGCCAGCTTGGCCAAGCGCACCGCATTGGCCACCACCAAATCGGACTCCCACATCACTGGCATCAAACGGGCCTGGTAATCCACCAACACCAGCTGGCTGGTTTCAACATCGATCAGCATAGAGCAATCCCTTTAGTCACAGTGGCGGCGAGCATAACCCGCACCGCACCGCACCGCACCGTCCCTGCGTGGACGCCCTCCGCAGTGACCGCCCCCACATCGCAACTAAAAATATGAATAGAAACATAGGGTTAGCCCGCACACATGAAGTGTCATATAGCTTGACAGCGCCCGCGCGCCTCACTAAAGTGCGTCGATGCGTTTTTATCAGATTGTATTTTTGTTAGTTTTTGCGGGGAGCTTGCATGCCGCGCCGGCCGCCAAAGCCCTGCCCGGCGAAGAAAGCGCCCGCGTCCAAGCCGACCGGAGCCTGATCACCCGCATCACCGACATGGGCAGCGATGTTGGCAGCCGCACCTCGGAGCTGTTGCTCAATTCCATGGAGTTTTTGGGTGTGCCGTACCGGCTTGGCGGCACCAGCGCCTTGCATGGGCTGGACTGCAGCGGTTTTGTGCGCACCTTGTACGAGCAAACCACGGGCTTGCTTTTGCCACGCAAGGCCTCAGAGCAGGCGGCGGTGACCGAGAAAATCAAGAAAAGCGAGCTCAAGCCCGGGGACCTGGTTTTCTTCAACACCATGCGGCGGGCTTTCAGCCATGTGGGCATTTACGTGGGCAACGGCAAGTTCATCCACGCGCCCAGGCCCGGCGCGGAAGTGCGTGTCGAAGACATGCGCGTCGCTTACTGGGCGCGGCGTTTCGATGGCGCCCGCCGGGTCCCGAGCGAAGAGACTTCCCCGACCGACATCCTGCAGGCCCTCGGTAGAGAATAAGACCGCGCCTGTAAGGGCGCAGCGCGGTGGTATCGTGCATCGATGACCATTCATATAGACCACCTCGTTATCGCCGCCCACAGCCTGGAACAAGGCGTTCAGTGGTGCGAAGCCACGCTGGGTGTCACGCCCGAAGCCGGCGGCGAGCATCCTCAGTTCGGCACCCACAACCGGCTCCTCAAAATTGCCACACCAGCGCACTCGCTGGCCTACCTCGAGATCATTGCCATCCAGCCCGGCGCCAAGGGCCCCGCCAACCCGAACGCCAAACGCTGGTTCGACCTTGACAGCCCCGAACTGCGCGCCGCCATTGCCAAGGAGCCGCGTCTGGTGCACTTTGTAGCCGGCACCGATGCGCTGCAAGCGGCCCGCATTGCCCTTAAAAATATCGGCATTGACCGCGGCCCCGCCCTGCCCGCCAGCCGCCATACGCGCAAGGGCGTGCTGCAATGGCAGATCACGGTCCGGGAAGACGGCTACCGCCTGTTTGAAGGCTGCCTGCCCACCCTGATTCAGTGGGGCAAACCCGACGAAGCCGAGCCCCTGCGCCTGCACCCGCGCAACAGCCTGCCCCGCAGCAAGGTCAGCCTCGACAGCCTCGCCATCACCCACCCCAGCGCCGCCAAGCTGCAAGCCGCCTACGCTGCCATCGGCCTGGAGGGCATCCCCATCAGCGAAGGGCCAGCCAATCTGAGCGCCACCCTCAAGACCCCCAAAGGGCCGGTGACTTTGGAGAGTTTGGGCGTTTAAGGCTGGTGCCGACTTTTCGGCTCGAATAAAGCCTATCGAACGCGGGATCCGCGGTCATTGAACCCGCAGATTGGACGCGCGGACAATCCATAACAGACGCATGCAAATTACAGATTGGACGAATTTGTGAGCCTCATAGAAAGGCACCTCAGAGATTCCCCCTCAACCCGGGGTGCGTTGCGGCCTTCAACGCTGCAATCCCTGCCGGCCCAGCGCAATCCACCAGCGGACCTGCAAAACCACCCACAGCCATGGGTCGAGCAGCGCATCCCACAAGTTGCCGTTGGGCAGGCGGGTCACTACAAACAGCAGTAAAACCGCCAGCACCACGGTCACTTCGAAGGGCAGAGCGCGCGCGCCGGTGCGTCTTGCCCCCACCACCCACGGCAGCAAGGCCACCGCCGCCACCAGGGCAATAGCGGCAGGACTGAATCCATAGGCATAGACGGAGGCGCTCAGGCCCAGCCCGGCCCACGCATCAAAACCCAGCACCCAGCCCGACAGCACCGCAGCGCCCACCATGTACAACCACACGCCGGAAGTTTCTTGGGCCGAAGCCGAAGCAGCAGCCTTGGGCGCATCCGAAGCTGCAGCCTCGGTTTCAACCGCCGGCCCGGGCCCTACCCGCCCTCGCCGCGCCAAAGGCTCCGGGTTCGCCAAGCCCCACCATCGCGCCGCCAAAGCACCACACAGCACCGCGGACGTCAAGCTGGGCGACTGAAAGGCCAGGCCCAGCCAATGGGCCGGCGAAAAATCAGTGGGAACCACGGTTACTGCAGCGACCAAGGCCGCCACTACCCACGGCCAACGAAGACCGCGCCTGCGGCGGCCCGCAAGCCCAAGCGCGCCGCAGGCCAGCACCAAGGCCCACAGCAGGTGCAAACCCCAGCGCATGGCATCCAGGCCGGGCAGCGCGGGCGCGTCGGTGGCGAACAAGGGGCCCAGCCAAGCAGAGAAATTTGCTACGTTTTCCATAGCTATCACCGCAATACCGGCGGGTGTTCTGCCGCTTTTTGATAGCTAAAACGCTGCCACGCAATGTGGTGGCGTTTGTCGGTGTAGCTCACCCACACGCTGCCATCGGCCCAGGCCATGGACGGGTAAGAAAACTCTTCTGATTCGGCACCGCGGGCCAGAGTGTGGCGAAGAGACCAGTCGAGTCCGTCGGACGATTCGCTCAGATCGAGCACCGAGCGGGATTGCGACAACGAGTTGTGGGCGAGGATGAAACGTTGCTCCCCCGGCAGCGCAAGCGACAGCGCGGCCACCGATGAGTCGGGGTTATGCAGCGCCAGGTCGGGCAGGTCGCTCCAATGCAGACCGCCATCTTGCGTCTGGGCCACGGCAATCTTGCGGTCGGGGCTGGTGTTGCGCATCAGGGCCAGCCAATGCCGGTCATCCAGACGCAGCAGGGTGGGCTGCATCAGGTGTTTGCGGCCCGACATGCGCACCATGCCACGGAACTCGCCCTGGCCGTCAAAGCGCAGCGCCACGGGGTATGAGCTGCCCAGCTCAAAATAAACCGGTAGCACCATGCCACCGTCCTGCAGGCCCAACGGCGCGGCGCGCACCAGAAAACTGGTGTTCCAAAACCACGACAGCGGCAGCACCCGCACGGCGTCAAAGGCAAGCATCGGCGCATGGGGAGCGCTTGGGGGTTTAGCAACCGGGCCTTTGAAGCTCAGGTCCGTCTGGCGCAGATGAACAATGCGCGATGCGGCCCAGCCGCCGAGGCCGGTAGCCACCACAAACACATGCACCCGCCCCGAGGCATCGAGCCACGACACCGGGTTACCCAGCCGGCTGAGCCCGTGGCCCAGCTGGGCGGCTACGGTTCGGCGGTCCACCACCCACTGCGCCTCGCTCCACTGCCCGCTGGCACGCTCAAGCTGAGAGGCGGCAATATTCACATCCGGCGCAGCCTCCTTGGAGCCGGCAAACCACAGCGCAAGAAGGGCCCACGGATGCGCTTCGGGCATGGCCAGCAGGTTGCTGGCATGCACAACCCGTGCGCCAGCCGCGTCGGGCAAATTCCCCCGCGCCACCAGCGCAAGGCCTTGTGCTTCAACCCTGCCTGAAGCGGTCGGTGTCAGCGCAAGGGCAGGCGGCATGGCTGCGGGCCGCAGCCAAGTATCAAGGCCAGCCAGAGCGGCGCAAAGGAGCAGCGCGAACCCGAATCGACCGAAGGGCCCGAGGCGCCCCAGGCGACCCGGGCGGAGCATGCCGGTGCCTTCGCCGAAGCTCATGAGGACAATGTGCCAGCCCCGCTGGCCAGTAAGCGGGCGTAGAAGCCGCCCATCTGCATCAAGGTGTCATGGTCGCCCTGCTCCACCACGCGGCCCTGGTCCATGACCACAATGCGGTCTGCGTGGCGGATGGTGGACAAACGGTGCGCCACCACCAGCACCGAGCGGTTCTGGCGCAGCAGGGCCAGCGACTCCTGAACCGCGCGCTCGGACGCGTTGTCCAAGGCTGACGTGGCCTCGTCCAGCAGCAGGATCGGCGCGTCTTTGAGGAAAGCGCGGGCGATGGCAATGCGCTGGCGCTGGCCGCCGGACAGTTGGCCGCCGTTGCTGCCTACGCCTGCGGCCAGCCCGCCGGGCATCTCCTGAATGAATTCCCACGCATTGGCCGCCTTGGCCGCCGCCATGATGGCCGACTCGTCGGTCTGCGGGCTGCCGTAAGCGATGTTGGCGGCCACGCTGTCGTCGAACAGCACCACATGCTGCCCCACCCAGCCCAACTGCTGACGCAGTGCTACCAATTCAATAGCTGCTAGCGCCCGTCCATCAAGGGTAATCTGCCCTTTTGTGCATTCAAAGAAGCGCGCAGCCAAGTTCACTAGTGTGCTTTTGCCGCTGCCCGAAGCGCCCACCAGCGCCACGGTTTCGCCGGGCTTGAGCTCAAAACTCACGTCCTGCAAGGCCCAGGACTCCTGCCCCGGGTACCGAAAACTCACCCCTTCAAACCGCAGGTGCCCTCTGGCGCGCCCCATCTGCGCCACGCCGCTGTCGGGCTCGGGCTGCATGTCCAGCAATTCAAACAGGCTCTGCGCGCCTGCCAGCCCGCGCTGAATCACATCATTGATGTTGGTGAGACGGCGTATGGGCTCAAAAATCATGGACATGGCCGCCACAAACGCCACGAACTCGCCGGGCGAGAGCTTTTGCTGCGCCGACAGGCTGGTAGCCACCCAGATCACCGCTGCCACCGCCACCGAGGCCAGCACCTGCACCAGCGGCACATTCAGGGCCGAGATACGCACGGTGCGCATGGTCTGGCGGCGCAGTTCTTCGGTAATGCGGCCAAAACGCTGCGCCTCGTGGGCATGGGTGCCGAAGAGTTTGATTTCGCGCACACCATTCAGGCTCTCTTCGATCGACCCGGTCATCACACCGGTGCTTTCTTGCATCGCCTGGTTGCCTCCGCGCAGCTTGCCGCTGGCCACCTTGATCAGCCACGCAGCAAAGGGCGCGACGGCAACGATGAGCAGCGTCAGCTCCCAGGCAGTCCACAGCAGGTAGCCGGTAAGCCCTATGACGATCAGGCTGTCGCGGATCACCACAATCCAGGCCGTCGAGAGCGCCGCCCCCACCTGCGGAATGTCATACAAGATGCGCGACATCATGCGGCCCGGCGTTTGCTCCAGGTGGTCGCTCAGGGGCAGATGCATCTGATGGGCAAACACCTGCTGCCGCAAATCGGTCACCGCTTTGTTGGCCACCCACTGGCTGGCCACATTCGCCACATACTCAGCCACGCCTTTGAGCGTGAAGGCCAGCATCATCAGCACCGGTACGTGCCACTGCGATTCGACGTTTTTGCCGATCAGGTTTTCATCAATCAGCGGCTTGAGCAGCGCCGGCAACACCGGCTCCAGCGCCGCCGCAGCCACCATGGCCAAGACCGACAAGCCCACCACCCCGCGGTAGGGGCGGATGCTGGCAAAAAGGCGGCGGTATAAAAGGAACGAGTCTTTCATTCACGCCGCAAAATCGTGTCGGCCACCAGCGACGACCAGCCGCTTTTCTCGTAGCGGCGGTGCATCTCCTGCCAGTCGTATTCGGTATCAACCCACTCCAGAAAGGCAATCGGCGAGCGGGCATTGCGAGCCAGATAGCTCTCAAAAAAGAAATCAAGCACGCCGGCGTCCGACTTGCGAAAGTGCCCGTAGCGCCAGTCCAGCTCGGACAAGGCGCTCTTCACGTCCTCGCCCAAATGCAATATGCGGTAAAGCGCCGAGGCGATACCGGCCCGGTCTGCGCCGGACTTGCAATGCATGATGGCGGGGTACTCCAGCGTGGAGAGCAAGGCTTTGAAGCCATGAATCTCACTCGGCTTGGGCGGCTGGCGCGAATAAAAACGGTAGGTAATCAGCGAGATACCCAGTTCGCGGCAGGCCTCTTCTTCAAGGTAGTAAGAGCCAAACGGGTTCTCGCCGCGCAGGTTGATGATGGACTTAATGCCGTATTGGCTGTGGTACTCGCGAACCTGACTCGGGCTGGGTTGGCTGCATCGATACAGGCCGCCCGTCAGGTCATAAAAGTTGTTGTACATGGCCCTGATAAAGCCATGGTCCACCAGGTGCATGTCAAGCCAGGCCAAGGCTCGCCCGATGGGAGAACTGAGATTAAAACGCATCGGGAAACCCATCGAAAATGTCACAGAAGTCTAACATTGACCCGCACCCACAAAGTGCTTGGCAAGACGCGTCGGGTAACCGCCTTCTCACCCTGGCGCGCTCTACGTTTGAAGCGTCTTTGGTTGCGTGGGCCTTTTGGTTAAGTCCCACAGGACGACATTAGCGGTCTAACCAGCGCTGGCTGTAACTAACCAGAAATAGGTGCGGCACTGTGACCGCCGCCAAGACCACGACCAGCCAGTGCAGAACTTGGGCATTTACTTCAAGCGCCCGGAACCCGGAGCTTCTCAGCCATAGCCAAAGCATCGCCATCAGAGTCAAAACAATGGCCATGCTTATTCCCCAGGCCCAGGCTGCCCGCCTCATTGGCAGGCCTTCGTGGTGCCTTGCAGCCTGCTGGACACGAGCAATATGAGCGACGCAGTGGTAAGCACCGAAGAACAGCGCAAATTGGAAGATGGGGGTCAGCACAATATTCAGGGTAACCACCAAGAAGATCTCGGCGTAAGCCATTGATGTCGCCCGGGCGCGGTAGGGACCAAACGCCTTTTTGCCACTCCAAGCGCTCACAGTGAGCAGCAACAGAGCGATGACAACCATCACCCAAGACCACGCCAAGGCAACCCAAAGGTCCATCAGCCAGGCCGCCTCATGGCGGGTTACGCTTTGCAAGAGTTCGCTCAACGCCTCACGTTGCAGCAACGCCGGCGCCATGACGCTGGCTCCACCCACAGCAACCCTGCAAATGACGGTTGACGGGTAGCCCTCGCCAAAGTGCCATGCCGACATCAGCAACAGAGCAATCAGTGCGACCGGAAACGAAAGCGAGAACAACCAGCCTGCGCCAACTGTTACTGCGAGGTAAGCCACACCCATCAACATCGCCCTGGAAAGGGGTCGAAACTGGCCCACCAGAAGGAGAGCATCCAGCGCACCATGACCCATACCTACGGTCACAATCACCATCCCGAGCAACCATATTCCACCCAGCGGCCACTGTTTTTCCACCGCCCAGAAAACACCCAGCAGCATGCACAAAAGCCCGGCGAAGACCCAGCCCTGATTCAGCTGTGGCCTCACTGACATGCCCCCATGCTCATAAGGAGCGCCCCAGCAGTGCCTGTCGCGCGAAAGGCGCAACTGGCAAAGCACGCATGATGCGAAGACGTTGCCCCCATGTCGCTCGGCCGGTCAAGAACGCTACGACGTCATCAGGGCTGACCGATCCGAAAAGCTGCATGAAGTACTCGGGTGCCCGGTGCCAGTCTTGCGCCAGCACACCGAGGAACACGTCGTCCATCCAGCGGTCTATTGCACTTCTTCGAAACGCGGCGGGCAACCAAGTTTCTTGAGTGCCATCGCGCAGCGCGGCCCCGAGTGACTTTGCAATTTGACGTGCATGGCCCACAGTGTCAATAAAGGCGTAGCCGGTAGCGGCCCTGAGCGCACCGCCGCCGCGCCCTAATCCCACGCAAGCCCCTGGCTTGACAGGCATTCCTGGCGATCCTCCTTGTAAGGCGAGCACGCCTTGCTCCCGGTAACTCACGGCGTATGCAATGGGGCCGGCAATTTTTGTGAGGTACTGGCGTAGTTCTGAATCAAAGTCAGGATGCCAAGCGGCAGGGCAAATCCATGTGCTTTCAACCAGAGCACACCGTGCGCTGTACGGTAACACGTAGAAAAAGTGGACCCCGTTCGCTGCCGGCTCAAAGGCCATGAGTTGAACCGCCTCAGCGTTAAAAATATCTTGCTCGGCCTCGACTTCCCATCCGACAAACTGCTGAACCAGCCCCTTTTCCTCGGTCAAAGGTTCAGGTCGCGCGTCGAGCACGATCCGCGCCCGCACCAATTCGCCGGTGAGCAATGTGACGCTCGAATTGTGAGGTTCTGGCGTCTCAACCTTGTCGACAGCGGTGTTTGTCCGTAACACCACATTGGGCGATGCGGCAATAACATCAAGCGCGGCTTTATAAAATGCGTCCGCATCAAGGCTCGCATAACACAAGTCTTTCGAGAGCAACTGGTGTTTTACGCCTTCACATGAGACACACCACTGATTCCATTGGTGGCGCTCGAGATGGCTGTATCGATGACTCTGATTCGCCCAGTAGCTCCAGGTTCTGTCGCGTACGTAGTCTTCCCGCTTTTCCAGAACAAGCACGGAGATACCGGAAAACTCGGCGGCGCTCAGCTCCACGGCCAATGACAACCCGCCTAATCCGCCACCCAGAATCACAATATCCCAGAACTTATCCACAAGGTTCCGGGCATCAGTGAGCTGTCGGGAAGCCATGAACTCCCACCAAATGGGAGAGGTCATCGCTCCACACATCGCGCACGGAAAAGCCTGCCGGCCTGGAATCGGAAAACAGGACTTTTGCCACAGTTTTCATTTTCTCGAGCCGGGACAAATACACACGACCGCTCCAATAATGATCAATGCCGCGCTCCAATATTTTTTTACCTATCCCCTGATAGAGAGCGGCCGCTGCCCGGATAGCACTCCGGTTGTGGCTTGGAATTGCCCCGAAGCCAGACTGCGCATACGCATAAAAATCATCCGACAGCGCCAGTAAGCGTTGAATTGCCGCAAAAGCAATGGATTTCTCGGTCGTATTTGACGGGGTAGCCATCAACCGCAACGTAACGCCCCATTGGGCAGGGATGTAACAGCGCTGCCGCTGGGCATCTTCGACGACATCCCGGGCAATATTGGTCAATTGCATCGCAATACCCAAAGCAATGGCGTGGGAATCAGCCGCTGGCGCTGCCCCCAGCAAGGGGCGCATCATTTGCCCAATCGTGCCGGCAACCCCATAAGCGAAATGCAGTAAATCCTCAGTGCTCTCAAGGTGCCTGGCGTTCGTATCAGCTTGCAAGCTGTCCATAAAGTTCTCGAGCACCGAAGCCGGAATGCCATGGTTTCGCAGCATTACCCCGGTTTGTACTGCAAGGCCTTCCTCGGCGCCGGCGCCCGACCCAGCCTCGGCACTCAACGCCCCCCTGCGCATGTCTTGAAGCGCAAGGCTGCGTTGCTCCAGCGAGCCCAATTGAATTTCGTCGGCAAAGTCATCGGCGGCCCTCGCATAGGCGTAAAGCAGTGCCGCATCACGGCGTGCCTCTGCGCTAAGAAGCCGTGCGGCCCATGAGAATGATTTGGCGTGCCGATCCATGACGGCCTGCGGATCAACTGGCAGAGCCAGCAACGCCGAATCGTTCACTGGACCGATCCAAACATCAAACGCTCTACCACCTTGGCCGAAGTCACAACTCCGGGTACGCCTGCTCCGGGGTGGGTTCCAGCGCCAACAAAATACAAATTTGAAAACCCACGTGCCCGGTTCGGGAAACGAAAGCCAGCTGACTGGGTGAGCTTGGGCGTGATAGAAAATCCGGAGCCGAGGGGAGCGAGAAGTTCCTCGGCGAAGTAATGCGGGGTAACAACATGCTCGTCAACGATGCAATCAGCAAGCCCGGGCAACAACCGTTTCGTTAACTCGGCCATAAGTAGTGCTTTGAAGGGCTCTGCCTGCTCGCTCCAGTCGATGTTCGAATCCAGATTCGGGACCGGAACAAGTGCATAAAAGCTGTCATACCCTGCTGGCGCGTATTGCGGATCGGTAGCTGTAGGCCGATGCAAGTAGATACTAAGATCGCTATTGAGTACTTTGGTTTCAAATATCTTTGCAAGCACTTCGCGATATTCACGTCCGAACAAAATCGTGTGGTGGGGTACATCTTCATAGATTCTGTTGGTACTGAAATACCATACAAATAAACCCATGGAGTACTGCTTTCCAGTGATTGCTTTGGGTCGCTGGAACGCACCAGGCAATAAATGCGCCAGTGTGAAGCCAGGATCCGCGTTACTCACCACCGTATCCGCAGCAATATGACGACCATCTTTTAACTGTACGCCGGTAACCTGGTCTTCCAGCGTCGTGATTGTCTGAATATCGGCACCCCACTCAAACTCTACACCGTGCCGCTGTCCCAGTTCTACTAACGCATCAATCAAACGCGCCATGCCTCCGCGCGGAAACCATACCCCCCACTTGCGTTCCAGGTAATGGATCAAGCTGTAAATACTGGTGGTATCAAACGGGTTACCGCCAACCAACAACGGTTGGATACTGAAGGCCCGGCGGACCCTCTCATCGGAAAAATAATTTGCGGTGGTGTCATACACCGACCTGTCTGCGCGGAGTCTGATCATGGCGGGGAGTGCCTTGAGCATGGACATCACACCAAGGAAAGGCTGTGTTCCTAGTTCCTCATATCCTTTTTCAAAAAGTTTTTGCGAATGCGCCAAAAAGGCCGGATAGGCCTGGGCGTCTCCTTCTGAAAACTTCGCAATTTCAGCCTGAATGTCTTCAGTGGAGCCACCGTAATTCAGACGGGTACCATCGAAAAACCGCATTTGATACCACGGGGTGACCGGCAAAAGCTCGACATGGTCAGAAAGCTTTTCACCCAGCAACGCAAATAATTCTTCAAAAAGTTGCGGCGCTGTAAGCACCGTCGGGCCTGCGTCATAACGAAAATCTAAACCGTTGTGGGTGCGGCAAAATTCGCGGCCACGTCCTCCAGGTCCCGCTAAGCGGTCCATCACCGTGACCTGCTGGCCGCGTGCGACACAACGAATCGCCGACGCCAAACCGCCGAACCCCGCCCCAATAATCAGAACTTTCATTGTTTTTCGCCGATCGCAAAAGTTCGACGCAATTTCAAGGCCGACGCAGCGAGCACTGAGCCCGCATCAGATGGTAGCGAGAGTGATAGAGCGAGCGCTTTATCAATCTGTTGGCTTCCCAGCCTCCGCGCGAAAGAGGTGGATTCAGGCCCATGGCCGGCGGCCTCTAAGACAAAAATAATATTCATGCTTCCTGATTCTCTGTCCATCAGGACGTCCGCTAGATCATCGGCGATTTGATAGGCCGCGGCAAAGGCCTCTGCCGCTGTACGGGCCTCACCTGTCCAGTTTTTTCTACCCGCTGCGATGAATGCCATCTCAAGCGGCAGACTAAGCAATGCGCCGGACTTGGCAACGGCAATACTGATATAGGCGTCAACTGAGACTTTCGTGTGCTGGCCGGCTATGAGGTCTTCGCACTGCCCACGCACCGCAAGAGAGGTACGTTCGTGTACCAGAGAGACGAGAGCAGGCATATTGCGGCTGTCGCTCAGACCACCAAGTGCAGCATAGGCAGCAGACAGCATCAAGTCGCCAGTGCATATCGCAATATTGGGACCGTACTTTTTCCACACGGCAGGTGCACCCCGCCTCATGCTATCTCTGTCTTGCAGGTCGTCATGCACCAGAGAGGCGTTGTGCAGCAATTCGGCAGAAGCGGCAATGCAGAGCGCGTCGGACTCGGAAAGCCCCAGGGCCAGACTCGCATGGATGGCGCAGCGTCCCCTTATGCGTTCGCCACCGGCTTGTAGGTGGTACAGAGCTGCTTGGTTAGCATCAGGTTGTAGGCTGCTTTTTGGAACGTCGGCATGACCACCGACCAATTCATTGAGTTTGGCGTCGAGCTTATGGATCAGTGCGCCTGTGTCAGGTGCCTTGGATGCGCGATCAAGTTCGATCTCAGATAGCATGAATGCGCTCCGTGCCAATGGTAGAGACAGCCAAAGTGAAGAGGCATCCATCTGCTCCGCAGATGGATGCCCGAAACACACGTCGTCTTACTTCTTAGCGGAAGCCTCTGACTCGCTAACCGCAACACTCCAGATGATCAAACCAAAGGCGATCTTGTTCAAGACATCGGCCAGGTTGTAGATCAGGTTCAATGCGCTGGCACTTGCTTCAGGACCGCTTCCTGTGAGGTAGCCGAAGAAGTAGCCGATAGGATAGATTGCCCATCCGATAGTCACAATCCAACGCATGGTATTGAAAGCGGACTGCACAGAAGCGGGTGCGCTTTGGGCGTTGATTTTGCTGGCCTCGCCGAAGAAGATCTCATACAAAATGTATGCCCAACCAGCCATGCCAACGATGAACGCAGGCCAAGCCGACACATAGCCCGCTTCACCCACATAGCCACCCACCAGCATGACGAGCGTACCGATCATCAGGCGCCAGAACACACCAGATGCGACTTTGGTAACAGCTGAAAGAATCAAGAAAAACTCGATCATCAGCAAGGGAACGGTGATCAACCAATCGATGTAGCGGAACACTGTAGGCGATGTACCGGTGGATACCCAGACTTCACGCATGTAAAGGTAATGAACCGCTGCGACCAAGGTCACCAAGCCGGAAACGGTCAGGGAAGTTTTCCACTTCGCAGATACGCGGTCTCTTTCCAGAAAAAAGAACACGGTAGAGGCCATCAAGGCCATGGTGATTAACCAGAAGGAAATACCAACAAAGTCATCTGGCTTGAGCAAAGCGCCAGATGCGGCAACTGCCTGTGTTGAGAAAGTGGCTCCGAGGCCGAGTAAAGCTGAACCCAGGGCAATTTTGAGCCCGCTGATCTTGAACATCATGCGTATGTCTCCCTAAAGTGCATGACTAAAAAATAGAACACCCGAAGATGCTCCGCTTGCCATGATTTCAGTGATTTGCCATTTTTTCTGGGAAATCCAGTTTAATCAGGTAAGCCCACTGTGAATGTAGGGATGATGCTTGTCAATAGGGTAAACGATGGATGACCGTCAGGACAAAAGACCGCGCCGGCTGCAACCATTTGCTTTCGACCGCAGCCAATGGTCGCGCTAGCTTGATGCCGCCGCCCGCGCGGATTCCATCTATCGGTCGTACACGCAGCGAAATCCGATGTAGACCGCATAAAAATTGGCGGGTTTGAAGGCTTGCACATCGGCCTTCATATTGAACGCCCCATACCACCACGAGCCGCCAACCGTTCTGCGCTCCCGCCCGCTGGCGTCCGGACTATCGGTAGTCCATTCCCAGACATTGGCGCCCATGTCATAGAGCCCATTCACGCCCTGGCGCGTGGCACCGGCCGGCGCGGCTCTCGGCCAGGCATCCGGGTCGCTGGTATTGGCGCCTTGTGGGCTGTCTCCGGTCGTCCATGGATAGGTGCGGCCTTTCACCCAGGGCGCCGGCGGCACGCTTCGAAGCTCGGTAAAACCTGCCTTTTGCCACTCTGCTCCGGTAGGCAGCCGCCCTCCGGCCCAGCGGCAATAAGCTTGTGCCTCGGCAAAGTCCAGGTGTACGGCCGGCAGGTCGGGGCTGGCGGGGGTGCCGTCGGGCCTTCTCCAGCTCCAGCCGGGGCGGCGCTCCCAGCCCATGCCGTATTCAAAACCACCGCCCTCCTTTTCGGCCCGTGTAACGGTGTTGGTCGCGCGAACGTAGGTTTCGAATTGCCCGATGGTGACTTCGTTGCGGTCTATCGAAAAATAAGGCAAGGCGACTTTTTCAACCGCCTGCGCATGCGCTGCGCCCAGCAAAACTAAGAAGCCAAAAACTGTGGTCTGAATGATCATGGCAGGAGCGCTCCTTTTCTTGATTTGCATCGGGCCCGGACACAAAAAAGCGGACCTCTAAGTCCGCCCTTTAACCATCGCAAAAGCGGTGATTACTTCTTCATTTCAGAAAACTTCTTGCAATCAGCCTTCATCTTGTCGTCGGCTTTGGCGTCCATCTTGGCGCATTTTTCGGCCATTTCGGCCTTTTCTTTATCAGACATGGCGCCACCGTGGCCGCCGGCGAAAGCAGCGAAAGAAGCAGTGGCCAGTGTGGCAACAACGAGGCTGGACAAAATTTTGTTCATAAGGTAACTCCTGGGGTTTAATCAAAGCGATCATTGGCAGACACTGCCAATAATCAATGTACAGCAGGTTCATGAATAAGTATTCGCGCGGGGCGATTACCTTAGAAGGGTTATGCATCTTGAAAAGCTTTATCCATGCCGTGTTACCGGTGTTGATTGCCAGCGCAATCGGCGCTGTTGCAGGCGCACCGGGTGCCGCCTACGGCGCGCCGTTCACCCCCACGAGTGATGCCACCGTGCTTGAGCGCTTGCCCTTTCGGGCCGGTGACACGCGCTCGCGCACCCTCGCAACATTGCGCGCCGCTGTAGCGCAGGCACCTGCCGACCCGGTAGCCTCGGCGGCGCTGGCGCAGGCCTATTTCGAACTGGCCCTGGCGCAGAGCGACCCGCGCTATGTGGGGTATGCCGATGCCATCGTCGTCCGGTTCGCAGACCGCATGACGCCTGAGTTGCGCATGCTGCGCGGAAGCCTGCGCCAGTACCGCCACGGATTCGAGGAAGCACTCGCCGACTTTGAGGCCGTGCTGCTGCAAGACCCCGACGCCGCCGGCGCCCATGCCTGGCGGGGCGCTATTTTTCTGGTGCAGGCGCGGTACGACAAGGCTGGCGCAGAGTGCGCAGCATTGCAGAGGTTGCAGCGGCCCGTGTTGTACGGGGGATGTGCCGGCATGACCCAGGCCTACAGCGGCCAGTTGGCGGCTGCCGGTGTCAGCCTGCAACAGGCCGTCTCGCTGGCAAAAGACCCGGGACAACGGCTGTGGCTCCACACACGCCAGGCCGAGGTGGCAAGTTGGCAGGGCAATGCAAGGCAGGCCGAGCAGTTTTACCGGCAGGCGCTGGCATTGGGGCAGGACGACGGATATCTGCTCTCCGCTTGGTCAGACTTCTTGCTCGACCAGGGCCGGCCCGCCGAGGTGGTGACCTTGCTCGCCAACTGGGAGTCGTCGGACGCATTGCTCCTGCGGCTGACCGAGGCCGAGAGCCAGCTCAAACTGCCGGCCGCTGCGGCGCATATTCAAGCGCTGGATGACCGCTTTGCCGCAGCCAAGCTGCGGGGCGACACAACCCACCGTGCCGAGGAAGCGCGCTTTCAGCTCCGCTTGCGTAACAACGCTGCGGCTGCTGTGCGCCTAGCCGCACAGAGTTACCAAACCCAAAAAGAGCCTCGCGACGCGCGAATTCTGCTGGAAGCCGCCGTGGCGGCCAAAGACGGCGAGGCAGCCCGCCCGGCAATCGACTGGCTCAAAAACAGCGGCTTTGAAGATGTCCGCCTGCGTGTGCTGGCACGCGAAACCAAGGTCTCCCCATGATGCGCCGCTTTATTCTTCTCATCACCCTGCTCCTCTGCCAGCCCGGCGTGTGGGCGCACAAGGCGAGCGACAGCTACCTCTTGGTCAATGCACAAGGGCAAGCCCTGAAGATTCAGTGGGATATCGCGCTGCGTGACATCGACTTCGCGCTGGGGCTGGACCTCGACGGAAACGCCGACATCACCTGGGGCGAACTTCGCTCCCGCCAGAACGATATCGCCGCATGGGCCATTACACGCTTGAGCCTGTCGCGTGGCGGCGCCTGCCCGCTCAGCCTTACCGACCTGCAGGTAGACAAGCACACCGATGGTGGCTACGCCGTACTTCACATTGCTGGCAACTGTCCTGCTGCGGGAGGCGACCTGGACCTGCGTTACCGGCTCTTGTTTGATTTGGACGACCTGCACCGTGGGCTTTTGAATCTTTCGCTGGACGGCGTGCAACAGACCGCCGTTCTGTCGCCTACCAGCGAACTGATGACATTCAGCCCTGCCGGCGGTTCGCGCTGGCGCCAGTTTGGCGACTACCTTGTCGAAGGGGTTTGGCACATCTGGATCGGCTTTGACCACATCCTGTTCCTGCTGTCCTTGCTGCTTCCCTCCGTGTTGGTGGTGAAGATGAAGCGCTGGCGCGGTGTGGACAACCTGGGCCAGGCGGCTCGCGAGGTTCTCTGGGTGGTGACTTCGTTCACGCTGGCGCACTCCATCACACTGACTCTGGCGGCGCTCGGTTGGGTTTCACTGCCGTCGCGGTGGGTCGAGTCGGCTATCGCATTCTCGGTCGTGTTGGCGGCGGCCAATAACCTGTGGCCGGTCGTGGAGCACCGCCGCTGGCTGGTCGCCTTTGTTTTTGGCCTGATCCATGGCTTTGGTTTTGCCAGCGTCTTGGCCGAGCTGGGCTTGCCGGCCGATGCACTGGTCTTGTCACTCCTGGGCTTCAATGTGGGCGTCGAGCTCGGCCAGCTAGCCATCGTCGCCGTGTTCCTGCCTCTGGCATACGTGCTGCGAAACACCGGCTTTTATGTGCTTGGTGTGTTGACCGTGGGCTCCTGGCTGACCCTGCTGGTGGCCCTGGTCTGGTTCATTGAGCGTGCCTTTGACCTTGCGTTATGGAGCTTCTGAGCTCCAAGCCGATGGTTGGCTCGCACTGGAAAATGTAATAAAAAGCCGCGCAGACCCTTATGCAGCCTGCGCGGCTAGCTACTGATTCAGTAGCGGTGGTTTTGTGTTTGCCCTCAGCGTGAGGAAACTACCGCGTTACTTTTTCGCCGGCGGCACCTTGGTGCGCATCTGAAAGTTGACGTTGAAATGCCAAGATGGGATTGACATCTGGCAAATCCAACCCGATACTCATATCGCCAACGATATGAAAAATATACCCAAACTGCTTCTGGATACCAACATTTTGGTGGCTGCGACACGCAATCGGTATGGGCCATCGTTCGCGCTACTGCAAATGATTCGACTTAAGCAAATCACGATGTGTTGCAGCCCTGCGCTTTTTCTGGAATATGAGGATGTTCTCAAGCGCCCCAGCCAGTTAGCTGCCTCCGGGCTTCTAGTTAACGACATCGACGCTATATTGAATCAACTTGCCGGGATCATTGAGCCGGTCACGACGCACTACCAATGGAGACCGCAATTGCGTGACCCCGCCGATGAAATGGTTCTTGAAGCAGCTGCCAATGCGCAGGCCCACGCCATCGTGACTTACAACCTTCGCGACTTTGGTCCCGCGAAACTATTTGGTATCCCAGTGCTCAACCCTGAGCAAGCTTTTCAACATTTTGGCTTAGCCGTCATAAGGAGTTCCAAGCCATGAGCAGTTACGCACTTCGCCTACCTGAATCGCTCAAGCAAGCCGCCAAGCGGATTGCCGCTGCCGATGACACGACCATGAACCAGTTTTTCGTAGTCGCTATTGCTGAGAAGATCAGCGCCATGGAGACCGCCAAGTTCTTTGAACAGCGGGCTGCGTTGGTGAACGCGGGCGATGCACAAGCGGCATGGGACAAGGTGGGCGGAAATGCTGCTCTTGCAGACGACAGGTGGACTCAAAAGTGATGCCTTCAGAACCGGAAATTCAGCCCACCTATCACACTCGGCAAAGTGAGCTAATCAGCCCCAAGAGCCAAATAACGTAAGCCCACCTCATTGATCGTCAATGCAAAAAATTTTGACCAGCGGACTTGCCCCAGCGGCGGGCGCAGCCGTTAGTCAGACAGCAAGAAGCCCGAACTATTGCTAGTACGGGCTTGCGAGCTGGCTTACTTTTTCGCAGGCGGCACATCCGTGCAACTGCCGTGCGCCACTTCCGCCGCCATGCCGATGCTCTCGCCCAGCGTGGGGTGCGGGTGGATGGTTTTGCCGATGTCTACCGCGTCCGCACCCATCTCGATAGCCAGCGCGATTTCGCCAATCATGTCGCCAGCGTGGGTGCCGACCATGCCGCCACCCAGGATCTTGCCGTGGCCGTGTGCTTCGGGAGAATCATCAAACAAAAGCTTGGTAACGCCTTCGTCGCGGCCATTGGCAATGGCGCGCCCGGATGCATTCCACGGGAACAACCCTTTTTTGACCTTGATGCCCTGCGCCTTGGCTTGGTCTTCGGTGAGCCCGACCCAGGCCACTTCGGGGTCGGTGTAGGCCAGGCTGGGGATGACGCGGGCGTTGAAGGCTGCTGCTGCCAATTCCTTGTTGCCTTGCAATTCCCCGGCGATGACTTCCGCCGCCACGTGCGCCTCGTGCACCGCCTTGTGCGCCAGCATGGGCTGGCCGACAACGTCGCCGATGGCGAAGATATGGGGCACGTTGGTGCGCATCTGGATGTCGACGTTGATAAAACCCCGGTCGGTGACCGCCACGCCAGCTTTTTCGGCGGCTACCTTTTTGCCGTTGAGCGTGCGACCCACGGCTTGCAGAACCATGTCATACACCTGGGGGGCGGGGGCAGTGCCGCCGGGCTCAGCACTCTCGAAAGTGACTTACGGCTGGCCCGATGTTCGGGCATTTCCACATGGCAGTGTCCTCGATGCGGGCGTGTGACAGCCATAACCGCGCCGGATTACCCCTGAGGCAGCCTAGCCCGTAAACGCCAGCCGCTGCGCTTCGTGGTCGATCAGGTCTTTCATGGTATCGGCGTAGCGTCTGGCAATGGCCTGGAACTCATCCTGCAACTGCAGGAAAGCCTCGATGATGTCGGGATCGAAATGGCTGCCAGAGCCAGCCACCAGCATGGCACGCGCTTCTTCGTGGGTTTTGCCGGGCTTGTACACCCGCTGGCTGATCAGGGCATCGTACACATCGGCCACGGCCATCAGGCGCGCGGACACGGGGATATCGCTGCCACTCCAGCCATTGGGGTAGCCGGAGCCATCCCACTTTTCCTGATGCGAATAGGCAATCTCCTTGGCAATCTGCAGGAAATCCACCGTCATGCCCAGCGCTTTTTCGGCACGTTCGATGGCATCGCGCCCCAGCGTGGTGTGGGTTTTCATGATTTCGAACTCTTCGGGGGTCAGCTTGCCCGGCTTGAGCAGGATACGGTCGGGTATGCCCACCTTGCCGATATCATGCAATGGCGCCGACTTGAACAGCATTTCGATATAGTGTGGCGTTAGCTTCTCAGCGTACAAGGGGTGGGTACGCAGCTTTTCGGCCAGCGCCCGCACGTAATACTGGGTACGGCGGATATGGTTGCCGGTATCGGTATCGCGGGATTCGGCCAGCGAGGCCATCACC
>NZ_CAMCVG010000038.1 GCF_945881795.1 Rhodoferax sp. OV413
TTGCCGCACTCCCTGTGAACCCCACTTTGGGCCAGCGCCTCACGGCTCTGGACCAGGGGCAGCGCATCCGCCTTGCTTTGGGCATTGCCCTTTTTGTAGCCATTGCGGTGGTGGGCCTAGTGATGGGCCGGCAAACCGAATGGCGGGTGTTGTACTCCAACCTTGCAGACAAAGACGGCGGCGCAGTGATTGCGCAGCTGACCACCCTGAACGTGCCTTACAAATACACCGAGGGCGGTGGAGCCATCATGGTACCGGCGGAGCGCGTGCACGATGTGCGCCTGAAGCTCGCTTCCCAAGGCCTACCCAAGGGCGCGGTAAGCGGCTTTGAGATGATGGAAGCCAACCGCTTTGGCATGACGCAGTTTCAGGAGCGGCTGACGTTTCAGCGTGGCCTCGAAGGGGAGCTGACCCGGTCTATCCAAGCATTGGCATCCGTCGCCAGCGCACGGGTGCATTTGGCGCTCCCAAACCAGAATGGGTTTTTTCGGGAACAACAAAAGCCCTCCGCCTCGGTGCTGCTGAGCCTGCACCCGGGCCGAGCGCTGGATAAAAACCAGCTGGCGGGCATAGTGCATTTGGTGGCATCCAGCGTGCCGGAAATGAACCCCAATGCGGTGAGCGTTTTGGATGACACAGGCAAGCTGCTATCTGCAAACCCCGAGGCGGCGGCGGGGGTGGATGCGGAGCAGCTCCAATACGTACAACACATCGAACAGCTCTACAGCCGCCGCATCATGGATATGCTGGAGCCGCTAGTAGGCAAGCAAAACGTTAAAGCGCAGGTGACCGCGGAGCTTGATTTTTCTCAGACCGAGAGCACCACCGAGTCGCACCGGCCTAACCAGTCGCCCGACAGCAGCGCGGTGCGTAGCCAACAGCTGGTAGAAAGTACCAACGGCACCCAAGCCACGCCGCCTGCAGGTGTTCCCGGCGCCACAACCAACCAGCCACCCGCCCAAGCCGCAGCCCCCATCAACGGCCAGCCGCAGACGCTTGCGGCCAACGGCCAGACCAGCACCGCTAACAACTCGTCGAAGAAAGAGTCCATCGTCAATTACGAGGTGGACAAGACCATCAAGGTGACCAAGGGCGCGGTGGGGGTCATCAAGCGCATTACCGCAGCCGTGGTGTTGAACAACCAGACCGGCGTAGACGCCAAGGGCGTGCCGACCAGCGTACCGCTCACCGAAGCGCAGCTGGAGAAAATGACAGCGCTGGTGCGCGAGACGGTGGGCTTTAGCCAGGACCGTGGGGACTCCGTCAATTTGATGAACGCTCCGTTTGCGCCTGAAAAGGTAGCAGCCAATGACACGCCAGTGTGGCGCCAACCTGAGGTTCAAGACTTGGCTCGCAGCCTGGCCTGGCCTTTGGGCACCCTCGGTTTAGCGGCGCTGGTTTTATTGGGTGTGGTTCGGCCCGCAATGAAGGCGTTGAACCAGCCGGCGCAGGTGATCACCGAGCTGGAAGAAAGCGCGGATTTGGCGCAGCTGGACGCCTTGGAGAACGACCAGCCGGATCGGCCACAACTATCCGGCCCGGGCACCGTCAATGGCACGCAAGAGCCAACGGCTGCCGAATTGCGCCTCGAAGACGCCAGAAAGCTAACCCGCGACAACCCGGCCGCCGTGGCCAATATTGTGAAGACTTGGATCAATGGAGAAGCTCCAGCCTAAGGGCGGGCGCAAAATACGACCATGCCAAACGAAGACGGACTCCAGGACGCGGCGATATTGATGATGTCTTTGGGCGAGGCCGAGGCCTCCGAGGTGTTCAAGCACCTCTCGCCCAAAGAAGTACAGCGCTTGGGCGAGGCCATTGCCAAGACCACGCAGCTGACCCGCGACCGCGTGGACGACGTTGTAGAAAAATTCACCGGCATAGCGGCGTCGCAAAGCCTGTTGGTGTCTAACTCGGGCGACTATGTTCGCTCGGTGCTGAAGCTCGCGCTGGGCGACGACAAGGCGGCTCTGCTGATTGACCGGATCTTGCAGGGCGGCGATGTGTCCGGCATTGAGAGCTTGAAGTGGATGGATCCGCTCTCGGTAGCCGAGCTATTGCGCAACGAACACCCGCAAATTGTGGCCGCCATCCTGGTGCACCTTGACTACGACCAGGCGGCGGATGTGCTGAAGCACCTGACAGAGCGCCAGCGCAATGAAGTTATGTTGCGGGTAGCCACTATGGAAGGCATCCAGCCCACCGCCCTGAAGGACCTGAACGAGGTGTTGTTCAAGGTGCTGGCGGGTGGCGACAAGATTCGCAAGTCCTCGCTGGGCGGCGTAAAGACGGCAGCCGAGATGATCAACATGCTGGGCACTGCGATTGAGGGCACGGTCATTGAGTCAATTCGCAACCACGATGCGGATCTGGCTCAAAAGATCATGGACAAGATGTTTGTGTTCGACGACCTGAGCAAGCTGGACGACAAGGCGATTCAGATGGTGCTTAAAGAGGTGTCGTCCGACATGCTGATCGTGGCGCTCAAGGGGGCGCAGCCGGAGCTCAAAGACAAGATTCTGGCCAATATGTCGACCCGCGCTGCCGCAACACTCAAAGAAGACTTGGAGTCCCGCGGGCCGATGCGCCTGTCGGAAGTGGAAGCGCAGCAGAAAGAAATTCTCAAGACCGTGCGGCGTTTGGCCGACGAGGGACAAATTGTTATTGGCGGCGGGGGTGGCGACGACGCCATGGTCTGATGAGCCGGAACCAGGCGCGATTTATTCCCGGTGAGTCCGTTAGCTCGGCGGTGGGGTGGGAGTTTGGAGATGTTGACAAGGCATCTTCGCGCTTTGCAGCTAAGTTGGCTGCGCAGGCGTTGGCTGAAGAGCAAGCGAAGGACACTTTGCTTCGCCAGTCGTCTTTTTCTGAGGGCCACGCAAAAGGCCACGCAGAAGGGTACGCCGAAGGCTATGCCCAAGGGCACGCGCAAGCCACCCTGGACGGGCAGCGCCAGCTCAATGATTACATTGCCAACCAAGGAAAGACCGCCTCAGAGAGTCTTGCCAGGCTGTTTGAAACCGCCCAAAAGCAACTGGCCGAATCCGAACAAGCCATGGCGCAAGGGGTACTGGAGCTGGCCTGCGCCATTGCGCGCCAGGTGCTGCGCCACGAAATGGCAACCAACCCCAATACCCTGCAACCCGTGGTGCGGGAAGCTGTTAGCGTGTTGGCGATTGACAGCAAAGCAGCGCTGGTGCGCATGAATCCCACGGATGTGGAGGCGCTGTCCGACGTATTGCGGCAGGAGTTTTCTCATTTGTCGTTGACGCTTGTGCCCGACAGTGGAGTCAGCCGTGGCGGCTGTCTGGTCGAATCTGCAGGCACGGTGGTGGACGGCACGGTGGAGCAGCGTTGGCGCAAAACGGTGGCAACCTTGGGGCTGGATGCGCCTTGGGAAGACGCAGATGCAGTCGCCGAATAACACCCCCCAAGGCACGCCTGACGCTTGGGCAGCCTTTCTGTCGCAGGCATGCGCGGCAGTGCGCGCCGACACCTCGCTGGAAGTGCGCGGCACCCTGACCAAGCTCACCGGCTTGGTGCTGGAGGCTAGCGGCATACGCGTGCCGGTGGGCTCGCAATGCCTGGTGACCATGAAATCCCGCGAGCCTGTGTTGGCCGAGGTGGTGGGCTTTGCGGGAGAGCGGGCTTACCTGATGCCCGCTGGCGACCTGCATGGGCTCTCCAGCGGAGCAGCTGTGTCGGCGGCTCCGGCTTTTGTGCCGGTACCTCGGTTGGGCCAGACACCAGCGCTCGCAGACGCATCGAACTTAGGTATGTTGCGCCTACCCCTTGGCAATGGCTTGCTAGGGCGTGTGGTGGATTCGCAAGGTTTCCCGATGGACCGCATGGGCCCCTTGACCGATGTGAACGCGCAGGTCTTGGACCGAAAGCCGATCAACGCGATGGACCGCGCACCGGTGCGCGAGGCTTTGGATACCGGCGTGCGCAGCATCAATGCCTTGCTCACTGTGGGGCGCGGGCAACGGCTGGGCCTGTTTGCCGGATCGGGCGTGGGCAAGAGCGTGCTGCTGGGCATGATGGCCCGGTACACCCAAGCCGATGTGATTGTGGTGGGGCTGATTGGAGAGCGGGGCCGGGAAGTCAAGGAATTCATTGAAGACATATTGGGGGAAGACGGCCGGGCGCGATCGGTGGTAGTGGCAGCGCCTGCGGATGCTCCGCCGCTGCTGCGCATGCAGGGCGCCACCTACGCGACGGCCATTGCAGAGCACTTCCGTGATCAGGGCCGGCATGTGCTGCTGCTCATGGATTCGCTCACCCGCTATGCCATGGCGCAGCGTGAAATAGCCCTGGCTATTGGCGAGCCGCCGGCAACCAAGGGCTACCCCCCTTCGTGCTTTGCCAAGCTGCCTCAGCTGGTCGAGCGCAGCGGCAACGGGCTGAATGGCGTCGGGTCGATTACGGCGTTCTACACGGTGCTCTCCGAGGGAGACGACCAACAGGACCCGATTGCGGATGCGGCGCGGGCGATTCTGGACGGCCACATCGTGCTGTCCCGAGCGCTGGCCGAGGAGGGGCATTACCCCGCCATAGATGTGGAGCAATCCGCCTCGCGGGTGATGCACAACGTGGTGGACCGCGGGCACTTTGAAAATGCCCGCCGGTTTCGCAGCCTGTACTCCAAGTACCAGAAGGGTCGCGACCTGGTGCAGATCGGTGCGTATGCGCAGGGATCTGACCCCGTATTGGACGAAGCCATTGCGCTACAGCCTGGAATGCTACAGTTTTTGCAGCAAGATATGTTTGAAGCAGCGCCGATGGAGCAGACCTTGGCGCAGTTGGCCATGAGCACTGCGGTGGAGGCCTTGCCATGAGCCGGGTAGACCGGAGCGCCGACCATGGCTGATTCTTCCGGGCTGCTGCTGGCCATTGCGCAGGCGGAGCGCCGGCGCGACGAGATCCTCCGTACGCTGACCCAGAGCCAACAACGTGTGCAGTCGGCAATGGACCAGCTGGAGCAGCTTCGCGCTTATGCCAGCGACACCGACCAACGGTGGGTCCATACGGGCTCCGTGGGCCTGTCTGCTGAGTTGGTCAAGCACCACTACCAGTTTAGCGACCGCTTGCAACAGGCCATGGGCATGCAGGACGGAGTGATTACTAACTTGCGACGACAAAGCGACAACGTGCGCCAGCAGTTGCAGAAGGCCGAGAGCCGAGTGGCGGGATTGAAAAACGTACTCCAGAAGCGCCGTGCAGAGGCGCAACTGGTGGCCCGGCGGCGAGAGCAGTCAGCCATGGATGAGATGGCGGCTCAACTTTTTGCGCGTACGCGCGCCCAACTCCAACAAGGTGATGCACGATGAGCATGGAAGTAAGCAGCAAGGCTTCTTCAACCGAAGCCTCTAAAGCCAGCGAACCCGGTGCCGGCAAGAGAAATGGACACAACGCCGCGCAATCTACCGACGGCACAACGAGCTTTTTGTCCATCTTTGGAGCCTTAGAGGACGCCGCCGCCAGCGTTGTGCCTGACGCTGCCGAAGCCGTGCTGGCCGTTGTTGATCGCTTGGAGAAGCTCCGGGTGCATGGCGGCGAAGGCTTGGTGGATCCGGCTTTGCTGCTTGCTCAGGCACCGGTGCCTTCGGCTTCGGTGGTAACGCCCGAAGGGCCGGCCAAACCCGTCGGTAAAGGGCGTGCGCTGCATCCGGGCTCACTTTCTGCTGTGGGTGGTGCGGCATCCGGGGCAGTGAATGGGGGGCTTGACTCTGCCAAGACCGGCCAGGCAGCGTTGGACGGGTTGACCGGTGGAAAGTTCGCACTGAGCGATGCCACGTCCGGTCAATCAGCGAACGCCGGTGCTTCCGGCCATGAGGCAGCGAAGGAAGTGTTGCCGGAAAAAGTCGTCAAATTCATACAAGAGCTGGTGGCGTCCATGGCTAAAACCCCTGAACCTGGTGCGGTAGCGTTAGGGGCGGGTCGTGATCGAAACCAGGAAAGTCAGCCACTGGTGGCGAAAGCGGGCTCTGACGAGCCGTTTGTTGCTGTCGCCAATCAGCAAGGCGCAGGGGGTGCGATGGGCGTTGATGGCGTGGTGGCCACAGCAGACGGCGCAGCTTTAGATAGCGAGTTTTCTGAGCAAGTGAATTATTGGATCGGGCAAGACATTCAGAAGGCAGAAATGACCTTAGACGGTCTGGGCCTGAATCCGGTGGAAGTGAGCATTTCGATGCAGGGCAACGAAGCTCAGGTCATATTCCGGACGGACGAGTCCCAAGCGCGCGAGGCTTTGGCCAATGCGACCGAACAATTGCAGGAGGCGCTGAGCCGCCAGGGGGTGGCGCTTTCCAGTGTGTCGGTGGGGACCTCTGATTCGGGTGGGGCACAGCAACGACAACAGGGCGAAGGCCAACGGTCGGGCTGGAAGGTTGGCGTTGTGGACGCGGCTGAGTTGGCTCCAACTGCGCAGCCCCTACGTTCTTCAGGCCCCGGACGCACTGTAGACCTCTATGTGTAAGAGAGATTGGCGACAATGGCGGTTGCAAATGAATAATCCTCTTTATCCATGCTTATGGCCCTGAAGGCGCATGAATAATGCGGTGAACGCTATGAAAATGAGGTGTACACGTGTCTGCGAAACCTGAAGCGGCCCCAGCGGCCGATGATGCGGCCAAGCCGCCAGCAAAAAGCAAGAAGATGCTCATCATCATTGTGGTTGCAACGCTACTGCTGGTCGTGGGGGGCGGAGCCGCCTTTTTTATGATCAGCAAGCAAAAGGCAGACACCGAAGAGGGGGCTGAAGAAGCCGCGCCAGCGCCGGTGAAAAAGGCTGCTGCACGCGACGAGAAAAAGGTTCCCCCCGCTTATTTGCCCATGGACTCCATGGTGGTGAATCTGGCAGACCCGGGGGGCGAACGGGTTGCACAGATCGGCGTAACGCTGGAGGTGGCGGATGCTAAGACTTCCGACATGGTGAAGGCTTACCTCCCCACGATTCGCAGCAGTGTGCTGATGCTGATTTCTCAGCGTACCGCGGATGAGTTGCTAACGGCTGAGGGCAAGGAAAAACTCATCGAAGACATTCTGAGGGCAGCTTCCATTCCGTTTGGCGGCAGCTGGGAGGATGAAGACGAGGGTACAAGCTCCAAGAAGAAAAAGAAGAAGAAAGTGGTGCAAGTGGAGTACCCTGTGACTGGTGTTTTGTTTTCCAGTTTTATCGTTCAGTAAAGGACAGCCAGACTTGTCATGAGCGAATCGTTTCTTTCTCAGGAAGAAGTTGATGCCCTTCTGGAAGGTGTTACCGGCGAGAGCCAGAAAACCGTAGAAGAAGAAGCAGAGAGCGGTGAGGTACGCGCTTACAACATCTCCAGCCAGGAGCGGATTGTTCGCGGGCGAATGCCCACGATGGAGATCGTGAACGAACGTTTTGCCCGCAACCTCCGCGTAGGGCTGTTCAATTTCATCCGTCGCAGCCCTGAAATTTCGGTGGGCCCTGTGGTGGTGCAGCGTTACAGCGCTTTCCTGCGTGAGTTGGCAGTTCCCACTAACTTCAATATCGTGGCCATCCGGCCTCTGCGCGGCAGTGGTCTGGTGGTGTGCGAGCCAGCCTTGGTGTTCGGTGTGATCGACACCTTGTACGGTGGCATTGGCAAGTTTCAGACCCGCATTGAGGGGCGCGACTTCTCTGCTACGGAGCAGCGCGTGATCAACCGGCTGGTGGATGTGATTACCAGTGAATACAAGAACGCTTGGAAGGGCATTTACCCTTTGGAGTTGGACTACCAGCGCTCTGAGATGCAGCCGCAATTTGCCAACATTGCGACGCCCAGCGAGATTGTGATTTCGACCTCATTTCAGCTGGAAATCGGTGACATCAGCGGATCGATTCACTTCAGCTTTCCCTACTCCACGCTGGAGCCCATTCGGGACGTTTTGTACTCATCCACACAGGGCGACTCGATTGAGGTGGACCGCCGTTGGGTGAATGTGTTGACCCGCGAAATTCAGGCGGCTGAAGTCACTATCGTGGCCGAGTTGGCTCGCGCGGATGCGACTGTGGAGCAACTGCTGGGCATGAAAAAAGGCGACTTTATCGAACTCGACCGCGCGCCACGCATCCAGGCCACTGTAGATGGAGTTCCGATTTTTGAGTGCCAATACGGAACGCACAATTCCAAGTACGCGATTCGCATTGAAAAAGCGCTTCGTGGAAATGATCAAACCTGGTTAGGAGAACGTAATGCCATCTGAAGATAAACCGGACGATACTCTGGGTGCGGGTGACGAGGGCATGGCGGATTGGGCCGAGGCCTTGATGGAGCAAAAATCCAGCGATGGCGGATCGGACATGTCCTCTGGCGGACCGCTCTCCGGCGACTCTCCCAAGCCCTTCAGCTCGAGCGGCGAGGGTCATGTCAACGACATCAACATGGTGCTCGACATTCCCGTGCAACTGTCCGTTGAGCTTGGTCGCACCAAGGTGCCCATCAAGCACATATTGCAACTGGGCCAAGGGTCTGTCGTGGAGCTTGATGCCCTGGCGGGCGAGCCTATGGATGTGCTGGTGAACGGCTACCTGATTGCCCAGGGTGAGGTGGTGGTGGTGAACGACAAGTTCGGCATCCGGCTGACCGACGTGGTCACGCCTTCTGAGCGGCTCAAGCGCGTCAGCCGGCACTGAGTAAGCGGTGGTGCCCATGTCCACGCAGCTAATCCCGGTCATCGGGTTCCTGATCGTGCTCGCCTGCTTGCCGTTTTTCCTCAAATGGTTGAAAGCGAGAGTCCCGAACGGCCTGCGCTTGGAGGGCACTCAAAATCGATTTGTTTCTGCGGTCTCTGTGGGTCCGCATCAGCGGGTGGTGACTGTTGAGGTCGGACCCGCGAATGCGAGGGTTTGGTTGGTTTTGGGAGTGAGTTCGGCGGGTATTCAGTGCTTGCACACTGCAGTGGCTCCCGCTTCAGCCATAGGCATGACCGAAGCAGCCGAAGCTACAGGAACCCGTGACTGATATGCGCTTGGGTTCGCTAATTTTTCTGAGGATCGGATTGCGCTTTCTTTTGGGCGCAACACTGGCCTTGGCTGCATTTTCGGCCTCGGCACAAGCGCCCGGTCAACTGCCCCTGTTAATCGGAACCGGCCAAGGCGGGACGAATTTTTCTGTACCCATTCAAACCCTGCTTTTTTTCACAGCGCTGTCTTTCATTCCTGCGGTGCTGCTTTTGATGACGGGCTTTACCCGCATCGTAATTGTGTTGTCCCTATTGCGGCAGGCCTTGGGCACCCAGTCGGCGCCGCCCAACCAGGTCATTATTGGGCTTTCCTTGTTTTTGACACTCTTTGTAATGGGGCCAACCTTTGACCGCATCTATGCGGACGCTTACTTGCCGTATTCACAGGGCACCATGCCCTTCGATCAAGCGCTGCAAAAGGCTGAGGCACCGATCCGGGGTTTCATGGTGAAGCAGACCCGGCAGTCAGACTTTTCGTTGTTTGCCAAGCTGGCCAAGTTGCCACCGGATGTCACCGCCGAAACTGCGCCGATCCGGGTACTTGTTCCCGCCTTCGTCATCAGTGAGCTGAAGTCGGCATTTCAGATCGGGTTCATGATTTTTATTCCCTTTTTGGTGATCGACATCGTGGTTGCCAGCATTTTGATGTCGCTGGGCATGATGATGTTGTCCCCTGTGTTGGTGGCGCTGCCCTTCAAGCTCATGCTTTTTGTTTTGGCGGATGGCTGGAATTTGCTTATCGGTTCCCTCGCAGCAAGTTTCGTAACCTGACGTGCTGATATGAACGCACAAGCCGTTTTAACCATGGGCCAAGAGGCGTTGCTGATGCTGCTCATGGTGTCAGCGCCAGTGTTGGCTGCTGCTTTGATTGTGGGCTTGCTGGTCAGCCTTTTTCAGGCTGTGACCCAGATTAACGAGGCAACGCTGGCCTTTGTGCCCAAGCTGGTGGCCGTCATTGCTGTCTTCGCAATCGCTGGTCCATGGATGCTCACCATGCTGGTGGAGTACATCCGCCGGATTTTGGAAGCTATTCCGGCCTCTGTGGTCTGACACTAGCGCCCCCGTGATTTCCTTCGATGAAGCGCAAATTGCGCAGTGGATTTCACCCATCATCTGGCCATTCTTACGGGTTCTGGCGGTGTTTACATCTGCGCCAGTGCTGTCCTCGAGGGCCTTTCCGCTGCGGGCCAAGATTGGTCTTTCCTTGCTGGTGGCCTTGGCGGTTCAGGCGAGTTTGCCGGAAGCCCCTGTGGTTCCGTTTAACGACCCGGCCGCTCTTGCGGTGGTCTTACAACAGGTGGTGATCGGCCTGACGATTGGCTTTGCAGTCCGCTTGGTTTTTTCTTCAGTGGAGTTGGCCGGTGAGGTGGTCGGCTTTCAAATGGGGCTGAACTTTGCTTCGTTTTTTGACCCATCGATGAACAATCAGTCCAGCGCCGTGGCGCGGTTTTTTGCGCAAATGGCATCCCTGCTGTTTGTGGTGCTTAATGGGCACTTGCTGGTCATGATGGCAGTGACCCAGAGTTTTGTGGCGTTCCCCGTTTCTCCTCACTTCTTGGATGCGTTGGCTGCCATGCAGCTGCAAAAGCTCGGGGCAGAGGTCTTTGCCAGCGCGCTCTGGATTGCCCTGCCGATGGTCGGCATTTTGTTGTTCACCAATATGGCACTCGGCATCATCTCGAGGGTCGCCCCGCAAATGAACATCTTTGCGATCGGATTCCCCATCACGCTTGTGGTCGGAATCGTAGGCATCGCGGTCACGCTCCCGATGCTGGATCAGCCTTTCACCGCTTTGATGACCCGTGTGATTGGATTGTTTGTTTCCGGGTAGCGTTCAAACTGTTCAAACCAGGGCGTTGCGGATGGCGTACACCGTGAGTTCCGCGTTGTTGGCCAAGGCTAGTTTTTCCAGGAGACGAGCCCGGTAGACGCTGACTGTTTTGGGGCTCAGCATGAGCTCTTCAGCGATGTCGGATAGCTTTTTGCCAGATGCAATCTTGATCAGCGTTTGCAACTCCCGCTCAGACAGCCGCGAATGCAAGGTCTCAACACTTGGCGCAGCCAACTGGTCTACCAGCATCTCTGAGACCGAGGGCGTGACGTATTTTCGGCCTGCACGAATGGTTTTGACCGCTATCACCAGCTCGGCGGGATCTCCGGCCTTGTTCAAGTAGCCAGAAGCTCCAGCCCGAAGGCACCGGATGGCGTACTGGTCCTCTGCAAACATGGACACGATCAGTGTTTTGATGTGGGGGTGCGAATCCTTGAGTGCGGCCATCACCTCCAGCCCGCTACGACCTGGCAAGTTCAGGTCTAGCACGAGGACTTCGCAGGGGGCAGACCGTAACACCTCACGAAGCTCAGTGTGATTCGCGGCTTCACCCGAAACATGGATCTCCCCGGAGTCCGTCAATGTGTCCCGGATCCCCCTGCGGATCATGGCGTGGTCATCACACAGAACTACTTGGATCATTGATTGCTCTCAAGTGGTGGGTTTAAAGCCGGCATCAATAGTGGTGCTGTCAGGGTAATCCGCGTGCCACGCCCGGGCTGGCTGCTCACATCGAGCCAACCGCCAATCGCATGGGCCCTCTCGTTCAAACCTTTAAGGCCGAACCCGGGTGTCTCTTCGAGCCGGTGTGACTCAAATCCCGGCCCGGTGTCCGTGATTTCCACGGTCAATACGCCCCCTGCGTCTGACATTTCGACATTCACACTGCTGTTCGGTGCGTATTTTCCCGCGTTAGTCAGGGTCTCCTGCACCGTTCGATAGGCTCCGAGGCGAACGGCATCAGGCAGGTTTTCAGCCCGGAGCTCGCAGCTCAACTTCACGCTGGCGCCTGTGCGCCGCGAGTGCGCCTCGCAAAGCCACTGAACGCTGGGGCCCAGTCCCTGGTCAAGGATTGCGGGGCGGGTGTTCTGCATGATGCGTTGTGTGGCGACGAGGGCCTGTCGAACCATGTCTTGCGCCGAGTCGACGCGCTGCAGTGTCTCCGCTTGGGCGGAATGGCGGCCGATCCATGCAAGGTCCAGCTTGATCGCCGCCAGAGCCCCCCCTATCTCGTCATGAATTTCTCTGGAAATCGCCGCACGCTCCTTCTCGAGCGCGGTCTGCAAGTGGCGCGCCAATTGGGTGATCCGCTTCTCTGACTCGGCCAGATCCTGGGCGGTCTTTTTGCGTTCCGCTTGGGCAGCATGCAGCTTGAGCGTGCGCATGATGACGCGGCCAATCTCTTGTAAGTTGTCTTTATGAAGGAAGTCACCGATGCCAGCTTGTATCGCTTCCACGGCCGCTGCCTCGCCGATGGCACCGGAAACGATCACACACGGGGGCGGAGCATCGAGCTGGCGGATGTCCGCCCACGCCTCCATGGCCGAGAAACCAGGCAGGTTGAAGTCCATCAACACGACATCTGCGTCATATCGGGAAAGTGCCGCTAACAGAGATGACTTGTCTTCAACTCGGATAAACCGTCCACTGATGCCGCAAGCTTGCGCAGCTCGCGTCACCAAGAGGTGGTCAACGTCGGAGTCCTCTAAGTGGAGCACCGTCATCTGTCTTCCTTCTGGAGCGGGCAAAATGTGTGGGCCTATCATGTTCCGGATTATGAGTTGGCGGCGAATTTTGGGCGGTTTTTGTTCTGCCAAAGTAGTCGATTTTTCCCAAAATTCGTGAATCCTGCTAATCTAACGTTTTATCGAAATTCGAAGGTCATGAATCCAGCGTAGGATAGAGAACAAGACAGGAACTGAGGAAGAATGACAATGGACCCATCTTTGACGTCACCTACAGCGCCGGCCGTTCAGTTGCCAGTTATGTTGGTGGCCGAAGTGCAGGATTCGCTCTTGGTGGTTGTGCATGACTTGACCCGTTTGGATGGTCTTTTGGCGCACACAATGGAAAACCTCATGGAACGGTTTACCACCGCGAGTGCCAATTTGGCTTCGCCTGCGCTGGGCAGCTCGTATGAGTTGGACCAAGTCCGCAGTGCCCTGCATTCGGCAGTGACTGAGCTTCAGTTTCAGGACATGGCTTCACAGCTGATCGTTCACACTTCCAAAATTCTCCAGGGTTGTGCCTATCGCCTGGCCTCGGAGTCTATGGGGAGCGAGGATGGCGAAGCAGTGCCCTTCGTCGAAGAGGTGCCTGAACGCCCTAACCCTGTTACGCAAGACGAGATGGACGCTGGTTCCATCGAGCTTTTCTAATAAACATTCAATTACCGCGTTTTTTTCGGAGCAACTCATGCCTTTAATCCTTGCCGTTGATGATTCCCCCTCTATGCGAAAAATGGTTTCTTTCACTTTGACCGGCGCTGGGTATCAAGTGGTTGAGGCAGTCGATGGTCAGGATGCCTACGAAAAAGCACAGTCGCAGACCTTTGATTTGGTCTTGACTGATCAAAACATGCCCCGTATGGACGGCCTCGGGTTGACTAGAAAGCTGCGCGAGCATCCGCAATTCAAGACTACGCCTATTTTGATGCTCACCACCGAGTCGAGTGACTTGATGAAGCAGGCTGGTCGGGCTGCGGGCGCCACTGGTTGGCTGGTGAAGCCTTTTGACCCGGCCAAGTTGCTGGATGTCATCAAAAAAGTTATCCGCTGATTCGGCTCGGTATATCCAGAAACTCATTAACAGGAGCTAGGCATGTCCGAGACGCATCAAGACAGTAGTGCAGGGGGTGACTTCGATCTCAGTCAGTTCTACCAAATCTTCTTTGAAGAGGCCGGAGAGAACTTGGATCAAATGGAGCAAATGTTGCTCAACTTGAACCTCGAGACAGCAGACGATGAAGAGCTGAATGGAATCTTCCGCTGTGCCCATTCAGTGAAGGGGGGGGCAGCTACTTTTGGCTTCGCTGATGTGGCTGAATTGACCCATCAAATGGAGTCGCTACTTGATCGCTTGCGTCGCCATGAGCTTCAGCCTAACGCTGCAATGGTGGATGTGTTGCTGGAGTCGGCTGATGCTTCTCGCAGCTTGCTGGCACGTCACCAAGCTGGAGACGAAGGTGAAGCCATCGCGACCGGTGATTTGGTGCAGCGAATCAGCATTCTCGCGGCTGGCGGAAGCCTTGCGCCTCAAAAGCCCGCTGCAGTGGTCGCTACTGCCGTAGTGAGGGCAGAGAATCCGCCTGTGGCCCTTGGTTCCGCCCCACCTAAGGCTGGCGGCAAGCGCAACCTGGAAATTTCGGTTGGTCCATTGGAGAAGCCTGAACAGGCCGACGCGATTAAAGAACTGTTTCGCGACATACCCGGTTTGGGGAGCATTTCAGCGGCATCCTCGTCAAAGCCCTCCTATAAGGTTTTTCACGCAGAAACAGGTTCGACAGACGACGAGCTCCTGGATCTGTTCGCATTCCACGTCTCTCGGGATAAGGTTCAAATTTCCAGCCGGCCAGAGGCTGCGGCTGCGGAGCAAGGGTTTGGGTTTTTCGATGGTGCTGCCGGTGCCCCCGCTGCCACTCCAGCGGCTGTGCTCAAAGAGACCGGTTTCGGATTTTTCGATGGTTCCCCCGGCGCGCCGGAAGCTGTGCAAGCGGCTGCAATGCCAGCTGGCGCCCTACAGGATTCAGCTCCCGCTCCGAAGGTCGCGGCAAAGGCAAATCCTGCGATTGTGGCTCAGCCCGAGGCAGCAACCATCCGCGTGGCGATTAGCAAGGTGGACCAGCTCATTAACTTGGTTGGCGAGTTGGTGATTACGCAAGCGATGCTTGCCCAAAACAGTCGAGCCCTGGATCCGGCGATTTATCAGCAATTGCTCACTGGGCTGGCAGACCTCGACCGAAACACGCGAGATTTGCAAGAGTCGGTCATGTCCATTCGCATGATTCCGATGTCGATTGTGTTCAGCCGCTTTCCTCGCATGCTGCGGGATTTAGCGGGCAAGCTCGGCAAAAAAGTCGAGTTCGTGACACAGGGTGAAGCGACCGAACTAGACAAGGGATTGGTTGAAAAGATCACTGACCCACTCACTCACCTTGTTCGGAATAGCTGCGACCACGGTATTGAAATGCCTGCGGATCGAATTGCTGCTGGTAAGTCCGAGTCTGGAACCATCACATTGTCGGCGTCGCATCAAGGGGGATCCATCGTCATCGAAGTTCGAGATGACGGTCGCGGCCTCTCCCGCACCAAGATTCTAAGTAAGGCGCGGGAACGAGGCATCGATGTTTCTGACCAGATGACCGATGCTGAAGTTTGGCAGTTGATTTTTGCTCCAGGTTTTTCTACCGCAGCCGTCGTGACGGATGTGTCTGGTCGCGGAGTTGGTATGGACGTGGTCAAAAAGAACATTACCGCCCTGAATGGCACAGTAGACATCGATTCAGCCGAGGGTTACGGCATGAAGGTGTCTGTCCGCTTGCCGCTGACTCTCGCGATCATGGATGGCATGTCGGTCGGTGTTGGTGAAGAGGTGTATATCCTTCCGTTGTCTTCGGTGATTGAGTCCTTCCAAGTCAAACCAGATGCCGTGAGTACGGTCGGTCAGGGGTCTCAATTAGTCAAGGTACGTGACGAATACATGCCAGTAATCGAGCTTGAAAAAGTGTTTCAGGTTCCGAGGTTCGATTTTGAAAAGTCTTGCGACATCATGGTGGTCGTTGAGGCTGACGGAAGTAGGGTTGCGCTCTTAGTGGATGAACTACTGGGCCAGCAGCAAGTAGTTGTGAAGAATCTTGAATCGAATTATCGGAAAGTGCCGAACGTTTCGGGGGCTACGATTCTCGGGGATGGCAAGGTTGCGCTGATCCTCGATACCGGTGCTTTGGTTCGACGCTCACGCCACTAAACGACCAGATCTAGGAGATTGTTATGGGCATGATGGAAAAACTGAATGATCTTTCGGCTACTGGCGCTAGGGAGTATTTAACCTTTCGCTTAGATCAGGAAGAGTATGGAATCGATATTCTGAAAGTTCAGGAGATTCGTGGATATGAGTCCCCAACGCGCGTTGCAAATGCGCCAGTTTTTATCAAAGGGGTTGTGAACCTGCGCGGAACTATCGTTCCCATCGTGGATATGCGACTGAAGTTCAACTGCGCTCAGGCTGAATACAACTCGTTCACGGTTGTCATCGTTTTGAACCTTCGCAGCAGAATTGTAGGTATTGTGGTCGACTCGGTCAGTGATGTTATGGAGCTTCCTCAAGAAAGTTTGAAGGCTGCGCCCGATATAGATAGTGTGATCGACAGCTCTGCTGTATTGGGTTTGGGCTCCATTGGTGAGCGGATGTTGATTTTGTTGGATATAGAGAAGCTCATGTCTGCGCCTGAGATGGGCTTGGTCTCGATTTAAGAGTGACGAACTTAATAGAAGTTTTTGCGACCGCTCGATATTGGCTTTTCACTAGCTTACCTTAATGTTGATTAATGCCGCTAATGAATTGCAAGGCCGAGAATTTCTCTGGACCAACGCTGATTTCGATCACGTGCAAAAGCTTATTTATCAACGTGCCGGTATCAGTTTGCACGATGGCAAGCACGCAATGGTTTACAGCCGACTGTCAAGGAGACTTAGAGAGACGGGTCACCACAGTTTCAGAGAGTATTTGCAGTGGTTGGAGAGTAATGATGGCGCGGAATGGCAAGAGTTTGTCAATGCCCTTACTACAAATCTCACCTCGTTTTTCAGAGAGGCGCACCATTTCGAAATTTTGGCAAGTTACTTGAAAGAAGGAAAGTTCGATCGGGAATGCCGAATCTGGTGCAGTGCAGCCTCTACCGGTGAGGAGCCTTATTCCATTGCAATGACTGCGTTCGAGGCTCTGGGAGAAGGACGGCTTTTCTTAATATCTGCAAGCGATATTGATTCGAAAGTGCTTCAGGTCGCCGCGCAAGGGGTCTACCGAACAGAGGGGTTGAAGGGGATCGATCAGTCGCGATTGCAGCGATTTTTCCTTAAAGGAAAAGGATCCAATGCTGGTATGGCTAGAGTCAAGAGTGAGCTAAGAGAGAAAGTAGATTTCTTGATTGTTAATCTAATTAAAGACAACTGGCCGTTTGGCGAAAGTTTTGATGTGGTCTTTTGCCGGAACGTTATGATTTATTTTGATTCGGCTACTCAAAGACGGGTTTTAGAGCGCATTCACAGGGTGATGAAGCCCGGCGGTATGTTGTTTGTTGGGCACGCAGAGAATTTCAGCGACTCACGTGATTTGTTCGCGTTAAAAGGAAAAACGGTATACGAGCGCATTTAGTGGTCACTAAATCAGATACTCATTTTTAGGCTATGAATATTTCAAATTCCGGAGCTCCGATGGCGCGACAGCCTCTGGCCCAAGCAGGGCCGAAGGTATTGGCAGGCGGACGTGTGTCCCGTGTCGATCAGTTAAGGGCCCAGCCACGCAAGCCTGGGGAGGCATCGTTTTTCTATGCTGATCATCATTTCCAATATGATGCGGTAAAGGTTTTGCCGGGTGAGTATTTCGTATCAAACGAGGAAATTGTAATCATGACGGTCCTGGGTTCCTGTATTGCCGCATGTATTTGGGACGGGAAAGCGCGCATTGGGGGAATGAACCACTTTATGCTTCCGGATGGCGATGGCGGGGATGGCTCCGGTCGCTATGGGTCGTTTGCCATGGAATTGCTTATCAACGAGATGCTCAAACTCGGGTCTCGCCGTGAGACCATGCAAGCCAAGATTTTTGGCGGTGCGCAAGTGATGGCCGGATTTACCACCATGAATGTCGGCGAGCGAAATACTCAATTCGTTATCGACTATCTGGCAACTGAACGGATTCCTGTTGTCTCCCAAGATGTTTTGGATATCCATCCACGCAAGGTGTGCTTTTTCCCGACAAGTGGCAAGGCGCTGGTAAAGCGTCTTGCCCATGCTCATCCCGAGACGCTTGTCGTCGAGGAGCGTAAGGGCAATGCGGCGACCGTGGCAAAATCTAACTCTGGTGGTTCTGTTGATTTGTTCTGACGGTTCATGAAGAAAATTCGTGTGGTTGTGGTTGATGACTCGGCGCTTGTTCGCAGTCTGTTGGCCGAGATATTGAATGGCCAGCCTGACATGGAATGCGTTGGTGCAGCGAACGATCCTCTCATTGCCCGGGAAATGATTAGGGAGTTAGATCCTGATGTGATTACCCTGGATATTGAGATGCCCAAGATGGATGGACTTGAATTTCTATCCCGTTTGATGCGTTTGCGGCCTATGCCAGTGGTCATGATCTCCACCCTCACAGAGCGTGGTGCGGATGTGACAATTCGTGCTCTCGAGCTCGGGGCGGTAGATTTTGTTGCTAAGCCGAGAATCGGGCTGGTAAACGGAATCAAGGAGCTGTCCGTAGATATTGTTGAGAAAATCCGTATTGCTGCAAAGGCGCATGTCAGGCGTTTTAGCAATCTGGCGAGTGATGCGCAGACTTTGCCGGTGTCTGATGGCGGGCAAGGCGGCGCTCAGTTGTTGGCCAATACACGTATTTCAACCGAAAAGTTGATTTGTATTGGTGCTTCAACTGGCGGTACCGAAGCCATTAGAGAGGTGCTTGTAAAGATGCCCGCGGATGCGCCAGCTATAGTGATCACTCAGCATATGCCCGCCGGCTTCACCACCAGCTTTGCGGCGAGATTGAATTCGCTTTGTCAAATTACCGTTCAGGAAGCGTCAAATGGCTCTCGCATCCTCCCCGGACATGCGTACATAGCACCAGGAGGTAAGCAATTTCGGTTGGGTCGAAGTGGCGCGAACTATGTCTGCATAGTTGAAGATGGTGAGCTCGTCAACCGGCATAGACCTTCGGTCGAAGTGTTGTTTCTTTCCGTCGCCAAGTTGGCTGGTGCGAACGCGCTTGGCGTCATGTTGACTGGCATGGGCAGCGATGGTGCGAATGCCATGAAAGAAATGAAGGATGCTGGTAGCTACAACTTGGTGCAAGATGAAGCATCTTGTATTGTTTTTGGTATGCCGCGCGAAGCAATCCTCGCTGGTGCCGCTGATGAGGTCTTGCCCTTGAGTAAGATTGCTCCTGCATTGCTCTCTCGTCTAAAGGGTATATCTGACCGGCATCGAATCTAACGCGTTTGTGCGCCTAATTTAGGTGACTCAAATTTTTGGACTAAAACCAAAACACTGAACCTGCCCCTGTTGGACGTACCTCTTAGCCAAGAAGCGGCTCTGAATCGCCCCGGGTTTGAACTGACACCCAGAAGTTGGACGGTTGCCTTTCCGCCAACTAAGCGGTGTTTCTCAGCCGGTACTCTACCGGGCTGAGTCCTTTCAGTTTGAGCTTGATGCGCTCATTGTTGTAGTAGTGGGGTAATCCCCCCGATAAACCACTGGCCCCAGAAGTAGAATTTTCCAAGACGGAAGTTCTACGTGAAGTGACCTGCCCCCCATAAACCGTACCAGCCATTTTTCCAAGAAGTCCATCAACCCGGAGAATGATGGACATGAGAACAAGCAAATTCAGCGAAGAGCAGATCATTGGTTTTCTGCGGCAGGCCGAGGCTGGCATGCCGATCAAGGAGATCGGGCGCAAGCATGGTTTCAGTGATGCGTCGTTTTACAAATGGCGCTCCAAGTACGGGGGCATGGACGCCAGCGAAGCCAAGCGGCTGCGCGAGTTGGAACTGGAGAACGGCAAGCTCAAACGGCTGCTGGCCGAACCCACTTGGACATCCACGCCCTCAAGAGCGTCTTTGGCACAAAGCGCTAGCCCCACAAGTCAAACGCGAGGCCATAGGACGCATGGTGGCTGAATACCGAATGTCCGAACGCCACGCCTGTACCCTTGTGGGGCTAAGCCGTGACACTTACCGCCATGTGTGCCAGACCAGTGCGCTCAACGTGGAACTGCGCGACCAGATTGTCCAGACCGCGCACATACGCAGGCGCTGGGGATACCGCATGATCCATGACGTACTGCGCCCGCAGTACCCCGACATCAATCACAAACGGGTGTACCGCATCTACACCGCTGAGGGAGTGTCGATCAGGAAGCGCAAGAAGACCAAGCGCATTGGCGTTCGCGTGCCGCTAGTGGCCGCTATGGCAGTCAATCAGACCTGGAGCATGGACTTTGTGGGCGATGCGATAGCCAGGCCGGGCGCCATGTCACGGCGCATCAAATGTCTCACGGTGGCCGATGACTTCAGCCACGAATGTGTGGACATCACAGCAGATTTTGGCATCGGCGGTGCGTACGTCACCCGGCTGCTGGACAGGGCTGCCACATTCCGGGGCTACCCGAAGGAAGTAAGAACCGACAACGGACCGGAATTCACGTGCAGGGCATTCATGACATGGACGCAGAAGCACAACATCAAACACATCCTGATCGAGCCGGGTAGCCCGACCCAGAACGCCTACATCGAGAGTTTCAACGGCACCTTCCGTGATGAGTGCCTGGACGAGAACTGGTTTGAATCGCTGGAGCAGGCCCGCCAGATCATTGCCACATGGAGAACCGACTACAACGAGATCCGGCCACACAGCAGCTGTGGACGCATCCCTCCTGCAACGTTCGCCGCTTTGAATCGTCAGTTAACTGCCGATTCAAAGCAAACCTGCAAGACAGATCCAGGGATCAGTTAATCTTGCGAGCTTCGGACTTCTGGAATTTAGATTGGTACGGGGAATGGGGGCAGGTCATGGGCGGGCCACTTTTTTTCGGGGGCAAGGTCACACCCCGTCGCGTGGCGGGGTGTTTTTTTTAGTACTGCCCAGGCGTGAGCTGCTGGCAAGACTAAAAAAGCAAAAAAGTGACATGCTTGTTGCCGTAGAGGTCAAAAGTGTGTCATAATACAAGGCTTCGCTGATCACAGCCTAGCCTAGAGAAGCCAAGTGCTTCAGTCTTGATCGTTAACAATTTACAGCCGATAAGCGTGGGCGTTTGAAAGTGACTGCCAAGTTCTTTTGGAACTAGTCGTAAGACTTTAAACGCTCATGAGAATAGAAGTGAAGTTCACTTCAATTCCGTTTTTATGAGTTGCTCGAGAGAGCGAAAAAATTCAAGATCGAACTATAGAGTTTGATCCTGGCTCAGATTGAACGCTGGCGGCATGCCTTACACATGCAAGTCGAACGGTAACAGGTTAAGCTGACGAGTGGCGAACGGGTGAGTAATATATCGGAACGTGCCCAGTCGTGGGG
>NZ_CAMCVG010000039.1 GCF_945881795.1 Rhodoferax sp. OV413
GTTTCTTTGCTCTCCACAAACTGGGGGTTGAGCGGAATACACGACACCGGGCACACCTGAACGCACTGCGGCTCGTCGAAGTGGCCCACGCATTCGGTGCACTTGTGGGGGTCAATTTCGTAGATCTGTTCGCCCAGATAAATCGCCTCGTTCGGGCACTCCGGCTCGCAGACGTCGCAGTTGATGCACTCGTCGGTAATCAGCAGCGCCATATTCAGGCCACCTTGGCCAGCAAGTGGGTGCGCACCAGCGGGTCAACAAACTGAGACACATCTCCCTTGAGGGTGGCAATTTCGCGCACCAGGGTGCTCGAGATGAACTGCACACTGGCGTCCGGCGTCATGAACACCGTCTCCAACTCGGGCGCCAGCAGCTTGTTCATGCCGGCGAGTTGGGCCTCGTAGTCGAAGTCGCTCATCGAGCGCACCCCCCGCAGCATCACCAACGCGCCCTTGTCCACCGCAAAGTCACGCACCAGTCCGGTGAAGCCCTCCACCCGCACATTCCCCAGGCTCTGGAACAAGTCCTGCACCATAGCCACCCGCTCCTCCAGGCTGAACATGGTGCGCTTGTGGTGCGCCACTGCGACCGCCACGATCACCGTGCCAAACATCCGCGCCGCCCGGCGGATCAGGTCCTGGTGCCCGAGGGTGATGGGGTCAAAAGTACCGGGGAAAACGGCAATAACGGGTTGGGACATGGCTGCAGACCGCACGGGCCGGTAGGGAGAACGCGGAAATTATGACGCCAAGTGCGCCAGCAGGTGGGCATGCACCGCACCCGCCTTGAGGTGACGGTGGACCTGCAGGCTGGCGGGGGCCAGCAATTCGTCGGTGTAGGCCTTCGGCGCTTCAAGATACACAAAGCCCTCCGCGGACAGCGCCCGCGCGCAGACAGCCAGCGCGGGCTCAAACAATGGCGCATCAAAAGGCGGGTCGATAAAGATCACATCCAGACTAGCGGGGGCAGCCTGCCGGATGGCTGCCACCCCGTCACCACGCTGCACCTGCACGGCCGAAGCGTCGAGCTGGATGCGGGTAGCCTGGAGCTGCTCCACCAGCGCGCTGTCCTTCTCCATCAGCAGCACTGCGGCGGCGCCGCGCGATGCGGCCTCGAAGCCCAAAGCGCCGGTGCCGGCAAAAGCGTCCAGGCAACGCAGGCCGGTCATGTCCTGCCCCAGCCAATTGAACACGGTTTCACGCACGCGGTCGGGCGTGGGGCGCAGGCCGGGCTTGTCGGCCACCTTGAGTTTGGTGCGTTTCCACAGCCCGCCGATGATGCGGACTTCATGGCTCTGAGTAGCTCTGGCGTTCATGCAGGGAGCTTACCCCAGCACAACACTGCGCAAAGCGCTTTCACCGGCCCCCCGCTCACTGCGCGCCCAGCACCACGGTGGCCATGCGTGCGGGCTGCAGCTTGCGGGCCATGGCGGCGCGTACCTCGGCCACCGTCAGCCGTTCGACGCGTTGCGTCCAGGTGTCCAAGTAGTCCAGGGGCAGCGCGTTCCAGCCGATATTGGCCACGTTATCCAACAGCTTTTTGTTGCTGTCCAGGCGCAGCGCGAAACCGCCAATCAGGTTGTCTTTGGCGGCCTGCAGCTCCTGCTCGGTGGGGCCCTGCTCGACGAAGTTGCTCAGCACCTCGCGCACCAAAGTTAGTGCTTGCTCTGCCTGGTCAGGCCGTGTTTGCAGGCCGATGGTGAAGGCGCCCGCGTGCTTACCGGGGGCGAAGTAGCTGTACACGCTGTAGGTCAGGCCGCGCTTTGCGCGCACCTCTTCGGTCAGGCGCGAGGTGAAGCCGCCGCCGCCCAGAATGTGGTTGCCCGCGGTGAGGGCAAAGAAGTCGGGGTCGCTGCGCCGATAGCCCGGCTGGCCCAGCAGCACATGGGCCTGCGCCGAGGCAAACGCAATGCGTTGCTCGCTGGCCGCCTGCAGGGGCGCCACTTCGGGAACATCAGGCATTTCAGCCGCTCCGGTCACAGCGGGCGGGGTAATCGCTGAGGGCCCCGCGCTACAGCTGCCTTGAGGCACGCGCGAGAGCAGGCGCGTCACCAGCGCATCCGCCTGCGCCCGGTTCAGCGCGCCCACGATGCTGACCTGCGCCGCACAGGCGCGAATCACCGAGGCATGCAGGGCGCGCACGTCCTGCACCTGAATACGCATCAGGCTGGCCTCGGTCACCTCATACCCATAGGGGTGGCTGCCGTAGATGGCCTGGCTGAAGGCGCGGCCGGCCAGCGTCGCGGGGCGGGTGTTGGCCTCCTTGATGCTTGCAATCATCTTGGGCCGGTCGCGCAGCCACGGCGCCTCGGGGAAGGCGGGTTCGCCCAGCTCACGGGCGGCGAGTGCCACGGCCTTGTCCAGCAGGTCGGGATAGGTCAGCGAGCGCAGGGTGAAGCTCATGCGGTCGGCATTGGCCGCACCTCCAAACGATGCGCCCAGGTCGGCCCAGGCCTCGCTGAGCTGGTTTTCGTTGAGCGCGGGACCCGCGCTGCTGGCCCGTAAACCGTAGGATGTGCCGGAGGCCATGAGGTTGGCAAGCCCGGGCTTGTCGGCAGGGTCGCGGCGGGCGCCCGCATCCAGATCGATTTGCACATCCACCATCGGAATGGCGGGGCTTTCCACCAGATAGACCCGCGCCCCGCTGGGCTGCGTCCAGTGCTGGATGGGAATGCCGGCCCACGCGAATTGAGAGACAAAAGCGGCGCCAACGCATGCCAGTACTGCGCGTGCAGCTATCAAATAAGGAGTATTCATGGTGGGGCGGGCTCAGTGTCGGGCGCCGGCGGGCGGGGTGCGCGGCTTGCGCTTGGCGTCTACCGGCTGGGGCAGCAGGGTGGCCACGGTGAGCGCGTCGTCACCGAAATAACGCGCCGCGACGCTCTGCACCTGCGCCGCCGTGACGCCGCGCAGCCGCTCGAGCAGGACCTGATCGCTGCCCGGCGCGAAGCCGTTGACCCAGTTCACGCCCAGGATGCGAGCCTGGTTGAAGACGCTGTCCTGCTTGTACACCTCGGCTGCGACCCAGCGGTTTTTGACGCGGGCAAGTTCAGCCTCGGTCACGCCGTCTTTGGCCACCAGGGCCACCTGGGCGCGCAGCGCCGACTCGACCTCGGCAGCGGTCTTGCCCTGCGCGGGCACGCCATACAAGGTAAAGAGTTGCGGCCCGCGGGCGCTCAGGCCGTAGTAGGCGCCGGCCTCGTCGGCCACCGGCCGGTCGGAGAGGGTGAGTGCGCGCGGCAGGCGGGCGCCGTCGTAGCCCGAGAGCACGGCGGAGAGCACGGTGAGCGCAAGCGCGTCGGTGGTGACAGGGTCAGCACTTGCCGCGGTTGTCGGGGGATGAGCGGCAGCGACTGCCGCCAGGCCGGAGGGCGTGAGGCCCGGCACCTTGAATGACATCACCAGATAGCCCTGCTCTGCGGGGGCCTTGAAGTCGAGCCGGCGCATGCCGCTCTGCTCGGGCTCGGTGCGGGGCTTGCGGTCGGGCACCGCGCGCGCCGGCAGGCTGCCATAGTACTTTTCGGCCAGGGCCCGCACCGCGGCCACGTCCACATCGCCGGCTACCACTACCGCCGCATTGGCGGGGGTGTACCAGCGGCGGTAGAAGGCGCGCGCGTCGTCCGGGGTGAGGCTCTCCAGATCGCTCATCCAGCCCACAATCGGCCGGCGGTAGGGGTCGGTCTGGTAGGTGACCGCGTACATGGCCTCGTACAGGCGGGCCTGGGGGCTGTCTTCGGTGCGCAGGCGTCTCTCCTCCTTCACCACTTCCAGCTCTTTCAGAAAGTCCTCGTCAGTCCAGACGTTATTGGCAAACCGGTCGGATTCCAGGCGCATCACGTCTTCGAGCCGGCCGGCCGGAATCTGCTGAAAATAGCCGGTGTAGTCCTTGCTGGTGAACGCGTTTTCGCGCCCGCCAAGCGCTGCCACCTGGCGCGAGAAGTCGCCCGGCTTCACCGTGGGCGTGCCCTTGAACAACATGTGCTCCAGCACATGAGCCACGCCGCTGGTGCCGTCCACCTCGTCCATGGAGCCCGCCCGCAGCCAGACCATATGCACCGCGGTTGGCGCGCGGCGGTCCGGCTTGACGATGAGTTCCATGCCGTTTTTCAGGCGGAACTGCTGGGCCAGCTCGGCGGACTGCGCGGGAGCCAGGCCGGCCATCAACGCCAGCCCGCACAGAACACGGAGCAGCAACGCCGACGATGCTGCCCCCGCTGTGGCCCGCAGGAATGAAGACGTGGAGAAGGGGTGTGAGAGGTGTTTCATAGAATGCAGCCATTCTAGAAACGCCCCCATGTTCAGTTTTTTCAAAAAGAAATTCCCCTCCGGCGTGAATGCCGCGGCACCTGATGCAGCGCCCGCGTCGCCTGCACCGGAGGATGCTTCTCCGCCGGCGTCTGCCTCAGCATCAGGCTCGGTGATCGGCAGCGCGCTGGCCGCGCCTATCGACGTCGCGTCCGCTTCCCCGGGCGTGGCACCCTCCTCCGCTGGATCACCCGTTGCATCAGCCGCTCCCGCCACAGCGGCGCCGGAGCGCCAGAGGTGGCTGGCCAAGCTCAAGGCGGGCCTGGGCAGAACGGCCAGCAGCATCTCCGGCGTGTTTGGCGGCAGCCAGATTGACGAGGCGCTGTTTGAAGACCTCGAGAGCGCGCTGCTCATCGCCGATGCCGGTGTCGCCGCCACCGCGCACCTGACCGCAGCCCTGCGCAAAAAGGCCAAGTCCGCCGGCGTGACGCACCCCACTGCGCTCAAAAACATTCTGATCACCGAGCTGGCAGATCTGCTCCAACCCTTGCAAAAACCGCTCACCATCGGCGAGCGCACGCCCACCGTCATCATGGTGGCCGGCGTCAATGGCGCCGGTAAAACCACCAGCATCGGCAAGCTCACCAAACATCTGGCCGACAGCCAGGCCACCGTGCTGCTGGCCGCGGCAGACACCTTTCGCGCCGCCGCGCGCGAGCAGCTGGCGGTGTGGGCTGAGCGCAATACGGTTGACATCGTGAGCCAGGAAGGCGGAGACCCGGCCGCCGTGAGCTTTGACGCGGTGACCGCCGGCCGCGCCCGCGGCAAAGACGTGGTGCTGATTGACACCGCCGGCCGCCTGCCCACCCAGCTGCACCTGATGGAAGAGCTGAAGAAAATCAAACGCGTGATTGCCAAGGCCGAGCCCACCGCGCCGCACGAGGTGCTGCTGGTGATTGACGGCAACACCGGCCAGAACGCGGTGACGCAGGTCAAGGCTTTCGACGACGCACTGTCGCTTACCGGCCTCATCGTCACCAAGCTCGACGGCACCGCCAAAGGCGGCGTGCTAGCGGCCATTGCCCGCGAGCGGCCGATTCCGGTGTATTTCATTGGCGTGGGCGAGAAGCTTGACGAGCTCGAAACCTTCAACGCCCGCGAGTTTGCGCAGGCTCTGCTGTCCTGAAAGCCTTCCACCCCATGACCTCTGCCGCCCTGCTCCCCTGCATCGAACTCGAATCCGCCCCCCATCCCACCGCCGCCGTCATCTGGATGCACGGCCTGGGCGCCACCAGCGACGACTTTGCCGGTCTGGTGCCCGAGCTGGACCTGAGCGGCTGCCAATCCATCCGCTTCGTATTTCCACAGGCGCCCAGCATTCCAATCACCGTCAACGGCGGCTATGTGATGCCCGGCTGGTACGACCTCACGGGCATGGACCTGGTGAGCCGCCAGGACGCAGCCGGCATCGCCCGCTCCGAGGCCGCGATTGCCGCATTGGTGGACCGCGAAGTGGCGCGCGGCATTCCTTATGAGCGCATTGTGTTGGCCGGCTTCAGCCAGGGCTGCGCCATGGCGCTGCACACCGCGCTGCGGCTGCCCCACACCATCGCTGGCGTGATGGCGCTCTCGGGCTACCTGCCGCTGGCCGACCGCTTTGCCAGTGAGCGCCACACCGCCAACGCCCACACCCCCGTCTTCATGGCGCACGGCACGCAGGACCCGGTGGTCGTGATTCAGCGCGGCGAAGAGTCGCGCAACGCGCTGGCCGCGCTGGGCCATCCGGTGCAATGGCACGCCTACCCGATGCCGCATAGCGTGCATCCGCGCGAGGTTGCCGATATCGCCGCGTTTTTGCGTCAGGTGCTGCCGGCCAGCGTCTAATTGCTATCAAAATAATAGCTATTGGCGCAATATCCACCAGTAAAAACAGTACTTTTGACTCTTTTTTGGGCTTGGAGTCCAAAAAATGCTGCACTGCACTAAGCTTGCAGCATGACCAACACCTCCGCCCCTGCGCCCGCCCCCTCCGGTTCCCGGCCGGTGGTCAACCTGGCGCTGCAAGGCGGCGGCTCACACGGGGCCTTCACCTGGGGGGTGCTGGACGCGCTGCTGGAAGACGGGCGTGTCGATTTCGAAGGCATTAGCGGCACCAGCGCCGGCGCGATGAACGCAGTCGCCCTGGCCCACGGCTTTGCCCAGGCACAAGGTAAGCCGCTGCTGGCCGCGCAAGAGGCCGCGCGCCAGTCGCTCAGCGACTTCTGGGCGGGCGTGATTGACATGGGCGCCCTGAGCAACTCGCTCACCGGCGCCCACAAAATGCCGCTGGATTTGATGTTTGGCGGACTGTCGGTGCTGGCCGGCACCTCGCCGCCCAGCCAGATTTTCTCGGACACTATGGCCGGCTACTGGACGAAATCCCTCTCGCCCTACCAGAGCAACCCGCTGGACATCAACCCGCTGCGCAAGTTTCTGGAGCGGCAGATCGACTTTGAGCAACTCGCCGCCTACCGGGGTCTCAAGGTGTTTGTGGTGGCCACCAAGGTCAGCACCGGCAAGGCCGAAATCTTCTGCGGCCCGCGGCTCACCGCCGATGCGGTCATGGCCTCGGCCTGCCTGCCCACGGTGTTTCAGGCGGTTGACATCGAGGGCGAGCACTACTGGGACGGCGGCTACTCCGGCAACCCCGCCATCCACCCGCTGATCTACGACTGCCGGAGCGCCGATGTGCTGCTGGTGCAGATCAACCCCATCCGGCGCGACAAGCTGCCCACCAGCGCTGCAGGCATTTTGGATCGGCTCAACGAGATCACCTTCAACTCGGCGCTCATGGCCGAGATGCGCGCCATCGACTTTGTGAATCGCCTGCTCGCCCAAGGGCGGCTGGATGCGGCGCGTTACAAAAACGTGCTGATGCACCGCATCGACGGCGGCGGCGCGCTCGAAGCCTACACCGCATCCACCAAGTCCGAGACCGACGCCAAGCTGATCCACGCCCTGCGCGACCTCGGCCGCGCGTGCGCGCAGGCCTGGCTGGGGAAGCATTACCCCGCCCTCGGGGTGGAATGCAGCGTCAACATTGCCGCCGACTACCTCGACGACCTGCGCCTGAAAGCGGTATGAACGCCCTGCTCACCGCCATCGCGTCGATGGAACTCCCCACCGACGCCTGCCGCATCTTCCACGGGCGCGGCGGGCTGTACCCGGGCTGCGAGGCGTGGTCGCTGGACGCCTACCCGCCGGTGCTGGTGCTCACCAGCTTTGTGCCCGCCAGCGACGAGTCGCTTGGCACCATCGGCCGGGCGCTGGCCGCGCGCTGGGCGGCGATTGCGCCCGGGCAACCACTGAACTGGGTCTACCAATGCCGCGCCGAGGGGCACGCCGACACGCGGCTGATGGAGGGCACCGTGCCCGAGCCGCATGAGGTCACCGAGGCCGGCAGCCGCTACAAGGTGCACGTGCTGCGCGGCCAGAACCACGGCCTGTTTCTGGACATGGCCGAGGGCCGGCGCTGGGTGCGCGGCTATGTAAGCGCGCACCCCAAGCACTACGCCTTCAAGGTGCTGAACCTGTTTGCCTACACCTGCGCTTTTTCGGTGGTGGCCATGCAGGCGGGTGCACGGCAGGTGGTGAATGTGGACATGAGCCAGGGCGCGCTGGCCATCGGGCAGCACAACCACCGCCTCAACGGCGTGGAGAGCGGTGCGGGCTTCTGGGGGCACGATATTTTTAAAACCTGGGGCCGCATCACCCGCACCGGGCCCTACGACCTGGTGGTGCTGGACCCGCCGAGCTACCAAAAAGGCAGCTTTGTCGCCAGCAAAGACTACCCCCGCCTGCTGCGCCGCCTGCCCGAGCTGCTGGCCCCGGGCGGCCACGCGCTGGTCTGCCTGAATGCGCCGGAGCTCGACACCGCCTTTGTACAAGCGCACATGCAGGAGCAAGCGCCGTCGCTTGCGTTCCTGCAGCGCCTGCCCAACCCCTCGGCCTTTGCCGACGCGCAGCCCGAGCGCGCGCTCAAGGTGCTGATCTACCGCGCAGTGAATGAATAAGAAAACATCGGGCACGTTGCCGCAGAAAGCGTGTTGTTTAGCGGGTAGCTGAGGATTTTGGAGCCCCGTTATCCGTGACACAATAAGTCGATGACGGAACCGAGCGAGCAGCCGCACGCCACCCCCCGCAAGCAGGAAACCAAATCCCCGGGCTACCAGCCGCGCCAGCTGGTCTTGCTCGGCGGCGGCATGGCCAACCTGCAGGTGCTGCGGGCATTGGCCGCCAAGCCGCTGCCGGAGATGCGCGTCATTCTGCTGGCCCCCTACCCCCGCACCATCTACCCCGGCATGCTGCCCGGCTTGGTGACCGGCCGTTTTGACGCTGACCAATGCGCCATCGCGCTGGAGCCGCTGGTGCGGCGCGCCGGCATTCGCTGGCTGCCTCGCAGCGCCACTGCGCTGGAGGCTGAAAAACGCAGCATTGAGCTCGACGACGGCAGCCTTCAGCACTACGACTGGCTGTCCATTAACACCGGCCCGGTACAAAACCGCGCGCAAATGGAGTACCTCATCCCCGGTGCGGGCGAGTTCGGGCTGTTTGCCCACCCGCTGGAGAGTTTTGCCGAGCTGTGGCCGCGGGTCTGCGACATGGCCGCCCGGCAAGCCCGGCGTATCGCAATCATCGGCGACACGGTCAGCGCCATGGAGCTGGCCCTCGCCGTACGACAGCGACTGCCGCAGAGCGCCGTCACCCTGCTAGCCAAGCCCGCTCAGGGCAACGAGAGCGGCCTGGACTTAGAAAACCCCGCGAACCTTCTTGAAGCCAAGTTACTGGTTGCCCTGAAGGCGCAGGGCATCACTGTGCTGCCGGACGTCGCCCAAAGCATTCGCGCCGATGCGGTGCACCTGGGCTGTGGCGCCGACCTGGCCTGCGACATTCCCCTGATCGCGCTGGAGACCCAGAGCCCCGTCTGGCTGGAAGACAGCGGCCTGGCGATGGACGCGTGCGGCCAGGTGGAGACCGACGCCTTCCAGCGCAGCACCAGCCACCGTGAGGTGTTTGCGGCAAAGGACAACGGAGCCTCGCTGGCGCACAACCTGGCCGCGGCAGCCGGCGGCCGGCATATGTATGCGGCTCCGGATCAGGACAAGTCGCTGCAATTCCTGTTCAGCGGTCGCAATGAGGCCCTGGCTCGCTGGGGCAAAGTCCATGCCACCGGCTGGCCTGCGGCCTGGCTGAAAGACTGGTACGACCGCCGCCAGCTGGCCAGTTTTCAGCCCGACTCCACTGGAGCCTAGGATGTTTTTCTCGGATGTGGCCGAAGTGGCCCGCCACGAGCTGGCTCTGGTGTGGCGCCACCCCAAGATGCTGCTGGCCGTGCTGGTCGTGGCTCTCTTGCCTTCGGTCTATGCCGCGATTTACCTCACCAGTGTCTGGGACCCGGTTTCCCACACGCGCTCTCTGCGGGTGGCAGTCGCCAATCTGGACGAAGGTGTGGAACACAAGCGCCAGGCGTTTAACGTCGGCACGGAGCTGGTGAGCCGGTTGGAACGAACCGAGCGCTTCGGTTTCACAAACTACCGCAGCGCCGGCGATGCCCGGGAGGACGTGCGCCTGGGCAAAGCGGCGTTCGCGCTGATCATCCCCAAGGACTTCAGCTCCAACGCCATCCCCGGCGCAGCGCCCGGGGCCGGCAAGCTCGAGATCTTTGTCTCCGAGGGCAACAACTACCAGACCTCCATGCTGGCGCGGCAATTTGCCACCGAGCTGGGCCACGAAGTCAATGAAAGCATCAACGAACGCCGTTGGGCGCTGGTGCTGACAAATGCGGCGGGCTCGCAGCGCAGCGTGGACGATCTGCGTGAGGGCGTGCACAACCTGCACAAGGGTGCGCAGCAACTCAGCGGCGGTGTGGCCGAGGCTGCCGCCGCAGCGCGCACGCTGCATACCGGCAGCGTCAGTCTTCTGGGTGGCACCAGCCAGTTCACCGACGGCTTCCAGCAACTGGGCAACGGACTGCGCACGCTGGACGCCAAGCGCCCGCGCGGCTCCGAGCTGGACCGCCTGAAGAACGGCGCCGAGGCGCTGGCCGCCGGGCATGGGGAGCTGGGGCGCGGCTTGGACGAGCTGCAAACGGGCAGCCGCAGCGTGCTCGACGGCATCGCCGCCTTCAAGGCCGAGGCCGACGACAGCCTGCTGCTACCCGCCCGTGTCAAAGAAGGCGTCGCCGAACTCGCCGGCGGTATGGCGCAATTGAACGACGGCCTGACCGACGCCGCGCTCGGGCAAAAGAAGCTCAGCGAGGGCGCCAACCAACTGAGCGAGGGCGTTGGCAACCTCACCACCGGAGTGCGGGCCATGAATGTTGCGATCCGGCAGGCGGTAAACAAGTTGCCCGAAGACAAGCAGCTTCACGCGCTGGACGACGGCAGCAAAGAGCTCGCGCATGGCGCGGACACCCTGGCCGATGGAATGCACAAGCTCAAGGGTGGCAGCCAGGAGTTGGCCGGGGGCTTGCAGGTGCTCAGCGACGTCCTGCCGGACACGGTGGACAAGCCCGACGGCAGCCCGCAGGGTCTGGCGCATTCGGTGGAGCCGGTGGTCATGACCGAGGCCTCGGTGGGCAACAGCGGCAGCGGCCTCGCGCCCAACATCATTCCGGCAGCGCTGTGGCTGGGTGCGGGTGTGGCGGCGTTTTTGGTGCACATCCGCGTCATGCCGCGCAACGCCAAGCGCTTCTCGCGCCCGGCCAAGCTGCTGGGCAAGATCAGCGTCCCGGTTCTGGTGGTGGTGCTGCAGGCCCTCGCGCTCGGCGCAACGGTGCAGTGGGGCTTGCATGCGCACATTGCGAACCCGCAGGCCCTGGCCTGGTGTCTGGGCGTATCCGGCCTGTCGTTTTTGATGATGGTTATTCTGCTGACCCGCGCCATGGGCGACGCGGGCAAGGTTATTTCTATGGTGTTCCTGTCGGTGCAGCTCTCGGCCTCCGGCGGCATGCTGCCGGTGGAATTGAGCGGCGGGCTGTACGAGACGCTGAGCCCCTGGCTGCCCATGACCTGGGTGGTGCGCGCCATCAAGGCCGCCATGTTCGGCGCCTACGGAGGCGACTGGCAGGCCCCGCTCATGATGGTCGCGGCAGGCGGCGTGGCCTGCTTGCTGCTGGCGGCCTGGATCGGGCGCTGGCGCTACCTGCCTTCCTCACAAATCCAGCCGGCGGTGGGTTTGTAGGTACCGCGCCGCTTGAAACCCGCCGAATTGCCCTTATCATTAGCACTCGCAGGAGTTGAGTGCTAACAGCACTCCCCGCGACCCTTCTCAGAGGACTGCCGTCCTACGGCGGCTTCTGGTGTTCCTTGTGTCTATTTTTAGGAGATTTCTCATGAAACTGCGTCCATTGGCAGACCGCGTGATTGTTAAGCGCGTGGAAAATGAAACCAAGACTGCCTCCGGCATCGTGATTCCTGACAGCGCTGCTGAAAAGCCCGATCAAGGCGAAGTGTTGGCTGTCGGCCCCGGCAAGACCAACGACAAGGGCGAAACCAAGGCCCTGAGCGTGAAGGTCGGCGACCGCGTGTTGTTCGGCAAGTACAGCGGCCAGACCGTCAAGGTCGACGGCGACGAACTGCTGGTGATGAAAGAAGACGACCTGTTCGCCGTTGTCGAAAAATAAATCGCTTCGCGATTTGTTTTCGGCGAAGGCTAACGTTGCAAAGCAACGTGAAGGGGCGAAGCCCCGGCCACAGCCAAAAGTAATTTATCCCTAATTTATTGGAGTCATAACATGGCAGCAAAAGACGTAATTTTCGGCGGCGAAGCCCGCGCACGCATGGTTGAAGGCGTGAACATTCTGGCCAACGCGGTCAAAGTGACACTGGGCCCCAAGGGCCGCAACGTGGTGCTGGAGCGCTCTTTCGGCGCCCCCACCGTGACCAAGGACGGTGTGTCCGTGGCCAAGGAAATCGAACTCAAAGACAAGTTGCAAAACATGGGCGCGCAGATGGTCAAGGAAGTCGCTTCCAAGACGTCTGACAACGCCGGTGACGGCACCACCACCGCTACCGTGCTGGCCCAGGCCATCGTGCACGAAGGCATGAAGTACGTAGCCGCCGGCATGAACCCCATGGACCTGAAGCGCGGTATCGACAAGGCTGTGACTGCCCTGATCGAAGAGCTGAAGAAGGCCTCCAAGCCCACCACCACCTCCAAGGAAATCGCCCAGGTCGGCTCGATCTCCGCCAACTCTGACGCCTCCATTGGCGAAATCATCGCCAACGCGATGGACAAAGTCGGCAAAGAAGGCGTGATCACTGTGGAAGACGGCAAGTCCCTGCAGAACGAACTCGATGTCGTTGAAGGCATGCAGTTCGACCGCGGCTACCTGTCCCCCTACTTCATCAACAACCCCGAAAAGCAAGCTGCCTTGCTGGACAACCCCTTCGTGCTGTTGTTCGACAAGAAGATCAGCAACATCCGCGACCTGCTGCCCACTCTGGAACAAGTCGCCAAGGCCGGCCGCCCTCTGCTGATCATTGCAGAAGACGTGGACGGCGAAGCGCTGGCAACTTTGGTGGTCAACACCATCCGCGGCATCTTGAAGGTAGTGGCTGTGAAGGCCCCCGGCTTCGGCGACCGTCGCAAGGCCATGCTGGAAGACATCGCCATCCTGACCGGCGGCAAGGTGATTGCAGAAGAAATCGGCCTGTCCCTGGAAAAAGTGACTTTGGCTGACCTCGGTTCCGCCAAGCGCATCGAAGTGGGCAAGGAAAACACCATCATCATCGACGGCGCAGGTGCTGCTGCCGACATCGAAGCCCGCGTGAAACAAGTCCGCATCCAGATCGAAGAAGCAACTTCCGACTACGACCGCGAAAAGCTGCAAGAACGCGTGGCCAAGCTGGCCGGCGGTGTGGCCGTGATCAAGGTCGGCGCTGCTACTGAAGTCGAAATGAAGGAAAAGAAAGCCCGTGTGGAAGACGCCCTGCACGCTACCCGCGCTGCGGTGGAAGAAGGCATTGTGGCTGGCGGTGGCGTGGCTCTGCTGCGCGCCAAGCAAGCGGCTGGCACCATCGTCGGCGCCAACGCTGACCAGGACGCCGGCATCAAGCTGGTGCTCAAGGCCATCGAAGCGCCCCTGCGCGAAATCGTGTTCAACGCCGGTGGCGAAGCCTCGGTGGTGGTGAACGCTGTGTTGGCCGGCAAGGGCAACTACGGCTTCAACGCCGCCAACGACACCTACGGCGACATGATCGAAATGGGTATCCTGGACCCCACCAAGGTGACACGCACTGCCCTGCAAAACGCAGCGTCCGTGGCTTCCCTGATGCTGACTACCGAGTGCATGGTTTCCGAGTCCCCTAAGGCGGAATCCGGTGGCGGCGGCGGTATGCCTGATATGGGTGGCATGGGCGGCATGGGCGGCATGGGCATGTAAGCTCTCCTTGCCTGAGGCGCCATGCCGGCGTTGCAAGGGCTTGCCGTACCAGCGGTACTGTCTTCGCCCTTGCGCCTTGGCCTGGCACCTCATGCTGCGTCGTTGGGGCGTTATTGCTCTTAACGATGAGGCTCAAAAAAGCCCCGCTCGGTTTTGCCTTGCGGGGCTTTTTCTTGGGTGGAACTTTTCGCTTAGCTTCGCTTGTTTTACTTCTTTTTGCTATTATTTTCGTAGCTGCCTGCGCAGTCTTTATGGGCTCAATCCGAGGCCCAACGCCTGCAGCTCCCGGGCCGCCTGGGCGGCGGTTTGGAAGTGGATGCCGTGCCAGCCCTCGTGGCGGGCGGCCTGGATGTTGGGCAGCAGGTCGTCCAGAAACACCGTGTTTGCCGGCTCCAGGCCGTAGCGGGTTTGCAGCAGTTGGTAAATGGCGGGCTCGGGTTTGATGAGCAGCTCGTCGGCCGAGAAGATCCCTCCGTCAAATTCTTTCAAGAACGGGTGCATCCGCTCCAGGGTGCGGGCGTAGGGCGCCGGCATGTTCGACAAGAAATACAGCTTCAGCGGCGTGCCAGCCCGGCCGGGCGCTGCAACAGCTAAATTGTCAGACGGTTCGCCAACGGCGGTATCCCGCCCGCGCAAAGCCATCAACCTCTCCAGCAGCGCCAGAGACTCCGGCATCGGGGTCAGGCGCTCGCCAATGCTTTCCACCAGCGCGCCGAGTACGCCGGCGTCCAGTCCCACGCGCTGCGCGACGTGCGCAATCACCTCCGGCATGGTCACTGAACCGCGGTCAAAGGCCTGCCACTCGGCGTGGCCAAACACCTCGTGCGCCAGGTGACCCGCTGCGGCGCGCGTGGGCGCCCGCTCGGGAAAGCACTCCAGCATCAAATCCACCGGCCGCCAGGTGAACAACACCGCGCCGAAATCAAACACCACATTCATGCCAGCCCCTGTGTCCTTACTTATACGTATGGCCTGTATGACCTGAAGATACGGGTTAAGCGCGCAGCCGCGCCAGCAGTCCGGCGGTCGAGCCGTCCAAGCCGATCACATCGCCACTCGCCAACCGCACCTCAATGTCTTTGGCCAATACCTTGCCCAGCTCCACGCCCCACTGGTCAAAGCTGTTGATGCCCCACAGGCTGCCGCTCACAAACACGCGGTGCTCCTGCAGCGCGATCAGCGCGCCCAAAGCAGCCGGCGTCAGGTCGTCGAGCAGCAGGAGGGTGCTGGGGCGGTTGCCGGTGAAATGCTTGTGCCCGCCGGCGTCGCTCTTACCTTGCAGCAGGGCCTGCGCCTGCGCCAGCACATTGGCCAGCAACATCGGGTGGTGGCCGGGCAGGCTGTGGCGGGCGTGCTTCACCGCGATGAACTCCACCGGCACCACCTCGGTGCCCTGGTGCAACATCTGAAAGTACGCATGCTGGCCGTTGGTGCCGGGCTCGCCCCAGAGCACCGGGCTGGTGTCAAACGGCAAGGCTTCGCCGCTGGAGTCCACGCGCTTGCCGTTGCTCTCCATCTCCAGCTGCTGCAAATACGCCGGCACGCGGCGCAGCGCGCTGTGGTACGGCGCAATACTGCGGCTGGTGAAGCCATGAAAGTTGCGATACCACACGTCCAGCAGGCCTAAGCGCACCGGCAGGTTGCGCTCCAGCGGCGCGGTGCGGAAATACTCGTCCATGGCGTGCGCGCCGGCTAAAAATTCCCTAAAACCCGCGGCGCCAATCGCAATCGCAATCGGCAGACCGATGGCCGACCACATCGAGTACCGCCCGCCCACCCAATCCCAAAACCCAAAGGTGGTGCTGATGCCAAACGCGTTGGCCGCGGGCACGTTGGTGGTGAGTGCGGCAAAGTGGCGGGCGGTGTCGGTACCGCCCTGCGCCAGAAACCAGGCCTTGGCCGAGGCGGCGTTGGTCATGGTCTCAATCGTGGTGAAGGTCTTGCTGGCAATCAAAAACACGGTGCTCTGCGCCCGCAGGTGCGGCAGCTTGGCGGCGAGTTCGTGGCCGTCCACATTACTCACAAAGTGCATGCGTTTGCCGGTGGTGGCAAAGGCGTCCAGCGCCAGCACCGCCATCTGCGGCCCCAAGTCAGACCCGCCGATGCCGATGTTGACCACATCGGTGATCGACGCATCAGCCCGCAGTTGCTCGGCATAGGCCAGCATCGCGTCCAGCGTACTGTGCACCTTGGCCTGCTCTGTTGCTATGAATTCCGAAGCAGCTGGCGCAGACGTTGCGGGCGCTAGAGGCGGATTTCGCAGTAAAACATGCCCCACCTCGCGGCCCTCGGTGTTGTTGATTTTCTGGCCGGCGAACATCGCGTCGCGGTGCTCCTGCAGGCCGCATTGGCGCGCCAGGTCCAGCAGCAGCGCCTCGGTCGCGGCGTCGATGCGGTTCTTGGACAAGTCGGCAAACACATAGGGCGCCTCCTGGCTGAACCGCTCAAAGCGCTGCGTATCTGCCGCAAAGGCCTGCCGCACATCGAGCGCATGGCCGGCGGCGTCAAAGTGTGCGTGTAGCGCCGCCCACGCGGCGGTGCGGTCACAACGGGTACGTGCCATGGTGTGTGTTTCCTTCGGGTTCAGGCGGCGAGCAGCAGTTGCTCGAGCTTCACGGCGTCTACGCAGAACGCGCGAATGCCTTCGGCCAGTTTTTCGGTGGCCATGGCGTCGTTGTTGAGCGCTAGGCGGAAGTCAGCTTCGGTGTAATGCACCTGCGCGATGTCGGCGGCGTGCGCGGCGTCCGCCTTCAGGGCCTGCTGCACCGGCGCATTGCTCGCCGCCATCTGGGCCAGCAGTTCGGGGCTGATGGTGAGCAGGTCGCAGCCCGCCAGCGCGGTAATTTGTCCCACGTTGCGAAAGCTCGCGCCCATCACCTCAGTAGCAATGCCGAACTTCTTGTAGTAGTTGAAAATCTGCGCCACCGAGCGCACACCGGGGTCGTTGGCCTCGGCGTTGTCGGCCTCCACCCAGGCCGCGCCGGCGGACTTTTTGTACCAGTCGTAAATGCGGCCTACAAACGGCGAAATCAGCTGCACCCGGGCCTGCCCGCAGGCCACCGCCTGGCAGAACGAAAACAGCAGCGTGAGGTTGGTACGAATGCCTTTGCGCTCGAGCTGCTCGGCCGCCTGAATCCCTTCCCAGGTAGACGCCACCTTGATCAGCACCCGCTCCGGCGCAATGCCCTGCGCCTGGTAGAGCGCAATCAGCCGCTCGCCGCGCGCCACGGTGGCCGCAGTGTCAAAGCTCAGGCGCGCGTCCACCTCGGTCGACACCCGGCCGGGAATGATGGAGAGAATCTCGCATCCAAAACGCACCAGCAGCCGGTCCACGATCTCGTCCATCGCGCGGTCGCGGAACTGGCTCACCGTGTCGCTCACCAACGGCGCGTAGTCCGGCTTTTGCACCGCCTTCAGAATCAGCGAGGGGTTCGTGGTGGCGTCCTGAGGCTGGAAGGTGCCGAGCTGCTTGAAGTCGCCGGTGTCGGCCACCACGGTGGTGAATTGTTTGAGTGCGTCGAGTTGGTTCATGGGGGCACGGGCCTGGGGCCAAAAGTGAAATATTCCGGAAATGCTGCACGCGGGTGCAGCGGTCGCCCTTGAATTATCAATGAAACAAAGTTACATTAGCGCATCATCTTTCATGTAACAACTAAACATATCCTGACTTATGAGTTTTGATCTCGTCATGTTCGGCGGCACCGGCGATCTGGCCTGGCGCAAATTGATGCCCGCCCTGTTTCAAGCCTTCCGCCATGGCACCCTGCCCGAAGGCGGGCGCATTATTGGTGTGGGCCGCGACGACCTGAGCCACGACCAATACCGCGCGCTCATCCAATCCCGCTTCGAGAAGGTAGACCTCTCCAAGCGACCCAGTGCCGAGGAATTTGCCCGCTTCGCCGCCATCCTCGAGTTCGTCCGCATGGACCTCTCCAAGTCCGACGACTACGCCCGCCTCGCCGACACCCTGAACGCCCGCAACGCCGACAGCGTGGTCATGTACGTAGCCACCGCGCCCAGCCTGTTCACCACTGTGTGCGAGCAACTCGCCGCTCACGGCCTGAACACCGCCAAAACCCGTGTCGTGCTGGAAAAACCGCTGGGCCACGACCTCGCATCCAACCGCGCCATCAACCAAACCGTGCGCCGCTTCTTTGACGAAGATCAGGTCTACCGCATCGACCACTACTTGGGCAAGCCTTCGGTACAAAACCTGTTTGCCATCCGCTTTGGCAACGCACTCTTTGAGCCGCTGTGGCGCCGCGAGCACATTGCCAACATCCAGATCACCATTGCCGAAGACCTCGGCGTGGAGAGCCGCGGCGCGTTTTACGAGACCACCGGCGCGCTGCGCGACATGGTGCAAAACCACGCCCTGCAACTGCTGTGCGCGATTGCCATGGAGCCGCCCATCAACGCGGGGGCCGACGCCATCCGCGACGAAAAGCTCAAGGTGCTGCGCTCGCTCAAGCCCTGGTCGGCCGAGACCTTGCGGCAGGACGTGGTGCGCGGCCAATATGCCGCCGGCACCAGCAGCGGCACCAAAGTGCCCGGCTACCGCGAAGAAGTCGGCGTCAACCCGCAAAGCAACACCGAGACCTTTGTAGCGCTGCGCACCGAAATCGCCAACTGGCGCTGGGCCGGCGTGCCTTTCTACATCCGCACCGGCAAACGCCTGTATGGCCGCGATGCGCGCATCGTGGTGAACTTTCGCCCCACGCCGCACGCCATCTTTAACTCCAACGTGGGCATGGCCAACCGCCTCATCATCAACCTGCAGCCCAAGGACGGGCTGGAGCTGCACCTGCTGGCCCAGGGCCAGGAGAACCGCCAGTCGCGCAGCGCCGGCGCGCACACGCTGGCCCCGGTGCAGCTCGACCTGGACTTTGACAAACGATTCGGCTCCGAGCGCGTGGGCGCCTACGAGCGCCTGCTGCTGGACGTGATTGACGGGCGCCTCAACCTCTTTGTGCGCAGCGACGAGCAAGAAGAAGCCTGGCGCTGGGTGGAACCCATGCTGGAGCACTGGGCCGCCGACACCACCGGCCCCCGACCCTATGCCGCCGGCACCTGGGGCCCCAGCGCCTCGAGCGCCATGATTGCCCGCGACGGCTTTTGCTGGAGCGAAGAAAGCTAAGTTACATCATGCTCGACCGAATCAAAGCCTCGCTGTCATCGCTGGCGCCCGCCGAACAGCGGGTGGGCAAACTCTGCCTGGCCGACCCGCGCGCGTTTGCCAAGCTGCCGGTCACCGAGCTGGCCGACCGCGCCCATGTCAGCAAGCCTACAGTAGTGCGGTTTTGCCGCAGCGTGGGTTACGACGGGCTGTCCGACTTCAAGCTCAAGCTCGCCGGCACGGTGAACGAGGGTGTGCCGTTCATCCACCGCAGCGTAGACGCGGACGACAAAACCGGCGACGTGATGGTCAAGGTCATCGACAACACGGTGGCCGCCTTTTTGCGCTACCGCAACGATGCGTCGTCCGTGGCAATAGAAAAAGCCGTGGCCGCCCTGCTGGCAGCCTACGCGGCGGGCAAGCAGATTCAGTTCTTCGGCGTGGGTAACTCCGGCATCGTGGCGCAAGACGCGCAGCACAAGTTCTTCCGGCTGGGCATGAACACCACCGCCTACAGCGACGGGCATATGCAGGTGATGAGCGCGTCTATTTTGGGTGCGGGCGACTGCGTGGTGGTTATCAGCAACTCCGGCCGCACCCGCGACCTGATGGACGCCTGCGACATTGCCCGCAAAAACGGCGCCACCACCATCGTCATCACCGCCAGCGGCTCGCCGCTTGCCAGCGCGGGGCATATTCACCTCAGCGCCGATCACCCGGAGGGCTTCGACAAATACAGCCCGATGGTCTCCCGCCTCCTGCACCTGATGATCATCGACATCTTGGCCACCTGCGTGGCCCTGCGCATAGGCGGCGGCAAGCTGCAGCCACTCTTGAGCGAGATGAAACACAACCTGCGCAATAAACGGTACACGTGAGGGCGCCGCGCCAATAAAAAAACCCCGCTGTGTTGTGCAACACGGCGGGGTTTGTTCTTTCTTAAAGGGCTGGCTTTAAGCCAGCAGCCGTTTAGAAGGAGTGGGACAGCAACAGGTTGGATTCTTCGTTGCGTTGTACCACTCCCACACCGTAGGGCAACCAGTTAGCGTAGTTCGCGATGATGCTAGTGCGCTTGCTGAGGGCGTAGGTGGCAGACAGGCCATAGCCGCTACGGGATTGGTCCAGCACGCCAGCGGCTACAGGACCCGCACCGGGGTATGTCTGCGCAACGGTTCCTGACAAGGATTCCGTGGCGTAGTTTGCGCCGATCGTCAAGGCAGCGCTTACTGGCACGGAGACAGAAATTGCCGTGTCGTTCAGCACAGCGCCACTCATAGTGGTGAGCGTGGAGACGCCACCGCCGAGCTTGGCTGCACCAAAGTCGTAAGACGCCGCCGCGCGGACAACGTCTCTGTAAGAGGTGTTAATGCCATCAGTGCGGCCGTCATAAGACAAGTAGTTCACATTGGCAATCAAACTGCCGCCTACGTAAGTGGCAGACAGACTGTTCAAGCGCTGGCCGGTGGAGGACGCTGCGCCGGTACCACCTGCACCCAAGCCAATACCGACGCCAGGCGTCACAGAGTTAGACGCAGAGGCTTGCTCCATGT
>NZ_CAMCVG010000040.1 GCF_945881795.1 Rhodoferax sp. OV413
GATGGGGAGATTGAGGTCCAGATGCGGTTCCAACCGTTCGAGCTCAACCCGCAGATGGCGCCCGAGGGCGAAGACACCGCGGAGCACCTTCACAAAAAGTACGGCTCCACCCCCGAGCAGGCTGCGGCCATGCGCGAGAACATCCGCGCCCGCGGTGAGGCGCTGGGCTTCACCTTCAACATGGACAAGCGCGCCCGCATCTACAACACCTTCGACGCGCACCGCCTCCTGCACTGGGCCGAAGATACCGGCCGACAAACCGCGCTCAAGAAGGCCCTGTTTGATGCCTATTTCACCGAAGGCAAAGACCCGAGCCAGCACGCGGTGCTGGTGCAGGCCGCCGAGTTGGTCGGCCTGTCAGGGGATGAGGCACGCGCCGTGCTGGAGGGTGACGAATTTGCGGATGCCGTGCGCGAACAAGAGCAGTTCTACCTGAATGCCGGTATCGGTTCTGTGCCGGCAGTAGTCATCAACGACCGGCATCTGATTTCCGGCGGCCAGCCGCCCGAAGTGTTTGAGCAGGCGCTGCGCCAGATTGCGGCGGAGTAGGGGGCGAGGTAATCGCGTGGCAGACGCTGCAAGGTCCGCGCGAGGGCTTTTTTCACGGAAATGTCACAGATCAAAAGATAATTCCCTGATGCCATTCATACAAAAAACACCTCAGGGAGAGGGCTTGGCTTGGTACTTACTGCACACCAAGCCGCGCCTGGAAGATCAGGCACTTACCAATCTGGAACGCCAGGGTTATGAGTGCTACCTCCCAAAAATCAATATCGAGCGTGCTCGGCGGGGTAGGGCCGAGGTCAAGAGCGAGCCGATGTTTCCCCGCTATCTCTTCATTCGACTCGGCACCAGCGACCAAGGTAAGAGTTGGGCGCCTATCCGTTCGACCCTTGGCGTCAATCAATTAGTGCGCTTCGGGATGCGTGCCGCCAAAGTGGACGACCCCCTGGTCAAACTCTTGCGGGCGAGGGAGCTGAATATGCCTACCGAGACGATGTTTCAAACTGGGGAAGCGGTTCTCATCACGGACGGGCCGTTCAGTGGCATCGAGGCGATTTATCAGACCTCGGATGCCGAGAGGCGGGCCATCATCCTGCTGAACATCTTGAGCAAACCCGTGACGATGGCCCTGAATGCCGGACTTCTTCGCAAGCGCGCTTAACTTCATCCGCCGCGGGGGTGGAGGCTTCAGACTCGCCGCACCTTGTCTGCGGGCATGATGCCCTGCGCTTCGGTGAGCTGCACCATCAGCTCGCCCTTGCGGAAAATGACGTGGCGCACCGTGTCGCGCCGGCCTCGGTACACCACCTGATCACCCACCTTGAGGGTTGTCATGGCGGGCATGAGCTGGCGCACCGGCACTACCCGAAGTTCGCTGACGAAATGGTTCGGGTTGCGGGCAGGGGCTACAGGCTTGGTCTGCAGGCGCGCGGCGACTTCTTTATTTTCTCGGCCCCATTCGGTCAGGGCCTTGTGCATGGCAGCCTTGATATCCGGGGCGGTAAACGGCTTTACCAGCTGAAACATAGCGCCGAGCTCGCGGGCTTGGTTGGCCAGTGTTTCATCCTTCTTGTCGCTCATGAGTGCCCAGCGCACGGCCGGACGCATCTCCTGAATGGCCTTCACCAGTTCCAACCCACTGCTGGCGTGCTGGGAAAAGCAGTCGGTGAGCAGGAAGTGGGGCGTCCATTTTTGTGCCGAGGCCATTGCAGCATCGGGATTGGGGGCGATTTGCACCCAGTTGGCATCAAAGCCGTAGCCAGATATCAGATTTTTGGCAAAGGTCTGAAGCGCGAGACTGTTGTCTGCAATCAAAAAGCGCACGGTAGACATGGTTAGGGGCGGCTCGGTAGGTTCGAAGAAATTTTAGGCATGCCCTATGCCATTCTCATGAATTCGCCGTCCATCTCTGCTGGCGCGCGCCACCATGTGCAAGCAGTTCAGCTACGTCCACGCGAGCCACCTCACCCAGGCCGCCGCCGCGCACTACCTCGCGCTGGGCCTTCAACCGAGCCAGCACGCGGTGCTGGTGCAAGCCGCCGAGTCGGTCGGCCTGTCAGGGGATGAGGCACGCGCCGTGCTGGAGGGTGACGAATTTGCGGATGCCGTGCGCGAACAAGAGCAGTTCTACCTGAATGCCGGTATCGGTTCTGTGCCGGCAGCAGTCATCAACGACCGCCATCTGATTTCCGGCGGCCAGCCGCCCGAAGTGTTTGAGCAGGCGCTGCGCCAGATTGCGGCGGAGTAGGGGGTCTTGCGCCGAGCGCGGCCCGAAGGCGCCCCTCACGCCTTCAGCACTTCCAGCAGCCGGTCCAGCCCGCCTTCGTTGATGGCGACTTGGGCCTGTTCGCGCACGGCGGGTTTGGCGTGGTAGGCCACGGACAGGCCGGCTGCGCCCATCATGGGCAGGTCGTTGGCGCCGTCGCCCATGGCAATGCATTGCGCGGGGCTGATATTGAGCAACGAGGCCACCTCCAGCAGGGTGCGGCGTTTTTCGGCTCCATCGCATATCTCGCCCCAGGCCTGCTGCTCCAGCGTTCCGGTGAGGGCGCCGGCTTCGATGTGCAGCTTGTTGGAGCGCATGAAATCAATGTCCAGCAGCGCGCACACGTGTTCCGCAAAGTAGGTAAACCCGCCGCTTACCAGCAGCACCTTGAGTCCCGCCTTTTTGCAGGCAGCCACCAGTTCCAGCGCGCCGGGGTTCAGCCGCAGGCGTTCGGTTTTTACTGCGTGCAGGTTGGCCAGCGTGACGCCTTTGAGCAGGGCCAGCCGGCGGCGCAGGCTGTCTTTGAAATCGGTAATCTCGCCGCGCATGGCAGCCTCGGTGATGGCGGCCACCTCGGCCTTGCGCCCCACCGCATCGGCAATCTCGTCGATGCACTCGATGTTGATGAGCGTGGAGTCCATGTCAAACGCAATCAGCTTGTAGTCGCTCAATTGCAGCGCGGCCGGCAGGTTGCGCACGACGAGGCCGGGGGAGAGGGTAGTGCTTTGCATAGGGAAGCCGGGTGGTCTTTTTGGAGGGCTAAGTCTCGAACCAGTCTTGTACCGCAAGCCCCGGCACGCGGCCAAATTCGCGTGTGTTGCGGGTGATGAGTGTGCACTGATGTGCCAGCGCGATTCCGGCAATCAGCTGGTCGCAATGGCCAATCGGCGTGCCGGCTTGTTCCAGCGTGTACTTCACCCGGGCAGCGGCCTTGGAGCTTGCGTGGTCCAGGTCCAGCACGCGGTAGGCCGACAGCACCGCTGCAATCCCTTGGCGCTGCGCCTCAGGCCTGTTGGACCGCAAAAGGCCATATTCCAGCTCAAACAACACCACGCTGGGAATGGCAACCTCACTGGCTGGTGTGTCGCGCAAATGTCTTGCCACCTGGCCTTGCTGCTTAAAAAAGTAAATCAGGGTGTTGGTGTCCAGAAGAACCATTACCAGGCCTCGCGCGGCAGGTCGGGAGTGGCTTGGTCGCGCAAATTCTCTCCAAGCGGGAAGTCGATCCACGCGGCGGCGTTGTTTGCGGCGTTTTCAAAAAAACCGAGCGGGTAGCCTTTGTCGTCTACCACGGGGGTTTGTTCCTTGATCAGCCGCGCGACCCAGGCACTGAGCGACAGCCGCTGTGCCGCCGCCGACGCTTTGGCGCGCGAAATAGATTCATCGTCCATGTAGATCGTGACCTGTGACATAGGGAAGCTCCCGGCAATTACATGCCCAAGTATATCGGCCTCTCTGGCGCTGCCTGCAGCTTGGGAGTCTCCGTGATGTGCGGTCCTTGGTCAGGCCCGATAGCGGAGGGGTGCTGGTACCCGCTTGCCAATGTGTTCAGCTATCACCTCTTTGGCGAGTTTGTTGTCATCGCTGCTGTTGCGGGTAAGGGCGTCGTGTGCCTCGGGCGTGTCAGGCGGTGCGTTCACGCCGGCTTGATTGTGTCGCGCATCAGGTAGAAGGCGCCACATTGGCATTTTCTGAGGCCGCTGCCCATGGCTGTTATCGCTTGTTCCGCCTTACCGTCCGTCCAATAGCCGAAGGCCATGAGGTTCAAGGACGCGTACCGCGGGGTGCGGTAAAGGGTTTTGCAGCACGGGCTGGCAACGAGGGAGTGGCCGTTGATACGGGTCATTGTTTTGCCCGGTATTGGTACCCGATTAAGGGGGAGAAAGCCAGTTTTCCACCCGCAAGCCCGGCACACGACCGAACTCCGCATCGGCGCTCACTAGGGTGGCGTCCAGGGCGAGGGCGTGGGCGGCTATCAGGGTGTCGTTGGAGCCTATGGGGGTGCCGGCTCTCTCGAGGTGGGCGCGCAGGGCTGCGTAGTGAATGCCTACGCTTTCATCGAGCGGCAGCACCAGCAGATTTTTCATTTGTATGTCGTAAGCCGCTTGCAGGCGGGGCGTGCCCCGGCGTGACAGCCCGAACACTAGTTCGCACTGCACCACCGCACTGGTGACCAAGGTGATGTTGGGCCGGCGTTGTGCCCATGCTCTTACGCTGGCGGCGGGGCGCCCGGCGCCGTCTTTCATCAGGGCGCTGATGATGTTGGTGTCGAGCATGTAGAGCTGGCTTGCCGCTGTCATGGCGAGTCGGTGCCGAAGTCAATATCGTCGAGCGGCAGAAGGCCTTCGTCACCGATGTGGGGAAAATCGTCCTCGCAAGGGCCGAGTTTTGCCAGCTCATCCAAGACCGCCAGCAAGGCCGCTGCGCTGCCTTTTTCCAGTTTCGGTTTGGCCAGCTCGATGATGAGCCTATTGCCCTCGCGGTGTATGAGGGCGTCTACTCCGGGGAGCTCAAATTCCTTGGGGATGCGCACTGCCTGGTTGGCGCCATTTCTGAAGAGTTTTACCGCTCTGACGCCCGTATCCATTGCGTACGGCGCTATGTTTTCTGAAGCAAATGGGAGCGGATGAGGACCAGGCCTAGGGTTCAGGTTGGGGCTTGATGAAGACATGGTGCACCTCCTTGCAGATGGTGCTTTGACTTTAGCATATGCTTCGGCATAGGCCAACCTCGGTTTCAGTGGCTGGCCGCCTTCTCCGCCACCGGCGTGCCCAGGCTGCGCAAGATGTCGCGCACCATCTGCACCCGGTCTTTCACCTCCGGCAGCGCCCGCTCGGCGCGGAGCTTTTCGTTGCCCACCAGTTTGATGTGGCGGTTTTTCTGGATCAGCGCAATCACGCCCATCGGGTCGATGGGGGCGTCTTTCTTGAAGGTGATGGTGGTTACGCCGGGCGCAGCGTCTACCTTCAACACGCCGTAGGGCTTGGCAATCACCCGCAGGCGGTGTACGTCAATCAGCGTCTGGGCCTGCGCGGGCAGCTTGCCGAAGCGGTCCACAATTTCTTCCAGCAGGCCGTCCACCTGGTCGGTGTTCTTGGCGGTAGCCAGCTTTTTGTAAAACGACAGGCGCAGGTGCACATCGCCGCAATAGTCGTCGGGCAGCAGGGCGGGCGCGTGCAGGTTGATTTCGGTGGTGACGTTGAGCGGGCTCAGCAAATCAGGCTCCTGCCCGTTTTTGAGGCAGCGCACCGCCTCCGACAGCATCTCGTTGTAGAGCTGAAATCCCACCTCCAGCATGTTGCCGCTCTGGTTTTCGCCTAGCACCTCGCCGGCACCGCGAATCTCGAGGTCGTGCATGGCCAAGTAGAAGCCGCTGCCCAGCTCTTCCATTTGCTGGATGGCGTCCAGCCGCTGCTGGGCCTGCTTGGTCAGGCCTTCTATGTCGGGCACCATCAGGTAGGCATAGGCCTGGTGGTGGCTGCGCCCCACGCGGCCGCGCAGCTGGTGCAGCTGGGCCAGGCCGAACTTGTCGGCGCGGCTCATGACGATGGTGTTCGCGGTGGGTACGTCGATACCGGTCTCGATGATGGTGGAGCACAGCAACAGGTTGTAGCGCTGGGCCACAAAGTCGCGCATCACCGACTCCAGCTGGCGCTCGGGCATTTGTCCGTGGGCCACGGCAATACGGGCCTCGGGCAGCAGCTCTTCGAGCTTCTGACGGCGGTTCTCGATGGTCTCGACCTCGTTGTGCAAAAAGTACACCTGCCCGCCGCGCTTGAGCTCGCGCAGCACCGCCTCGCGAATCACGCCGTTGCCCTCCGACCGCACAAAGGTCTTGATGGCCAGCCGGCGTTGCGGAGCGGTGGCAATCACGCTCAGGTCGCGCAGGCCCTCCAGCGCCATACCAAGCGTGCGGGGAATGGGAGTGGCGGTGAGCGTCAACACGTCCACCTCGGCGCGCAGGGCCTTCATCTGCTCCTTGTGGCGCACGCCGAATCGGTGTTCTTCGTCAATGATGAGCAGGCCCAGATTGGCAAACTTGGTGTCCTGGCTGAGCAGCTTGTGCGTGCCCACTACGATGTCCACCGTGCCATCGGCAACTCCCTTGAGCGCAGCGGTGATTTCTTTGCCGCTGCGAAAGCGGCTCATCTCGGCAATCTTCACCGGCCACTTGCTGAAGCGGTCTACCAGCGTCTGGTAATGCTGCTCGGCCAAGAGCGTGGTGGGCGCCAGAAACGCCACCTGCCGCCCCCCGGTGACGGCAATAAACGCCGCTCGCAGGGCCACCTCGGTCTTGCCGAAGCCCACATCGCCACAGACCAGCCGGTCCATCGGGCGGGGCGAAATCATGTCCTGAATGACGCAGTGAATAGCGGCCTTCTGGTCGGCGGTTTCATCGAAGCCGAAGTCGTTGGCAAATGTTTCGTAGTCGCCAGGGCTGTAGCGGAAGGCGTGGCCCTCGCGGGTGGCGCGGCGGGCGTAGATGTTGAGCAACTCGGCCGCGCTGTCGCGCACCTGCTCGGCTGCGCGGCGCTTGGCTTTGTCCCATTGGCCACTGCCCAAGCGGTGCAGCGGCGCCTCGTCGGCGCTCACGCCGGTGTAGCGGCTGATGAGTTGCAGCTGGCTTACCGGCACATAGAGAGTAGCCTTGTCGGCGTATTCGAGGTGCAAAAACTCCTGCAGCTCGGGCTCGCCGGCGGCGTTTTTGTTGCCCATGTCCATGTGCATCAGGCCGCGGTACCGGCCGATGCCATGCGCGCTGTGCACCACCGGATCGCCCACATTGAGCTCCGAGAGGTCTTTGATCAGCGCCTCGACATCGCTTACCTGTTCCTGCTTCTTGCGGCGGCGGGTGGTGGGGCCGGCGGCAAACAGCTCGGTCTCGGTGATGAGGTCAATGCCCATCTCCAGCCAGCTAAAGCCCCGGCTCAGGCCCGAGGTGGCTATGCCGATCGGCTCGGTGCTGTCGATGAACTGCTGCAGGCTGTCAAAAGCCGGCGGGCTGATCTGGGAGGCGCGCAGGAAGTCCAGCAGGCTTTCGCGCCGGCCGTCGCTCTCGGCCAGCACCAACAGGCGCTGTGGTGTGTTGCGGGCGTGCTGCTTGAGCAAGGCCAGGGGTTCTTCGGTGCCGCGCAACACGCCCAGCTCGGGCAGGGGGCTGAACTCGGTGAACTCGGTGCCTTCAGATGAGGCGCGCAGTGCCAACTGGGCGTGTTCGTTGGCCTTGGCATAAAACTGCTCGGTGCCCAAAAAAAGGCTCTCAGGTGGCAGAACCGGGCGCTCGGGGTCGCCCTGCACCAGACGGTAGCGGTCTTTGGTGTCTTGCCAAAAGCGCTGAAAGGCCGGCTCCAGATCGCCGTGCAGCACCACGGTGGCGTCCGCGCCCACGTAGTCAAACACGGTGGCGGTCTCGTCAAAGAACAGGGGCAGGTAGTACTCGATACCCGCGGTGGCCACGCCGGCGCCCATGTCTTTGTAGATGCGGCTCTTGGTCGGGTCGCCGTCGAGCAGCTCGCGCCAGCGGCTGCGGAACTTGGCGCGTGCGTCGTCGTCCATGGGGAACTCGCGTCCGGGCAGCAGCCGCACTTCGGGCACCGGGTAGAGGCTGCGCTGGCTGTCGGGATCAAAGGTGCGGATGCTGTCGATCTCGTCGTCAAACAAATCCACCCGGTACGGCACCAGGCTGCCCATGGGAAACAGGTCAATCAGCCCGCCGCGCACCGCGTATTCGCCCGGGCTCACCACCTGGGTCACATGGCTGTAGCCGGCCAATGTGAGCTGGCTCTTGAGGCGCGCCTCATCGAGCTTTTGCTTGACCTTGAACTCAAAGGTGTAGCCCGCCAGAAAGCTGGGCGGCGCGAGGCGGTAGAGAGCTGTGGTGGCTGGAACTACCACCACATCCACCCCGTTGATCGAGTCGCGCTGGCCGGATCTGGAGGCATGCAGCCGCCAAAGCGTGGCCAGCCGCTCGCTGATCAGGTCCTGGTGCGGGGAAAAAGTGTCGTAGGGCAGTGTTTCCCAGTCGGGGAACAGGGCGCAGCGCAGCCCGGGCGCAAAAAACGCGATTTCCTCCAGCAGCCGCTGGGCGTCGCTGGCGTCGGCGGTGACGATGGTGAGCGCCTTGCCGGCGGCTTTTTCCCGGGTGCCGAGTTGTGCGAGCAACATGGCGTCGGCAGAGCCGGCGGGGCGGGGCAGGGTAAAGCGCCTGCCGGGGGAGAGCTTGGGGAGATCCATGAATCCAATAAGGTCGGGCGGGAGCGGCCACGCGGGCCGGCAAAAGAGGCGCTCTGGGCCCCGTAAGGCGTCGAGCAGTGAGGCTGATTTTAGAATGGGGCTCCGCGCTATGACCGATCTCTCTCAACTTCCCCCCTCCGCCCCGCTCCCCACCCCCCGGAATGCCACTCCCTGGGGCGCTGGCCCCGGCGTGCGCATGTGGGCACTGGTGCCGTGCGCCGGTACCGGCAGCCGCGCAGGCGCAGAGGGCCCCAAGCAGTACGCCCCGCTGGGCTCGCAGGCCATGGTGATGCACACCCTGCGCGCCCTGGCCGCGGTGGAGCGGCTGGCGGGCATTCAGGTGGTGGTGTCCCCCGGAGACGACTACTTTGCGGCAGCGCCCCGGATAACTGGCGCTCCGGTTTTTGTAGCTGCCTGCGGAGGTGCCACGAGGGCTTCCAGCGTTTTTAATGGTATTTCGGCCGTATTGAACCAAGGCGCGCAGCCCGACGATTGGGTGCTGGTGCACGACGCGGCCCGCTGCCTGGTGACGCCGGCAGACGTGAACCGCCTGATTGACGCCTGCCAGGACGACGCGGTGGGCGGCCTCTTGGCACTTAAGTTGCCCGACACCCTGAAGCAGGAGCGGGCGGGTCGCGTGTGCGCCACGGTGAACCGCGGCGACAAGTGGCTGGCCCAGACGCCGCAGATGTTTCGCATTGGCGCGCTGCAGGCGGCCCTGCAGATGGCCGGCGAGGCGGTAACCGACGAGGCCAGCGCGCTGGAGCTGGCGGGCCTTAGCCCCAAGCTGGTGGAGGGCAGCGCGCAGAATTTCAAAGTGACCTATCCGCAAGACTTTGCGCTGGCCGAGGCGGTGCTGGCGGCGCGGTGTGCGGCTTCTTCCTGAATGGAGAACTCTATGAACATGCGCATTGGGGAAGGCTGGGACATCCACCAACTGGTCGAGGGCCGCAAGCTGATGCTGGGTGGCGTCGAGATTCCGCATACCAAAGGCCTGCTGGGCCACTCCGACGCCGATGCACTGTTGCACGCCATCACCGATGCGCTTTTGGGCGCGGCGGCGCTGGGCGACATTGGCAAACACTTCCCCGACACCGACGAGCGCTACAAAGGCGCAGACTCGGCCGTGTTGCTTGCCAAGGTGGTGGCGGATGTGCGCGCTTTAGGCTTTCGCATCGTCAACATCGACAGCACGGTGATTGCGCAGGCGCCCAAGCTGGCGCCGTACATTCAGCCCATGCGCGAGCGGATTGCCTTTGTGCTGGATGTGGACGTGGGCTGCGTCAACGTCAAAGCCAAAACCGCCGAAAAAATGGGCCCGGTCGGCGAGGGCCGCGCCATGGAGGCGCGTGCCGTGGTGCTGCTGGAGAAGGGCTGATCAGGCCTGATCAAGGGTTCTAAATACGGCGATGACCGCTCCAGCGCCGTGATGTGCTACCCAGTAGCTCCTTGTGCGCGCTGGTAACTGCGCTCTGGGCCACACTGGCGTCCTTGCAGGGCATGCAGACCCGGCCGTAACCACCTTCGCCACCCTTGAGGGCCTTGTCGAAAAAAATCTCCTGCAGCCGAATCTCACCGCAACGGGAGCAGGCCTTGGCCTCTCTGTTCGCAAGATCAGCCGCCTGCTTCTGAACTCGCTCAACGGACGCGGCCACTGGCGACCCAGTTGCCATCTCTACTAAGGCCTGCAGGCGCTGCGAAAGGGTGGCGACAGGGTCTTTGCCCAAATTAAAGCGGTTGATGCGCAAGAAGCGGTATCCGTAGCTCTCCAGTGTCAATTGCCGCTCCACATCCGCCTCCTTGAGGTAGCGCTCATGGTTACCAATGTGAATATTGGGTGAGCGGTCAAAGTGGAAGTTAAAACCGTCGTATTCGATGACGATGTGAACCCGCCCTTTGTCGGACTCATAGGTCAACAGGAAGTCCGCGCGCCACGATGGGTGGGTGTATGTTGGATCCAGCTGCTTGAGGTAGTCCCCTATCGGGAACTGGGGCAGCACCTCGATGGCTTCCGGCTGTGAAGCATAAAAGGGGGTTTTGTAGAGCCAGTCCAGCACAAGGGCTTCCATGGGGCTGGATTGGTCGGTCTCTGATGCCGAAGCCTTTTTGTTGTTGAGTTGGGCCTCGTAGTGGTGCAGCACCCGCGCAATGGAGCCCTTGTAGCGGTCCAATGGCAGCGAATGAACGATCCAGATCATTTCCTGGGCCCGGCTGAAGCCCACATTGAGCCGCTGGGCCTTGAGCTTTTCCTCCACGACCTCGGACGCGGTATCCATCTGCACGGGGAAGATGTAATTGAGGGCGTCGTGACCCTGAGACGCCACCAGTGAGTAAAAGATGATTTGACGTTCCTCCCCCTGGCAGGAGTCAAAAGTCATGATCTTGAGGCGCAGCTTCTCCTCAAACAGTCGGGCCTTGCCGTGGGCATAGATAAGCTTGCACAGCAGGGTGTGCTGCTCCCTGAAGGGAGTGATGATGCCCACACTGGGCGGGTTTTCCTCTTCCAACAGTTCCAACAGTCGTTCCAGAATGAACTTCGCCTCGGCACTGTTGGTGGCGCGGCTGACAGTTTCAGTGGTTGTGTCGACTATGTCAAAGCGAATGACGTCCTCAATGGGCACGCCGCGGATCTTCAGTGCCTGCAGCTGGTGCTCATAGAAGGTGGAAGAGGAATAGCTAATTAGCTCCTGGTAGGAGCGGAAGTGCTTGCGCAGCACGATTGAGAAAGAGGCCGCCATCGAGCACCATTCCAAGATGGACTTCTTGACGTCGAACATGGCCAAGCGGCTCAAAGTGGCAGCATCACGCTTACCAGCCTTGTTGAAGTAGTTCACCAGGTCGGAACGGTACTTTTCGTTCAGGGCAATGCTGGCATTGGCAGACTTCACGTTACTGAATTGCTTGCTGTCACCCAGCACCACGACCTTTTTTGCGCGCAGCAGCGCGGGCAGGGCCTGTGCAACCGAGACTTGCGAGGCTTCGTCGATCACCACCACGTCGAACAGGTCGGGCGCCAAAGGCATGTACTGCCCGAACTCGCGGATGCTCGCGATGATCACAGGGAAGGACTCCTTGACGTTCTCGAACTTGTCCTCTGGGAACTTCTGGCGCTGTGAAATCACCGTCGCCATCGCCTTGGCGTCTGACCGGTGGTTTTCCATGAAGGCCACTAGGCGCGAGTCCACGTGGGAATTCATCACCGAGGTGTTCAGGCGCTCCAGCTTGGACTTCGTACCCACGTAATCCAGCTGCGGAGCATCACGGAAGGCCTTGCCCACGACCAGCAGCTCGCGCAAAAAGCGCATGGCACTGCTCCACACCTGTGGATGCTTGGGTGCAATCTCGATGAAAGCCAAAGCCAGCGCCGGCGAGACCTTGTTGAAGACGGCCAGAACCTTAACGGCAGCAGCGCTGGCGGGGCTGACCCCAGTCCCCCTAGAAACATGAGCGTAGGCGCCAGGGAACGCGTCAGGGATGCCAGCCTCTTCCAACAACGTACGCAAGCGATTGGCTTTTTCCACCATAGTAGACAGGACGGGGGCGTCGGTCTTGAGGATCACCGGTCGATTCGTGGCCAACTGGTTCATTTGCAATTCCAAGGCTCGCACAGCGGCGCCACGCAAGAGATAGCCGAACAATGGCATGCGCAGCTGGGAATACTGAACCAGCAGGGTCGATATCGTCTTCAGGTCGACAGCTTCCAGCTTGGAGAAGATGTCCCATCCATCTACAGAGTAGCGGTCCAGAAACACAGCCATGGTGCTGTCGCGCTGAGATCGAGTCAACAATTCGGCACCATCCCGAACCTCGGGCAGGATGGAATTCAGGTACTCCTGCACTGCGCCGATGGAGCCTGCGATGGGCTCCATTTCCGCAGCCAGCTGCCAGTTCTCGCACTCATGCAACAGCCGGTGAACTTCAGGCGCGATAGCCAAAAGGTCTTTCTCGGCCGCATGCATGGATTGCACGTCGGCCAGGGAGATTTTGCCCAAGCAGGCCACGGTGCCGGTGATTGAGTCACGCAGCGCCTGCGAGGTGCCTTCTTTCTCAAGCAGTAGCGCCCCCTCATTGGCCCGCATGGCGCGTGCAAAGGCCGTAATTTGGCTCACGGTCTGGTTGCCTACCAAGCGGCGGAAATTGGCGTCTTTCTGGCCCAATCGCAACAGGGGATTGGGGAAGTTCTTCTCATGGCGCACCCGACTCATAGCCTCGCTGAGTTTGTGCTGCACAACCTCCAGCGCCTCGCTCTTGTCCGACAGCACCAGGCAGGTTTTCTTGTTGAAAGCGCAGTCGGCGGCGATTGCGGTGATAGTGTGCGACTTGCCGGTACCGGGCGGGCCTTCCACGACGATGATTTTGCCGGTGGGGTTGCGCACCGCCAAAAGGATCTTGCGTTGCTCCTCGTTCAGGGGGATGGGCGAATCAAACACCAGCCTGTCCACCATAGGAAGGGCGTTCCAGTGGTCCTCCACCTCCTGTGCAATGCTCACTGGGTTTTCGTTCAAGATGCCTTTGACCATGCCTTCAAACAGGTCGACCATCTTTGAGCCGCCTTGGCGGGCAGCGTCGATCAGGGCCTCATAGTCATTGACCAGCGCCTCCTCACCTTGCTCAAAGGCTGCAAAATACAGGCCGGTGCTAAGACCCACCTCAGCATTGGAAGCGTCGGCGCTGCGTGAGCTGAACTCAATTTGACCCGCCAAATCTACGGCATTCACCACGAGGCGGAAGTACTGCCGCGCAATTTCAAACACGGATTGCGCCGGATCCAGATAGGTGATGCGCTCCTGAATGGGGCTGACCCATTCGCGCTGATGGGTTTGGGCCAGCTCTTGCAGTACGTAGTCAATCGCCTTGCGGTTGGTGTAGAGCTGGTTGACAATCGAAATCTCGTAGCCGGTGCCGTCGGCAATCTTGTCAGCGTGTACCGGCAAAAAGAACAGCGGGTAAGAAACGCCACGGAATTTGATGCTCCCCAGATACAGGTAGAGACACAGGCCCTCGGTGGTGCTGGCGTAGGTCTCCAAATCACGGACATCGAGATACGCATCCGAGGTGACAAAGTCCTTGAAGAAGTGCTTTAGGTTGGAATGGACGCCTTCAAGCGTAATGCCGTGAGCTAGGGAGTCTTGGACCGCCTTCAGGTCGGGAGCCGCGATGAACTTGGGCAGAACATCCAGCAGGACCGCATCCAAGGTGGCGCCGACCTGCGACACCATTTCCGACTCGGCGCTGTAAAGCGAATCCACAATCGAATATGCCTCCTTGCGCATAGGGCCATCCAAATGAGCAATCAAGGGGCGGGTGATGGCTTTGGAGACTTCCTCCGCCGCCTTAGACCTCAGGTTCTCAATCCATGCCTCCGGATCAGCGATGGTCTTGGCTTGGGTCGTAACCACCTCCGAAGCGATAGCGACCTGCACCTCCGTAATCGCCGTTTCCGGGATGGCATTGATCTGCTCTTCAATGATGCGCCCAAGAACCGAAGACATCTGACGGGTGTACTTGCGGGGAAGCACCCGCAAAGACATGGTGTCAGAGCTGGGCTTATCTATCAGGGCCCATACCTCTTGCTCCAAAGTGTCGTAACTACGCAGCCGTAGGCCTGCCCTAAATCCGGTATCGGTTTGGAGAATGATGCGCCGGCGCGGGGCCGACTGGCGTTTGAAGTCTGATTCGATGAAGTCGCGAAAGTACTGGGAAACCTTGATAGCGACTTCGCGCAGTGATGTCTCTTCCATCTGTTACGACTCCCTTTTGTGTTTATCGTTTGCCCGGAGCGGGCTTGTACTGTTGATCCACGTGAGCCTTGATAGGCCCCCCCGCGATGTGTGCGTTTTCGACGGCCGCGAGAATCATTTCCCAAACCCCCTCTTTGGCGAGGACCGGCATTTCCTTGGCCAGCACATTGCTCAGTGCGCCCTTGTTTTGTTCGATAGAGCGCAACAGCCTATCTGCCTGGTGATCGGGCATCTCCACGACTTCCTTGACGGCCAGGCGAGCACGGTGGTGGTCTCGAAGGTACCTGGCCTCTTCCCGCATTTGCTCGTTGATGGTGCGATGGATGACCTTGGAGAGGTACATCACGTGCGGGCTCATGTTCGGGTAACGCCACATGGGCCGCGCAAGATCGTCGCCATCGAACTCAAAATTGGAAGTCACACCATCCGGATAGGCAGTATGGTTGCCGGAAAAACTCACACGGTCGACCACCGCTGACATCAAGGGATTGGACACGGAATCCAGCACTTGGTCATACGCCCTGCGCTCGCCCGGGTCAGCGGTGATGACTGCGGAGACAGGGAGAATGACAGGATCGGGAATGACGCCGTCGCGGCGCAGGATGTCGTTGATGAGGAAGCGGTGGAGCCGCCCGTTGCCGTCGGCCATGGGGTGGATATAGACGAAGGCGAAAGCAGCTACCGCGCTGCGCGTAACCGCAGACTGGCCTTGTGTGCGTTCTAAGAACACCTTGAGGCCATCCAACATGGACTGCAGATCTTCAACAGGAGGAGCCACATAGTGCAATTTCTCCTGGTAGCGCACTGTTTCCCCCACGAACACCGGTGACTGCCGGATTCCCAGCCGCGTGATGGTGGTCAGATCGCCCAGGATGTCGCGTTGCAATTCAGCCATTGCCGCATCAGTAAAAGGCTGCTCACCCAGCCCCGTGCGCCGAGCCATGACATCTGCAAACCGTTGGATGCGTGTGGACTGATCCGCCTCACCCTCAATCAAGAAGCTGGCCTTGCTTTCTCGCAGAGTCATCCACGCCGCAGCGCGCATCAAGAGTTCTTCGCCGAATTCGGCTTGCAGCACACCAAGCATGCCGCTGACATCCAAATTTTCCGCCCCAGCGAGGGCGTCTGTCTTGACGATCAGAGGGCAAAAGAAACGTGTGCCGGGGAGGTTGTCATTCACCCGCCACTTGCTATTTTTAACGATGCGGTCTGGGCTGGCCAGCACCATGCTCGCCTCGTCGTCGATGGCGTCCGCATAGTTACCACCCAGATTCTCAGGTGCATGCAAAGTCTCTCCGGTTAGCCACTCATATAAAAAAGCAGCACGTCTGGCATAGCCGCCTGTCGGGGACCGGAAAAGCCATGTCTGCAGCTGCTCGCCCCCCTCCTTGAGAAACAGCCGTTGTAGAAACTCCAGATGAACGACCTCATGGCGAAGATGAAACTGCAAGTGCCCCACGAGAGTGGGCTCAGGCCGCATGGTTTCGACATAGGTCTCCAGGCGGTAACCGTCCGCCACTTCGGACTTGCGCCTGCCACCTATTTGGCTGAGAACTGGCAGTCGCCCCATGGGGAAAACATCAAATTCCCTTGCCAGCCATGCAGCCCCGACCGGGTCTAAGGGTTGGTTTTCCTGGTTGATGTTGGACAAGCTAGGGCTTTCGGGTTCATTGGGGAAAGTTTGTAAAAAGTCCGGCGAGTAACTGCGGATGGATTACGGATGCGAAAAAGCCATTATCAATGCAATATTTTGCTCAAATTTAATTTCAAATGGCCGCAAGCTGTTCGGCTGGCGTGTCTCTCCAAGCAGTCCCATGCTGATGTTTAGTCAGACATGGGTGGGTTTGGATAGGTCTTTCGCTACGGTGAAGGCTTACTGCGCCGCCCAGCCGCCGTCCATGTTCCAGGCCACGCCGCGCACGTTGTTGGCGGCAGTCGAGCAAAAGAACACCGCCAGCGCGCCCAGCTCTTCGGGGGTGGTGAACTGCATCGAAGGCTCCTTCTCGCCCAGCAGCTGGCGGGTGGCGTCGGCGTTGCTGATGCCTTGCGCGGCGGCTTTGGCATCCACCTGTTTTTGCACCAGCGGGGTCAGCACCCAGCCCGGGCAGATGGCGTTGCAGGTCACGCCGCTGGTGGCGTTCTCAAGGGCGGTGACTTTGGTCAGGCCCACCACGCCGTGCTTGGCCGCCACATAGGCCGACTTTTCGGCCGACCCCACCAAACCGTGAACCGAGGCCACGTTGATGATGCGGCCCCAGTTGTTGGCCTGCATATGCGGCAGGGCCAGGCGGGTGGCATGAAAGGCGCTGGAGAGGTTGATCGCAATCACCGCGTCCCAGCGTTCGACGGGAAAGCTCTCAATCCGCGCCACGTGTTGAATGCCGGCGTTGTTGACCAGAATATCCACGCCGCCAAAGGTGGCCTTGGCGTGCTCGATCATGGCTTCAATCTCGGCCGGCTTGCTCATGTCGGCGCCGTGGTAGCTGACCTGTACACCCAGCGCCGCGACTTCGGCCTTGGGGCCTTCCACATCGCCAAAACCGTTGAGCACGATGTTGGCGCCCTGCGCGGCCAGTGCCTTGGCGATGCCCAGGCCGATGCCGCTGGTGGAGCCGGTAACGAGGGCGGTTTTACCTTTCAACATGCTGATTCCTTCTGCAAAGTGGTGGGGGGATTCCATTAGGATGTGGCCATTATCAAACGAGTGAATCCACCATGGCTGAACCCACGCTCAATTACGTTCCCTGCGCCGATGTGAATGGTCCGCGCCGCATGGCCTATTGGCAGTGGGGGGCGGCTGATGCGGCGCACACGGTGGTCTGCGTGCACGGCCTCTCGCGCCAGGGGCGCGACTTCGATGTGCTGGCGCAGAGCCTGGTGGCGCGCTCGGCCAAGCCGATCCGTGTGGTGTGCCCCGATGTGGCCGGCCGCGGCCAAAGCGACTGGCTCAAAGACCCCGCGGGTTATGCGGTGCCGGTGTATGCGGCCGATATGCTGGGCCTGTTGCTGCACCTCAAGCCTGTGACGCTGGATTGGGTGGGCACCAGCATGGGCGGGCTCATCGGGTTGGCGGTTGCGGCGCATGCGCAGAGTGTGGGCGTGGCGGTGCGCCGGTTGGTGCTCAACGACGTGGGGCCGGTGATTGAGTGGTCGTCGCTGCAGCGTATTGGCGCCTATCTGGGGCGAGCGCCCAGTTTTGAGAGTCTGCAACAAGCGGCCGATGCGATGTGGGCCATCTCGAGCAGCTTCGGGCCGCACACACCCGCGCAGTGGCTGGAGCTTTCGCGCCACATGGTGAAGCCTTTGCACGACGGGCGCGTGGGAATGCATTACGACCCGGCTATCGCGGTGGCGTTTCGCGCGGTCACCGAGGAGCTGGCAGCCGCGGGCCAGGCGCAGCTCTGGGCTTTGTACGACGGCCTTACCGCAGACACCCTGCTGGTGCGCGGGGAGGATTCCGATTTGCTCTCCAAAACCACCGCTCAGGCCATGACCCAGCGCGGCCCCAAGGCGCGGCTGGTGGAGTTTGCCGGGGTGGGCCACGCGCCCACGCTCATAGCCCCCGACCAGCTGGACGCGGTGGGCTCTTTTTTATTGGGGTGAGTTCCCCCGCACGGTAAGTTTTTGATGAAAAGTTCGTCCGCCGAGAGCCATTCCTCGGCCCCGCCGCAGGTGATTGCGGCCACCGCCGGCAGCCTGCCCGAACAGGCCGGCGCCCTGCAGCGTGCCCGTGCCTTTGCCGAGCCGCTGTTGGCCAGCGAGATGCTGGACACCGGGGAAAACGTGCTCGCGCATGCTGACGCCGTGGCGGCCATTTTGCGCACCATTGGCGGCTCGGAGGCCATGCAGGCCGCAAGCTACCTGGTCTACGCCTGCGACCACCTGAACAAGCCCCACGAAGTGATTGCCAAGGCCTTTGGCGACAACTTTGCCGATCTCGCGCTGGAGACCACCAAGCTGGTGCGGCTGCAACGCATGTCGCGACTGGCGCAGCCCGAAGGCGTGCAGACCGAGAGCGTGCGCAAGATGCTGCTGGCGTTCTCCAAAGACCTGCGGGTGGTGATGCTGCGGCTGGCCTCGCGGCTGCAAACCCTGCGGCACCTTGCGGCCAGCAAGCTGCCCGTGCCGCAGGGCCTGACGGCTGAGGCGCTGCAGGTGTTTGCGCCGCTGGCCAACCGGCTGGGAATCTGGGAAATCAAGTGGGAGTTGGAGGACCTGTCCTTCCGCTTTCTGGAGCCCGACACCTACCGCGAGGTGGCCCGGCTGCTGGACGAGAAACGCACCGAGCGCGAATCGGCCATGGAGCGGCTGCGCCAGCAGATCGCGCACGACCTGACGGCCCAAGGCATTGCCGCCACAGTGCAGGGGCGGCCCAAGCACATCTACAGCATTGTGAAAAAAATGCGCGGCAAGTCGCTGGGCTTTGAGCAGGTGTACGACATCCGCGGCTTGCGCATCGTGGTGGCTGGCGTGCCGGATTGCTATTCGGCGCTGAGCTGGGTACACAGCCAGTTTGTGCCGATGACCGAGGAGTTTGACGACTACATCGCCCGGCCCAAGCCCAACGGCTACCAGTCGCTGCACACCGTGGTGCGGGACGCGGAGTCGCAACCGATTGAGGTGCAAATCCGCACCCAGGCCATGCACGACCATGCCGAGCTCGGCGTGGCCGCCCACTGGGCCTACAAGGAAGCCGGCGCCAAAGGCTACGGCGGCAGTGTCACCGCAGCCGGCGCCTACGACGCCAAGATTGCGGTATTGCGCCAGCTGCTGGCCTGGGAACGCGACCTCTCTGGCGCAAACACTACCGCCGACGGCACCGGCCTGTTTGACGACCGCATCTACGTGCTCACGCCCGACGCCGCCATCGTCGAGCTGCCGCAGGGTGCCACTGCGGTGGACTTTGCCTACAGCGTGCACACCAACCTCGGCCACCGCTGCCGCGGCGCGCGGGTGGACGGCGCCATGGTGCCGTTGAACACCCCGCTCAAGAACGGGCAGACGGTGGAAGTGAGCGCGGCCAAAGAGGGCGGCCCCTCGCGCGATTGGCTCAACCCCGAGCTGGGCTATCTGGCCAGCCACCGCGCCCGCGCCAAGGTGCGGGCCTGGTTCAACGCGCTGGCGATGGGCGAAACCATTGCCAAAGGTCGCGAGTCGGTCGAAAAACTGCTGCAGCGCGAAGGCAAGACCGCCGTCAACCTCGAAGACTTGGCCGGCCAGCTGGGCTTTCACCATGCCGATGCCTTGTTCGAGGTGGTCGGCAAAGACGAGTTTTCGCTCCGCAATATCGAGCAGCTGCTGCGCCCGCCCGAGCCCGCCAGCCCGCAAGACGACTATGTGCCGCTCAAGAAGCCGCGCGCGCTTTCGGGCGGCAAGGGCGGCGTGCTGGTGGTGGGCATTGATTCGCTGCTCACCCAGCTGGCCAAGTGCTGCAAGCCGGCACCGCCGGATGTGATCAGCGGTTTTGTGGCCCGCGGCAAGGGGGTGAGCGTGCACCGCGCCGATTGCTCGAACCTGCGCAACATGGTGCTGCGCAGCGGGGACCGGCTCATCGAGGTGGAGTGGGGCGCGCCCGCCGGCAAAGAGGGCAATGTGTACCCGGTGGATGTGGCGGTCGAGGCGACAGACCGGCAGGGCCTGCTGCGCGATATCTCAGACGTGTTTGCCAAAGAAAAAATGAACGTCATCGGGGTGCAAACCCAAACCGTCAAGGGCACGGCCTGGATGACTTTCACCGTGGAGGTGGCCGAATCCGGCCGGCTGGCGCGCGTGCTGAAAATTGTGAGCGGACTGTCAGGCGTGCGCTCGGCGCGCAGGCGTTAGGGGCGGCGGCCCTGCACAGACCGTGACCG
>NZ_CAMCVG010000041.1 GCF_945881795.1 Rhodoferax sp. OV413
AGAGCGTTGGAATGATGTAGCGCTCGTCGCCCACGCCGACCATGAGGCCGTCGATGATGGCCAGGGTGAGAGGCAGGGTGAAGGTGAAGGTGCTGCCCTTGCCGAGGGTGGACTGCACATCAACCCGGCCGCGCAGGCTGTCGATATTGCCGCGCACCACGTCCATGCCCACGCCGCGGCCCGAGAGGTCGGTCACCTTTTCGGCGGTGGAGAAGCCTGGCAGGAAAATCAGGGCGTTGATTTCTTCTTTGCTCAGCGATGCATCAGGCCGCACCAGGCCGCGCTCAATGGCCTTGGCCAGAATGCGCTCGCCGTCCAGGCCCTTGCCGTCGTCCTGGATGGAAATAACGATGCCGCCGCCCTGGTGGTAGGCAGATAGCTTGATGGTGCCCATGGCCGGCTTGCCCTTGGCAACGCGCTCATCGGGCATCTCGATGCCGTGGTCCACCGCGTTGCGGATCATGTGGATGAGCGGGTCGCCCACTTTTTCGACGATGTTGCGGTCGAGTTCGGTGTCTTCGCCGTGCAGCTCCAGCTGAATCTGTTTGCCCAGCTGGCCGCTCACGTCGCGCACCAGGCGGCTCATCTTCTGGAAGATGCCGCGAATCGGCACCATGCGCAAGGACATGGCGTTGCGTTGCAGCTCCGAGGTCACGCGGCTGAGCTGGCGCAGGCAGCGCAGCAGTTGCAGGCTGTTGAGGCTTTGGACATCGGGGTTTTGCACGACCATGGACTGCGCGATCACCAGCTCACCGACCAGGTTGACCAGGTTGTCGAGCTTTTCGGTATCCAGTTTTACAAAGCTGCTGGTCGGCGCGCCACCGCCACCCGCGGGCGCTGCCGCAGCCGCTTGGCGCATGGCGGGTGCTGCGCCGGATGTCGGACCGGACGCCACGTCGCTAGCGGCGGGAGCCGGTTTGCCCAGAAGCGCCGCCCGGGCACGGTCGACGATATCTTGAATTGGCGACGCAATCGGGCTACCGGCGCCTTCGCCGGCAAGCTGATTGGTGATTTCGGCACAGAACACCTTGAGCGCGTCGGATCCAATCAGCACGCAGTCAATGATTTCCTGGTTGATCTCGAGCTTGCCGGCGCGCACCGCCTCCAGCAGGGTCTCCAGCTCATGCGCCAGACTGACCAGCACCGGCAAATGCACCAGACCCGCGCCACCCTTGAAGGTGTGGAACGCGCGGAAGATCGAGTCGATGGTGCTCTTGTCTTGCGGATGGCTCTCCAGCGTCAGGGCCCCTTGCTCCAGGTCTTGCAGCAGTTCGACCGATTCGATGACGAACTCGCGCAGCATTTCTTCGTCCCGGGCGAGGTCGAGGGTGAAACTGGTGGGAATGGCGTGTTGTTCTTGGTGTGCAGCAGCCGCCGGCGCGGCGGGCTTAGCAGCGGGGGGCGCTGCGGGCTTGGCCGCAGGGACTGACGCCTTGGGGGCGGCCTCCAGCGGGAGAGCAGGGATATGGGGCGCAGCTGGCGCAGCGGCGGGGACAGCAGCGGAGGCCGCAGCAACCGGTGCTGCAGGAGCTTCGGCGCCGTCTGCCCAATGTTCCGGCATAGGCGTCAGGTCTTGCTCTTGCTCCAGCGCCAGCATGAAATCGCTGACCCAGGCGTGCCATTCGCCGAGACGCGCAATCGATTGCTCGTCGAAAGTCACAGGGCCATCCAGCACCTCTTCCATCCAGCCGCGCAAGACGGCAATGCCTTCTTCGAGGCCGGGCGGGGCGCTTTCCAGATCCAGGTCTTCCAGATCCATGACCAGACCGTTGAGGGCGAGTACGCCGTTGTCGGTACCGGGTTCGACGAAGGCCAGCTCTTCAGCCAGTTGGCTGATCAGTGCTTGGGCCGCTTCATAGTGGCTTCGTCCCCAGGAATCGACGGAATGAACTTCCATAGCGGTGCGGCCAATCCGGTGATTTGATAAATAGTGAAAATACCCAAAGCATTATTGATTTTGGGAAATATGGGTGTCAAGCGGTTTCATTGTGAATTCCCACACAAACCGATTTGCGGTGGCCCGGTAACCTTGTATCGAGCGATTGTGGCGCCAATTTGCTATTGATTCAATAGCTGTTGGCGCAATAGACACGAGGGTCAAGTGCCAATATGAGCACTTATTTGCGGGCTCAGGACAAGCGCCCAGGGTTGCCGCCCTCAGGCTTCGTCGCTGTGCTGGAGTCCGGTGGTTTGCAGGTCGGGGCCCAGGGCGCGGCGTTCGTCGAACACAAAACAGCCGCCATGGTAGTGGCTTCCGTCGGTTTCTTCGAAGTATTTGAGGATTCCGCCTTCGAGCTGGTAGACGTGCTCCAGCCCCTCTTCGCGCATCAGGATGGCGGCTTTTTCGCAGCGGATGCCGCCGGTGCAGAAGCTGACCACGGTTTTGTCCTTGAGCTCGTCCAGATGCGCGCGCATGGCGTCAGGGAACTCAGTGAACTTGGTGATGCGCCAGTCGATCGCGCCGGAGAAGCTGCCTTCGTCGACCTCAAAGTCGTTGCGGGTGTCTAGCGTCACCACAGGGCGGCCCGTGTCGTCGTGGCCCTGGTCCAGCCAGCGCTTGACGGTGGCCGGCGGCACCGCGGGCGCGCGCCCTTCGGACGGACGGATGGTGGGGTGGTTCATGCGGATGATTTCGCCCTTCACCTTGACCAGCATCTTTTTGAAGGGTTGGTGTTCTGACCAGCTCTCTTTGGGCGCCAGGTCCGCAAAACGCGGATCGCGCTGGAGCTGGGCCACAAAGTCGCGCACATCGGCGGCGGGACCGGCCAGGAACATATTGATGCCCTCTTCGGCCAGCAGGATGGTGCCCTTGAGCTGCAGGGCGTTGGCCCGTTCCAGGAGCTGCTCACGCAGGGCGGCGGCATCGTGAATCGGGACGAACTTGTAGCTGGAGATGTTGAGAACGTGAGGCACACGGCAATTTTAGAGGCCGGCTTGCCGCGGCGTGGCAAAACTACAATGACCCGATGTTTGTACACCTGCGCCTGCACACCGAGTTTTCTGTCGTTGATGGAACCACCCGCATCGACGATGCCATCCAAAAATCGGTCAAAGACGGGCAGGCGGCGCTGGCCATAACCGACCTGAACAACCTGTTTGGCGCCATCAAGTTTTACAAGGGCGCGCGGGGCAAGGGCGTCAAACCGCTGATTGGTGCCGAAATTGTTCTCGAGGGCCTGGGAAGTGACGCCACCGCGGTGAGCCGCATCATCCTGCTGGTGCAAAACACGCGGGGCTACCTGAATATGTCGGAGCTGATTGCCCGCGCCTTCACCCAGAACGTGGTGAAGAACCAGGCGGTCATCAAGCTGGCATGGCTCAAAGAGCTCAATGAGGGCTTGATCGCGCTCTCCGGCGCGCAGGCCGGGCCGGTGGGGCAGGCGCTGGTGCAGGGCGACACCGTCCGCGCCCACGACGCGGCGTTGCAGCTCGCCGGCGTATTTCCGCACCGCTTTTACCTCGAGCTGCAACGCGCCGGCCGTGCGGATGACGAGGCCCATGTGGTGGCAGCGGTCAAGCTGGCGGCGCGCATGAAGCTGCCGGTGGTGGCCACCCACCCGATTCAGTTTGCCGAGCCCGACGACTTTGAGGCCCACGAGGCCCGCGTCTGCATTGCCGACGGCGAAATTTTGAGCAACCCCAAGCGGGTGCGCCGTTTTACCCGCGAACAGTACTTCAAGAGCGCCGCGGAGATGGAGGCGCTGTTTGCCGACATTCCCTCGGCCATTGCCAACACCCTTGAGATCGCCAAGCGCTGCAGCCTGACCCTGGTGCTGGGCAAGCCGCAGCTGCCGGTGTTTCCCACACCGGAGGTCAACGGCCAGCGCATGTCGCCGGAAGACTATTTCCGCTATGCGTCGTTCGAGGGGCTGAAGGACCGCATGGCACACCTTTACCCCGACCCGCAGCAGCGCGAGGCCGAGATGCCGCGCTATGTGGAGCGGCTGGAGTTTGAGCTGGGCACGATTTTGAAGATGGGCTTTCCGGGCTACTTCCTGATCGTGGGCGACTTCATCAACTGGGCCAAAAACAACGGCTGCCCGGTGGGGCCGGGGCGGGGTTCGGGCGCAGGCTCGCTGGTGGCTTATGCGCTCAAAATTACCGACCTGGACCCGCTGCGCTACAACCTGCTGTTTGAGCGGTTTTTGAACCCCGAGCGGGTGTCCATGCCCGACTTTGACATCGACTTTTGCCAGACCAACCGCAACCTGGTGATTGACTATGTGAAAGACAAATACGGCAAAGATGCGGTGAGCCAGATTGCCACCTTCGGCACCATGGCGGCCCGCGGTGTGGTGCGGGATGTGGGCCGGGTGCTGGATATGAGCTACACCTTTTGCGACGGCATCAGCAAGCTCATTCCCAACAAGCCGGGCACCAACGTCACCCTGCAACTCCCCCCTGCCGACGGCAAAAAGAACGACAAATATGTTTATGCCACCGAGGCCGAGCCGATTCTGGCCGAGCGCGAGGCGAAGGAAGAAGACGTCAAAACCCTGCTTGAGATGGCCCGCAAGCTCGAGGGCATGACCCGCAATATCGGCATGCACGCCGGCGGCGTGTTGATTGCGCCGGGCAAGCTGACCGACTTTTGCCCGCTCTACCAGCAGCCCGGCAGCGATTCGGCGGTCAGCCAGTACGACAAGGACGATGTGGAATCCATCGGGCTGGTGAAGTTCGACTTTTTGGGTCTGGCCACGCTCACCATTCTGGAGATTGCCGCCGAATTCATCCGCAAGCGGCACGCGGGGCAGGAGGGCTTTGCCTATGAAAACCTGCCGCTCGACGACGCCCGGGTTTACAAGTTGTTCAGCGAAGGCAAGACCGAGGCGGTGTTCCAGTTTGAAAGTCGCGGCATGCAGGGCATGTTGCGCGACGCCAAGCCCAGCCGTCTGGAAGACCTGATCGCGCTCAACGCCCTGTACCGCCCCGGCCCCATGGACCTTATCCCGAGCTTTGTGGCCCGCAAACATGGTCGCGAGCAGGTGGAGTACCCGCACCCGGCGGTGGCCGACATGCTCTCCGAGACCTACGGAATCATGGTCTACCAGGAGCAGGTGATGCAGACTGCGCAGATCCTGGGCGGCTATTCGCTGGGCGGAGCCGACCTGCTGCGCCGCGCGATGGGCAAGAAGAAGGCCGAAGAAATGGCCGAGCACCGCGAGAAGTTTCGCGCCGGTGCGCTCAAGACGCACAACATTGCGCAAGAGAAGTCGGATGAAATCTTCGACTTGATGGAGCGATTCGCGGGATACGGCTTTAACAAGTCACACGCCGCCGCGTACTCGCTCCTGGCTTATCACACTGCATGGATCAAGGTGCACTACACCGCCGAGTTTTTCTGCGCCAACCTGACGGTGGAAATGGACGACACCGATAAGCTCAAGGTCTTGTTTGAGGACGCCGAGAAAATGGGCCTGAGCTTTGAGCCGCCCAACATCAACCGCGGCGCCTACCGCTTTGAACCGATTTCGAACCGGGAAATCCGCTACGGCCTGGGCGCCATCAAGGGAACCGGCGAGCAGGCCATCGAGGCGATAGTTGCGGCCCGCGAGGGCAGGGGCCCGACCGCCGAGGCCGGCCCCTTCAGGAGCCTATTTGATTTTTCCCGGCGTGTGGATCGCACCCGCCTGAACAAGCGCTGCGTGGAGGCGCTCATCAAGGCCGGCGCGTTTGACACTTTGCACCTGAACCGCGCGGAGCTGGTGGCGTCCATGGACCGCGCGTTCGACTTCGCGGCCGCCGCTGCGGCCAATGCGAACCAGGTGGGACTTTTTGACATGGGCGGCGAAGACGACCACGGCTCCAGCACCCAGGAGCCAGAGTTGGTGCCCGCCATGCCATGGGGCGTGAAGGAGCGACTCACCCAGGAAAAAACCGCGGTGGGCTTCTATTTGTCGGGGCATTTGTTTGATGAGGTGGCCACCGAGGTGCGCCGCTTTGCAAGGCGCCCCATCGAAGAGCTGGCCGACACCCGCGAGCCGCAGGTGCTGGCCGGCATCGTGACCGACCTGCGCGTCATCAACGGGCAGCGCGGCAAGCTGGCGTTGTTCAAGCTGGATGACAAGTCCGCCATGATCGAAGCCCGCGCCGGCGAGGCTTTGCTCACGCTTTACAAAGACCTGCTCAAGGACGACGAGTTGATCATCGTGGAGGGCAAGGCCATGCCCGACCGTTTCTCGGGTGGGATGCAGTTCAACGTGCAGCAAATCTGGAGCCTGGAGCAGGCGCGTTGCCGCTTCGGCAAATACCTGCGGGTGGCGGTGCAGCTGGATGGTAGGGGGCGCACGCCCGACATTGCCGCGCTGGTGCGGGAATTTCCGGTGCAGCGCGAGGCGACCGAGCAAGGCGAGCTGGTGCGCGGCCTGCCCGTGCGTTTGCAGTTGCACTGCGAATTGCCGACAGATGGCGAGGACGGCGCGACACAGCAGGCCACGGCGGAGTTGCATCTGGGCGAGGCCGCGCGGTTTTACCCCTCCGATGCCGCACTGGCCGGCTGGCGTGTCCACGCCAGCGGCGGGGTGGCGAGCATTGCCTACGACTGACCCGGTGCCGGGGGCTGCTGGAGCCGCCGAGGCTGCACTTGGCGGTATTACTGTCCTACGAGGGTCTGCGGCGAAATCACGATAACCATGGGCGACCAGACCTTGCCCTCATCGAGCGGGAGTTTGCGGGTCTTTTCGATGGCGTTTTCAGCCGCATCGTCCCAGGCCTTGTTGCCGCTGCGCTTGATGATGCGCTTGCTCAGAATTTCGCCGTTGGACGCCAGGGTGACTTCGATTTCCGTTTTGGGGTTCCCGACAATCGTGTCGGTGAAGGTGATGTTGGGCTTGACCGCTGCCTGGATGCGGCCCTGGTAGCCCGCGCCCGGGCCCGTGCTTTTGGCGGCGGTGCCTGTGGAGTTGGGCGCACCATCGCCTGCGGCACCGGCCAGTCCGGTCAGGCGGTTGATTTGCTGTTGGCGCAATTCTTCGGCGCGTTTCTCTTGTTCCTTGGCCGCCTTCTGGGCTTTGTCTGCCTTATCTGCTTTTTGCTGGGCTAGTTTGGCTTTCGTTGCGGCGTCCGCCTTGGCGGCTTTTTCAGCTTTTTCTTTGGCGTCCAGCGCAGCTTTTTCTTTGGCGGCCTTGGCTTTGTCCTGTTGTTCTTTCAGGCGCGCCTGGGCAGCTTTTTCCTTCGCCGCCTTCTCTGCTTCTATTTTTTCTTTTTGGGCTTTTTCTTTTTCCAATTGGCGCTTTTCCAGGGTCTCCCGCTCTTTTTCTTTTTCTTTAGCCAGGGCAATGTCTGCCTTGCTGGGTGACTCGGGCGGGGCGGCCTTTTCAATCGGCGGGACGGGGGGCGGTGGTAGCACAGGCGCCGGCACGGGCGGCTTCACTTCGGGCAGCACCTCGGTTTCGGTTTCCACCGGTGTGGGTTCAGGCGCCGGTGGTGCTGCTTCTTGCGGCAGGGCTGACCACAGCTCAGCCTCTACCGAAGAGGGCGGCAATTCCCGCTTCCATGCTACGCCCACTGCCAACACCGCCACCAGCACCGCATGCGCGATCAGCGCCAGAACGACCGCGCGCAGCAGGCCCGGCGTGTTTGGCGGTGCGAATTCCTGGCGGATGTCGGAGACGGGCATGTCCGGCGGGCGGAGAGTCAATTGGCGATCTGCACCGACAGGCCGACGCGTTGAATACCGGCGCGCTGCAAGGTGTCCATCACTTTGACCACGCTTTCGTATTTCACGTTCTTATCCGCGCTGATGACGACGGCGGAGTTGGCGGCAGCGGCATTGCCACCTGCTGCACTGCCACCTGCGCCCTGCGCTTGCTGAACCAGTGCGGCCAGGTCCTTGAGCTGTACCGGGCTGGTCTTTTCCTTGATCTTCACTTCCAGTGCATCGTCCTTGGTGAGCACGACCTGAATGATCTGGTCAGGCTGGCGTCCCGCCTTGCCAACGCTGGGCAGGTCAATCATGCTGGGCGATATCAAGGGCGCAGTCACCATAAAGATGATGAGCAGCACCAGCATCACATCGATGAAAGGCACCATGTTGATTTCATTGATGGTGCGGCGGCCCCGACCACGACCTGCTACTGCTGGCATCTTGGCTCCTGGCGCTGAATTAGCGGGCCGCCGGCGCGGGTTGTGCGCTGACGTTGCGCTGAAGAATGTTGGAGAACTCTTCGATGAAGGTTTCCTGCTGGATGGCGATGCGGTCCAGATCGCGCGAAAAGCGGTTGTAGGCCACGACCGCCGGAATGGCGGCAAACAGGCCGATGGCGGTAGCGACCAGCGCTTCGGCAATGCCGGGCGCCACTGTGGCGAGCGTGACTTGCTGCAAAGAAGCCAGGCCGGTGAAGGCGTGCATGATGCCCCACACTGTGCCGAACAACCCCACATACGGCGACACCGAGCCCACCGATGCAAGGAACGAGAGGTTGGTCTCGACCTCGTCCATTTCGCGGTGGAAACTGGCGCGCATGGCGCGGCGGGCCCCGTCCATCAACGTGCCAACATCGCTGACACGCCGCTCGCGCAGTTTTTGAAATTCGCGCATGCCGCTGGCAAAAATCCGCTCCATCGGGCCGCAGGTCTGGGCGTTGCGGCTGGCGGAGTTGAACAGGTCGTTAAGGCTGGAGCCGGACCAGAAGTCGCGCTCGAAGGTCTCGTTTTGGCTTTTGACGCGCTTGATCGCAAACAACTTGCGGAAGATGGCGGCCCAGCTGGCAATCGACATGAGCATGAGCAGGCACATCACGGCTTGCACCACGATGCTGGCGTTCAGTACCAGATGAAGGATGGAGAGGTCTTGGTTCATGGGGCTTGGAGGCTCTGGGTTTACAGCATGGCGCGCAGGCGTTGCACTGCCGTGTGTAATTGTTCCATGGAACTGGCGGTCGAGAAGCGCACAAACCGTGCGGTGTGCGCAGTACCGAAGTCGCGCCCCGGGGTAATGGCCAGGTGCGCGCGGTTCATCACCTCAAAGGCAAATTCCCAACTGCTTTGCAGGCCCAGCTTGGCGCAGAGTTGGCTGCAATCGGCCCAGACGTAGAACGCGCCATCGGCCTCCACCGGGATCTCGAAGCCGAGCGATCGCAGGGCAGGTATGAAGTAGTCGCGCCGGACCTTGAACTCGGTTCGGCGGGCTTCGTAGATCGCCAGGCTGTCGGGCTCGAAGCAGGCCAGCGCCGCGTGCTGCGCGATGGTGCTGGGGCAGATGAAGAGGTTTTGCGCCAGCCGCTCCATCACCGGCACGAGTGCCGGCGGCACCACCATCCAGCCCAGCCGCCAGCCGGTCATGTTGAAGTATTTGCTGAAGCTGTTGATGCTGATGATTTGCTCATCGATGGCCAGCGCGCTGTGGCCAAAGGCATCGTCGTAACTGAGTGGCAGGTAAATTTCATCCACCAGTGTGACGCCGCCGTGCGACTTCACTAGGGCGTGAATGCGGCGCAGCTCGTCAGGGTGGATGGAGGTACCGGTGGGGTTGGAGGGTGAGGCCAGCAACACGCCCCGAGTGTGCGGGCCCCACGCCTGCGCGATTTGCGCAGCGGTGAGCTGAAAGCGCTGTTCAGGGCCGGTTTCGAGCAACACCGCGCGTCCTTCGGCGGCGCTCACAAAATGGCGGTTGCAGGGGTAGCTGGGGTCCGGCATCAGAACCTCGTCGCCCGGCTCAATCAGCGCCATGCAGGCCAGATGCAGCGCCGCAGAGGCTCCCGCCGTCACCACAATGCGCTCAGGCGCAATGCTCAAAGAAAACCGGCTGGCGTACCAGTCGCTGATACGCTCGCGCAGGGCCGCAAGGCCCGTGGCGGCGGTGTATTGGGTGATGCCATCGCGAATGGCGGCCTGTGCCGCCGCCTGCACCAAAGGAGGCGCTGTGAAGTCCGGCTCGCCGATATTGAGGAACACCATGGGCGCATTGGTGTGCGCCACCTGGCTGGCCAAGGCGGTGGCGGCCTTGGCGACTTCCATCACATAAAACGGCTCAATGTTCTGGGCGCGCGAGGAGATGTGCATGCCAGTTGGGCGCCCGATTAGGCAGCAGGCTTTTTGTTGCGCTCGGCGTCAATCTCGGTCGCCCGCAACTGCGGGGCAATGCCATTGAGCACGCCGTTGACGTACTTGTGCCCATCGGTGCCGCCGAACTCTTTGGCCAGCTCAATGCATTCGTTGAGCACCACGCGCCAAGGTACGTCCAGGCAATGCTTCATCTCGTAGGCACCAATCCACATGATGGCGTGCTCCACCGGTGAGATTTCGGACATAGGCCGGTCCAGCATCGGCGTAATCAGCGCGTCCAGCTCCTTCGCCTGGGCTACGCAGCCGTGCAGCAGGGCATCAAAGTGCACCGCATCAGCCTTGTTGAAGCCGGCCAGATCGCGGGTGAAGGGGTCAATCTCATCCACCGCATTGCGGCCGACCAGGCTTTGGTAGAGGCCTTGGAGCGCAAACTCGCGGGCCCGCGTGCGGTTGGATTTGCTGGCCGCCTTGCGTGCTCCGGTGGCTGTCAGACCGGTGCGGCTCTGGCGGGGCGGGCGCTGCGGGTGGAGGGAGCCGGGGGTGTCGCTCATCCAACGCTCTCCAGCAGGTTGGCCATTTCAACCGCAACCTGGGCGGCGTCACGGCCCTTGTCGGTCTGGCGGGCCACGGCCTGTGCGAGGTTTTCGGTGGTCAGGATGGCGTTGGCGACCGGCAACTGGTAGTCCAGCGCAATGCGCGTCACGCCCGCACCGGATTCGTTGGCAACTAATTCAAAGTGGTAGGTCTCTCCGCGGATGATGCAGCCCAGCGCTATCAGGGCGTCGTACTTGCCCTTCTCGGCCAATGCCTGCAAGGCTACAGGCACCTCGAGCGCGCCGGGCACGGTGACCAGGTCGATGTCTTTGTCTGCCACCCCCAGCGCCAGCAGTTCAGATTTGCAGGCTTCGGCCAGAGCGTTGGTGATGTCGGCATTGAAGCGGGCCTGCACGATGCCGATGTGAAGCCGCTTGCCGTTCATACGGTCTGCGGCGGTGGTGCCTTTGTCTGCGCCAAACATGGGGTGTTCCTTGTATCTGATCAGGATTATTTGCTGATGTAGCCGATGATTTCCATACCGAAGCCAGCCATGCTGGGCATACGGCGAGGGCTGCCCATGAGCTGCATTTTTTGCACGCCGCACTGGCGCAAAATCTGCGCCCCGATACCGTAGGTGCGCAGGTCCATGCGACCGCGCTCCGGAGCTTGGGAAGCACGCGCTGTGCCCTCAAACTGCTGCAAAAATTGTGCGCCGCTCTCGCCGCAATTGAGCAAGACAATCACTCCTTTGCCTTCCTTGGCAATGTGCGACAGGGCCGCGTCCAGGCTCCAGGAGTGCATGCTGCGGTTGACTTCAATCGCATCAAACACCGAGAGCGGCTCATGGACGCGGGCGGGTACGACTGTGGTCGCATCCCACTGTCCCATGACCAAGGCCAGATGCACGCCGTGGCCGGTGTTGTCCTTGAAGGCGTGCGCGGTGAATTCGCCGTACGCAGTGGCCAACGGCCGGGTGCCCACCTTCTCGATGAGGGATTCCACACGGCTGCGGTGCTCTATCAGGTCGGCAATGGTGCCTATCTTGAGCCCGTGCTCGGCAGCAAACAGTTGCAGGTCGGGCAGACGGGCCATGGTGCCGTCGTCCTTCATGATCTCGCAGATTACTGCTGCCGGGCTGCAGCCGGCCATGGCCGAAAGATCGCAACCGGCTTCGGTATGACCGGCACGCATTAGCACTCCGCCATCCACCGCCTGCAAGGGGAAGATGTGGCCGGGCTGCACCAGATCGGCAGCGACAGCATTTTTAGCGACCGCGGCCTGCACGGTTTTGGCGCGGTCGGCTGCGGAAATGCCGGTTGTCACGCCCTCGGCGGCTTCGATGGAGACGGTGAAAGCGGTGCTGTAGACGGTGCCGTTGCGCGCGGCCATGGGGGGCAGATTCAAATGCTCGCAGCGTTCACGGGTCAGGGTGAGACAAATCAGGCCGCGGCCATAGCGAGCCATGAAGTTGATGGCATCGGCAGACACATGGTCGGCTGCCATGACCAAATCGCCCTCGTTCTCGCGGTCTTCTTCGTCGACCAGAATCACCATGCGGCCGGCGCGCATATCGGCCACGATGTCTTCAACCGGGGAAATGGGGACGGGGGAGAGGGATGTCATGCAAAAAGGGCTTTCCAAATACTCGTTCTATCGCCGGGCCAAGCAGGCCAGCCCACGGCGGTGCATGGGGTGCTGCGGGCTGCAGCACTTCATTATCGCTGCATTCCCGCGCGCCCTGCGGCCCGGGAGGCTCAGTCGAGAGAGGCGCTCCAGCGGTCGTTCCAGCCGGTTTGCAGGGCGCGGCGGTCGCGCTTGGTGGGGCGGCCGCCGGCAATCGTGTGGGCCGGTTCGGGGCTGAGTCGCCGCTGCTCGGCAGCTGCCAGCCGCGCCTGAATGCTTTCGGGTGTTTCGGCATACATCTGCTGCGCCACGGACGCCGAACCGCGCTGTTCGCTCACCATCAGGATTTGAATGGTCCGCTTCATCTGGCCTTGCGAGATAGTCAGTGTGTCGCCCACCTTGACGTCTTTGGCCGGTTTGACGTCCCGCCCTTCCCACTGCACACGCCCTAGCTGAACCTCATCAGTGGCCAACGTCCGGGTTTTGAAAAAACGCGCAGCCCATAGCCATTTGTCAATCCGTGTGCTCAGCATGCAGTGAATGGGATCCATTGTCAGGTTGGTGGTTGTGCGTGCAGAACCCATCCTACACAAGCCCGGTGTAGCAAGGGCAACAAGGTTTACACCGCAGGGCGCATTAGCCGCGCGATGCCGCCATCAGCACCGCAAAGCCGACAAAAATCGCGCCGGTGATGCGGTTGAAGCCGCGCATGAACGCGGCGCGGCGCAGGGTGCGGGTGAGTTGCTTTCCGCTGGCGGCGTATACGAAGTACCACGCCACTTCCACTACCGCAAAGGTGGCCAGCAAAACGCCGAACTGCGGCAGCTGAGCGGCTGCGGGATCCAGAAACTGCGGAAAAAATGCTGCCGCAAACAAAATCGCCTTGGGGTTGCTGGCAGCCACCAGCACGCCCTGACGGTAGTGGCCGGTGTGGTGCTTGGTGCTGACTTCGTCGGGCTGCTCTTGCACCGGAGCGCGCCAGCACTGCACGCCGAGATAGGCCAGGTAGGCCGCACCGAGCAGGCGCAGGGCCTCAAACACCGCCGGAAACGCCTGCAGCAGGGCGCCCAGACCGGCGGCAGACAGCCCGAGCATCAGCATGAGCGATGTCATGCAGCCGGCCATATTGACGATGGCGGCACGCAGGCCTTCGCGGGCGCAGGTGCTCATGATGAGCAGCATGTTGGGGCCGGGCGTTCCGGATATGACGAAGGTCATCGTCACAAAAAGCCACCAGGTGTGAAGCGACATCCGGACGACGCCTTCAGTAATGCGGTGGCAGTTCGTCGCGCAGGTTGTGCGCGGTGCCCGGCTCGGGCGCTTGCTGTCGCAGGTAGCCCACCTCGCGGATCAGCATGTCCAAGTGCGCTTGCTGGCGGATGACGATGTGGTCGAGCTGCTCGAGTGCGTCTTCAAGAAAGCTGGCCTTGATTTCGAGTTCAGTGATGCGGGAGTCGTTGCGGTCTGGGGTGTCCATGGCGGTATTGGACACCATCCCGGCAGAGGCGTTTTGCATCTGTTCGCCCGCTTACTCGTTGACGTTAATCACGCCGTGTCGTACCGCCAGCAGCGTCATCTCGGCCTGGTTGTTGAGGCCGAGCTTTTGCTTGATGTTGTAGAGGTGTGTGCCCACGGTGGAGCTGGAGAGCTTGAGCGTCTCTGAAATTTGCGCCACCGATTGGCCGCGCGCCAATTGTTCAAATACTTCAAACTCCCGCGCCGAGAGCTTGGCCACCGGATTCTGGTCGCCGTGGATGGCCTGCATGGCAATGCGCTGGGCGATTTGACTGTCCATGTTCCGCTGACCCTTGGAGATGGAGCGGATGGCATCAATCAGCGCTTCAGGCGCACTTCGCTTGGAGAGGTAGCCCAGCGCGCCGGCCTGCACCGCGCGCATGGGGTGGCTGACGTCTTCATGGGCTGACAAGGCCAGGATGCGCATGGGGCTGTGCTTGGCAGTCAGCCGCTTGATGGCTTCGATGCCGCCGATGCCGGCCATAGCAATGTCCATTACCACGACATCGGGAACAGCAACATCACAGGCCTTGAGTGCTGCTTCTCCGCTGTCGGCCTCGGCGACGACCTCGATGTCTTCGCTGGCTTGCAGCAGCATCTTGAACCCCATGCGCACCACGGCATGGTCGTCTACCAACATGACTTTGATCTTATGCATGGTTGTTTTGTGTGGTCAGCGGCAGGCGAACACGGACCGCGATGCCGCTCGGCTCGCACTGCTCGAGTTGGAAGTGGCCATTGAGCACCTGCACACGTTCCCGCATGCCGGCCAGGCCGTAGTGCCCGGTGTTGTGAAAGGCGCTGATCTGGCCTGAGCCATTGTCGCGGACCTCCAGCTCCAAAGTGTCCGCGTGTATCGCCACTGCGACTTCAATGCGCGTGGCCCGGGCATGGCGCAGGGCGTTGGTCAGGGCCTCCTGAATGATGCGGTAAACGGCCGTTGCCATCGCATCCTGCGGGGAATCCAGCGCTTCGGGCAGCGTGGCCACGATGCTCAGCTCGGGGTGCCGCAGCTGACAGTCCGCCAGCAGGTCGCGCAGCGCGTCGTACAGGCCAAACTGGTCCAACACCAGGGGGCGCAGCTCGGCAATCATGCGGTGCATGCCGTCATAGATGTTGTCGGCGCATTGCATGACCAGCCGCGCGGACTCTTCAATTGACGCATCGTTTCCGGCAGCACGCCGTGCGATGGCGAGCCCCACACTCTTGATGGCCGTGACCTGCTGGCCCAACTCGTCGTGCAGTTCGCGTGAAATAGCGGCGCGTTCCAGCTCAATGCGTTCCTGGATGGCGTGGGTGAATTCGCGGTTCTGCGCTAGCGCCTGCTCGGCTTCGCGTGCCATGCGTTTGGCCTCCAGGCTGTCCTGCACGGACTGCGCCATGTGGTTAAACGATTCGCTGATTTGCCGGCCCTCGCGCCCGCGCAAGCCCGTGAGCCGTGTGCTGTAGTCACCCTCGGCCACGTGCCGCAGAGCCACAAAGAGCTTGTCGAGTGGCCGCAGCGCGCGCCCCATCAGGGTATAAATCAACACATTGCTGAGCACAAAGCCCGCCAGCACGATCCACAACGTGGGGCGCAGCTCGTCCCAGCCGTCCAGCACCGCCCGCGATGCGTCTGCCTTCAGGCGGATTTGGCCGATGGGTAGATTGATTTCCTTGGATTCCAGCGGCGGGGTGACCAGGGCGCTGTACCACTTGGGGGCCACCCGCCCGGCCTTGTAGGTGGGTGCCGGGGACTTGTAAATCAGCGTGCCTTCGCCGTCACGCAGCTCGATCTCATTGGCGCGGATGCGGCCCACCTGTTGCAGGAAGTCGGTCATACCCGCCAGTCCGCCATAGTCCTCAATCCACTGCATGCGCGATAGGAGCTGGCCCGCCACCGTGTTCGCACCCAGGATTTCGTCATGTACGCTGCGTCGGGTGTTCTCAATTTGGAGACCAATGAGTGCAGATGCAAACACCGCCAGCAGGGTGGTGATGATCAAGTTGACCTGTAGCCTTAAGCTCATAGTGGACGCTCCACGGAGTTGGCAGCCCCCCAGTGCGCGAAGTTTCCGTGGTTCGCAAAGTGGGTAATGGTAGCCACCAGCGCGGCCGCGTTTCCCGGCTCAAATGGGTTGTGCCCGCAGCCCTCCACCCACTGCAGGCGGCTCGCGGGCAGCTGCTGATGTATGTGCCATGCGGCCTCTGGGCGGCATATCCAGTCCAGCCTGCCGTGCAAGAGTGCGGTGGGCAAATGTGCGGTATCCAGCCCGGACGCCAAGAGCCCGCGGCCGTGCCGGAAGCATTGGTGGCTGAGGTAGTGGCTCTGGATTTGATACTTGCGCAACAGCGACATGGCCTGCGGGTCGTTGGCGCTTAGCGCGCGGGGAGTGATGCTGGTGTGCGCGGACAGAGAATGTTCCCAGGCCTCCCATGCCAGCGCGGAGCCCAGAGCGATGGACTGTTCGGCATGGTTTACACCGGCGTGCAGCCGCTGCAACACCTCGTCCCATCGGGTGCATCCGACCTGGTCCGTCAAGTGCTGCCAAGCGTCGGGCAGCAGCGACCCCGCGCCGTCAAAAAACCATTGCAGGTCGGCAGGGCGGCCCAAAAAAGTGCCGCGCAACACGAGCCCCAGGCAGGCGCCCGGGTGCCGGCTCGCGTATGCCAACGCCAACCCAGCCCCCCAGGAGCCGCCGACCACCAGCCAGCGCGCAATACCCAAGTGGTCGCGTAGTGTTTCCATGTCTTGGAGCAGCGCATCGGTATGGTTGTAGCGCAATTCACCGAGGGGACTGCTGCGACCGCACCCGCGCTGGTCAAACAATACCGCGCGGCATAAGGTGGGGTCGAAGAATTGACGGTGCCTGGGCGAGCAGCCGCTGCCGGGCCCGCCATGCAGATAGACCATAGGCACGCCACCAGGGTTGCCACACTGCTCGAAATACAGGCTGTGCCCGTCTCCCACATCCAATCGCGTGCTGGCATAGGGCTCCGCGGGCGCGTGCAGCTGGCTGGGAGGTGGGGCGGATGGCTCGGCGGATGGCATGGGGGCCGATGCTAGTCCGATTCTTATGTTCGCCTGAACTTCCCCACGACGGGCGGAAAGCGGGGCCATCGTTTTCATGAAAATCATGAGCGCGTTTTCCATGATTTCGCGATGCCAATTTGTCCGGCGGTGCGCAGAATCTGTTGCGTGGCCTCAGATTGGCTGGCGCCACATTAGCCGCGGAGTGCGGAAAACATACTAGGAGAATCGATATGAAATGGGAAAAACCAGCAGCTAGCGACATGCGTTTCGGCTTTGAAATCACAATGTACATCGCCAACCGTTAATTCGGATGAGCCCGCCGGAACCGCTCCGGTGGGCTTTTTTGCGAAGCCCGTCGCACATTTTGGAAAGCCCGCTTTGAAAGTTCGTGTTCTTGGTTCCGCCGCAGGCGGAGGCTTCCCACAGTGGAATTGCAATTGTCCTAACTGCTCTGCCGTCCGCAAAGGCAGTCCGCACCTCCAGGCCCGCACCCAGTCATCTATTGCCGCCACTGCGGATGCGACCAACTGGGTTCTGTTCAACGCTTCACCCGACATCCTCGAGCAGCTCAAGTCGTTTCCCACCCTGCAGCCGGCGCGCGCCTTGCGGGACACTGCCATTCGCGCCGTCTTCCTGATGGACGCCCAGATCGACCACACCACCGGCCTCTACATGCTGCGCGAACACCGCCAGAAGCTTGAGCTGTGGTGCCACTCGTTGGTGCGGGAAGACCTCAGCACCGGCAACCCGCTCCTTAAGGTGCTGGAGCATTACTGCGGCGTGAATTGGCATGAGGTGCCGTTGAGTAGCGCCGGCTTTGGCATGCCCGAGGTGCCCGGCCTGCATTTCGAGGCGATTCCCCTCACCAGCAACGCGCCGCCGTATTCCCCGCACCGCAACCAGCCGCAACCCGGTGACAACGTGGGCGTGACGCTCGTGGATGCTGCCACCGGCAAACGGCTTTTTTACGCGCCCGGGCTGGGCCAGATGGAAGCCCCCGTTTGGGCCGCCATGCAGGCCGCCGATTGCGTACTGGTGGATGGCACCTTATGGACCAATGACGAAATGATCACATTGGGTGCCTCACGCAAGACCTCGCGCGACATGGGCCACATGCCCCAAAGCGGTCCCGACGGCATGATGGAGTGGCTGGACAAGCTGCCCGCACGCACACGCAAGATCCTGATTCACATCAACAACACCAACCCGATACTCGACGAGGCCAGCCCGCAACGCGCTGAGCTGCACAGCCATGGCATTGAGGTTGCGTACGACGGAATGGACATCGAACTATGAGCGACATCCTCGCCCCCTGGAGCAAAGAAGAGTTCGAAGCCGAGCTGCGCGGGCGCAGCAGCAGTTACCACATCAACCACCCGTTTCACCAGATGATGGCGGCCGGCACGCTTACCCCTGCGCAGTTGCGGGGCTGGGTGGCCAACCGTTTTTATTACCAGATATCCATTCCGCTCAAGGACGCGGCCATCCTCTCGAACTGCGACAACCGCGAAATTCGCCGGGAATGGATACTGCGCATCCTAGACCACGATGGCGTAAATATCGGCGGGGTGCAGGATGAAGGCGGCATCGAGGCGTGGATCCACCTGGGCGGGGCCGTAGGACTGAGTCGCGACGACGTGACCTCGCTGCGCCATGTGGTGCCGGCAGCCCGGTTTGCGGTGGACGCGTATGTAAACTTTGCCCGCCGCCAGCCCTGGCAGGAGGCGGTCGCCTCCAGCCTGACCGAGTTGTTTGCGCCGCATATTCACCAGCAACGAATTGATACCTGGCCCACCCAATACCCTTGGGTGGATGCCACTGGCCTGCGCTATTTCAAGCAGCGCCTCACCCAGGCACGGCGCGATGTGGAGCATGGTCTGCATTTCACGCTGGACTACTTCAGCCAAACCCGGGCCTTGCAGCAGCGCGCGCTCGATATCTTGCAGTTCAAGCTCGATGTGCTGTGGGCGCTTGCCGATGCCATCATGCTCAGTCAGTGCGAGATAGAGATCAAAGGGCCCAAAGCATGAGCGCCGCGACGCCCGATACGGCCCCCGCCTTGGACCTTCAGGTCTGCCCTCGCGTGGCCAAGATGTTCAAGCTGCAGTGGGAAGAGGTGCAGCAGTGCTGGGTTCTGCTTTACCCCGAGGGGATGGTCAAACTCAACGGCAGTGCCGGAGAAATCATGTCGCGCATCGATGGCAACACCAGTGTGCAGGGGCTGATTAGCGCCCTGGAGCAGCAGTTTGAGACTACCGGTCTGCGGGACGATGTGCTGGACTTTTTGGCAATTGCCAAGAGGCAGGGGTGGGTGAACCTATGAGTGTGCCCACAACTCCTTCGCCGCCGCTTCTGGGGCCTGGTCTTCAACCGGGACCACAAGCAGGGTCCGCATCGAGTCCTCAAGCCGGTCCACCCCTGTGGTTGCTGGCTGAGGTGACTTACAAGTGCCCGCTGCACTGTGTTTTTTGCTACAACCCGGTGGACTTTGCGAAAACCGAGAACGAGTTGTCGACGGAGGACTGGCTGCGCGTATTGCGCGAGGCGCGGGCCGCGGGCAGTGTGCAATGCGGCTTCTCCGGCGGCGAGCCACTGGTGCGCGATGACCTGGAAATTTTGGTGGCCGAGGCGCACAAGCTGGGCTTCTACACCAACCTGTTGACCTCGGGCGTGGGCCTCACCGAAGCACGCGCGGCCGCTCTGAAGGAAGCAGGGCTGGACCATGTGCAGCTCTCGTTTCAGGATTCCACCAAAGAGCTCAACGACTTTTTGTCGCACACCAAGACCTTCGATCTCAAGCAGCGCACCGCCAATATCATCAAGTCGCACGACTGGCCCATGGTGCTGAACTGCGTTATCCACCGGCTCAATATCGACTACATCGAGCAGATTATTGACATGGCGGTGGACCTGGGTGCCGAGTACCTCGAGCTCGCCAACAGCCAGTACTACTCCTGGGCCGAGCTCAATCGCGATCACTTGCTGCCATCGCGCGAGCAGCTTGAGCGTGCCGAGAGGGTCACCAATGCCTGTCGCGAAAAATATGGCGACAAAATCCGCATCCTGTTCGTGGTGCCTGACTACTACGAAAACCGGCCCAAGAAATGCATGAACGGCTGGGGCAATGTGTTTCTGACTATCACCCCCGACGGCTCTGCGCTGCCGTGTCACACTGCCAAGATGATCAAGGGAGTCAGCTTTCCCAATGTGCGAGACATGTCGGTGCGTGATATCTGGTACGACTCCAAGGCATTCAACTTTTTCCGCGGTGACAGCTGGATGAAGGAACCCTGCCGTACCTGCCCCGACAAAGAAAAA
>NZ_CAMCVG010000042.1 GCF_945881795.1 Rhodoferax sp. OV413
ACGCCAAGCCGAAGCTGAAGAAGCTTTTGTCCGAGCCGGGGCTGCTGGGTTGAGTTTGCTGGATTACGAGCCAGTTCGAAGGCTGGCTACTTCGGACGCAGTAGGGGCCTTTGATTGTGGCCAGCACGCGCTGAATCAATTTTTGCATCGCTTTGCGCTTGTGAGCCAAAAATCCAACAGCGCGCAGGCCTACGTGAGTTGTCGTGCCGGCGCGGTTGTTGGTTTTTACAGTTTGGCGGTGGGCAGCGTTGAGCCATCCAAAGCGGCTCCGCGTGTGGTCAAAGGCATTCCACAACACCCCGTGCCAGTCATGATTCTGGCCAGGCTTGCCGTGGACGTTCAGCACCAAGGCGCTGGCCTTGGGAAAGCATTGCTCAAGGACGCAATGCTGCGTACGGCGCAGGCTTCGGACATTGCTGGAATTCGTGCGCTGCTGGTGCATGCCAAGGATGAAACCGCCCGGCAGTGGTACCTCAACTGGGAATTCGAACCCAGCCCGTCCGCCCCATTCCACTTGTTTCTCTTAATGAAAGACATCAAGGCCATGGTGCCTGGCGCTTGATCTTGACTACATCAGGTAGGGTTTCCGTCTTGGAGAACTCTACTTTTCGCGCCTTTGGTTCCAGGGAACGATTACCCGCCTCAAACATCCCGCACAGCGAAAGTGTGCGCTTGCGCCAGCGGCCAGCCTTGTTGGTAGATGAGGGGCAGGTCGTCGAGCGTGTTGCGCAGCAGCACGCCCTCGGGCAGTCGGGTGAGGATGAGTTGGGCCAGCGATAGCACCTTGTGGTCGGAGGCGCGGCGCACGATGTGGTGTGCGGTGATCTCGTTGGGGTGGTTTACGCCGATGGCCTGCACCATTTCCTTCAAGGCAAACAAGGTTTGCTGGTGGAAGTTGTAGACCCGCTCGGCCTTGTCGGGCACCACCAGCGCCTGCTGGCGCACCGGGTCTTGTGTGGTGACGCCGGTGGGGCAGTGGCCGGTGTGGCAGTGCTGCGCCTGAATGCAGCCCAGCGCAAACATGAAGCCGCGCGCGCTGTTGCACCAGTCGGCGCCCAGCGCCATGAGCCGCGCAATATCAAACGCGCTCACCACCTTGCCCGCGACACCAATCTTGATGCGCTTACGCAAGCCCGCACCGCGAAGCGTGTTGTGCACCAGCAGCAGGCCTTCCTGCACCGGGGCGCCCACGTGGTCGGTAAATTCAAGCGGAGCCGCGCCGGTGCCGCCTTCGGCGCCGTCCACCACAATAAAGTCCGGCGTGATGCCGGTTTCCAGCATCGCCTTGACCATGGCAAACCATTCCCAGGGGTGTCCCACGCACAGCTTCATGCCGGTGGGCTTGCCGCCCGAGAGCGTGCGCAGCTTGTCGATGAATTGCATCAACTCCACCGGCGTTGAAAACGCGCTGTGCGCGGCGGGCGAGACGCAGTCCACCCCCACCGGGATGCCGCGTGCCGCTGCAATTTCGGGTGTGACCTTAGGGCCGGGCAGCATGCCGCCGTGGCCGGGTTTGGCGCCCTGGCTGAGCTTGAGCTCAATCATCTTGACCTGCGGCTCGCTCGCATTGGCGGCGAACTTCTCGGCATTGAAGCTGCCGTCGTCGTTGCGGCAGCCGAAGTAGCCGGACGCAATCTCCCAGATCAGGTCTCCGCCGTGGACGCGGTGGTGGCTGGAGATGGAGCCCTCGCCGGTGTCGTGGGCAAAGTTGCCGCGCATGGCGCCCTTGTTCAGCGCGAGGATGGCGTTGGCGCTCAGCGCGCCGAAGCTCATGGCAGAAATGTTGAACACGCTGGCCGAATACGGCTGCGCGGTGTGTTCGCCGATAGTGATGCGGAAGTCGTGCGAGCCGATTTTGGTGGGTGCGACGGAGTGGTTGATCCACTCGTAGCCATCGGCCTGCACATCGAGCTGGGTACCGAAGGGGCGCTTGTCGGGCTCGCCCTTGGCGCGCTGATAAACCAGCGAGCGCTGCGAGCGCGAGAAGGGTGTGGCCTCCATGTCGCTCTCGATGAAATACTGGCGGATCTCGGGTCGGATGAATTCGAGAATAAAGCGCAGGTGCCCGATGATGGGGTAATTGCGCAGCACCGAGCGCTTGGTCTGCCCCAGGTCGTACACACCTACCGCCACCAGATAGGCGGCAAGCAAGAACACAGGCGTGCCCACGCCGAAGGCCAGCAGGCTGAAACCGCTGATCAGCATAGTGAGCACGCTGAACACCATCACGGTGTAGCGCAGCGGGAAGATTGCGTTCAGGGCGTTGAGCATGGGGAGGTCTCCTTGAGCGGGAGACAATACCAGCCTGCCCCCCTACAAAACAGCTTATGACCTCCACATTACAAAATAATGCGCCCCTGGATGCACCACTGAATGCGACTGCGCTGAACCCGCTCAGCCCCGATGAGTTCGACGAGATAGACGCCATCCTGGACGACCTGCGCACCCGCAGTGACGAGATTCCGCAGTGGGAGTTCTGCGAGGGATTCATGGCCGCGCTGGTGGTGTGCCGCCGGGTCATCCTGCCGTCGGAATACTTTGCGGTGCTGCTTGGTCTGGAACCCTCGGAGCTGGAGCCCTCGGAACTTGAAGCCGAAGATGCAGGTGATGCAGGTGAGGCCGTTCGCTTTGCCGACGCAGCGCAGGCCGCGAGATTCATGGGTCTCTGGACGCGCCGCTGGAACGAGGTGGCGCACTGCCTGCGTCGGGAGGTCGAGAGCCTGGACGACGAGTCCGCCTACCACCCCGAGGTGCTGGATGTGCGCGGCGCCGTGGCCGCCCTGCCGGAGGCCGACCGCGCCGCGATGGACGGCGAAGACCTGCCCTCGTTTGCGCAGGTGTGGGCGCTGGGCTTCATGTTTGCGGTGGAAAGCTGGTCCGAGGAATGGGCTGCCCCGCGCGATAAAGAGACAGGCAAGTGGCTCGATGCGTCCTTGCAATCCATCATCGCCCTGACCGAAGACGACACCGACGCCCCCACCATCGCGGTGTTCGACGACCAGGGCCCGCCCAGCGTCAGCCAGCGCCGCATCAACGAATTCTCGGACGCGGTGTGGGCAGTGTATGACCTGGGCGAAATCTGGCGCAATGTGGGACCTCGGGTGGAGACCGTGCGCAAGCTCGCCGAGCCCGGCCGCAACGACCCCTGTTCCTGCGGCAGCGGCAAGAAATTCAAGAAGTGCTGCGGCGCGTGACCTAAGGCGTGCCGCTCGCAGGCCCCGGCAGACACAGACCGGCACCCGCGGCCCCCCCCCGGGGCTCTTGAAGCTGCCCGGCCCTACCAGGGCAGTGGCGTGCCGTCGTGGTTCAAGAAGCCGCCGTTGTCTGCCGGCTGCAATTCATCCACCACCGCCAACAGGCGCAGCGCCGCTTGCTCGGGCGTGCGAACTTCCAGCCCTGTTTTGGCAAACGGCGATGAGAGGCCGGTGTCCACCGTGCCCGGATGCAGGGCCACACACACAGCCTGCGGGTTTTTGCGGTGCAGCTCGATGGCTGCGGTGTGCACCAGTTGGTTGAGTGCGGCTTTGCTGGCGCGGTAGCTGTACCAGCCGCCCAACCGGTTGTCGCCGATGCTGCCCACCTTGGCCGAGAGCGTGGCGAACACGCTTTTGCCGTCGCGCGCCAGCAGCGGCAAAAAATGCTTCATCAACAGGGCCGGGCCGATGGCGTTGATGGCAAAGCTGTGGGCCATGTGGGCAGGGTCGAGTTGCTGCCAGCCTTTCTCGGGGGCCCAGCCTGCGTTGTGCAAAAAGCCGGTGGCATCCACCACCAGCCGCAGCGGCAGGCCGGTTTGCGTAACCGCCGCGGCGCAGGCGCGAATGCTGTCTTCATTCAGTAAATCGAGGGCCGGCACGCTGCTGCGCCCCAGCCCCATCACGCCCGCAAAGGGCGTGTCGCCTGGCGCTGCCGGACTTTGCAGAGCCTGCAGCAGCGCCGCGCCGATGCCGCCCTGCGCCCCGATGACCAGCGCCAGTCCCTCGCGCAGTATGCGCGCTGCCTCAGACACCGAAGAACCCGCGCAAGTGGGCGGCGGTCTCAGCAGGCAGCTCTTCCGGAATGAAGTGTCCCGCCGCAAGCGCGCAGCCGCTCACCGTTGCCGCGCACTGCGCCTGCCACAGGGGCAGCGGGTCAAACAGACGGTGCACCACGCCGCGCTCGCCCCAGAGCACCAGTGTGTCGCAGGCCATGCGGCCGGTGCCGTCGGGCAGGGAGCGGCTGGCGCGGTCGTGCTCAAGGTCGATGCCGGCACTGGCGCGGTAGTCCTCGCAGATGCTGTGCACCGTGCCCGGTAGCAGGAAGCAGCGCTCGTATTCGGCCATGGCTTGCGCCTCGATGAAGGCCGTGCCGCTGCCGCCCCAGCCACCGAGCTTGGTGTGCAGGTAGGGAAGCGGGTTGCCGAGGATCATGGTCTCTGGCAGCGGGCTGGGCTGGATCAGGTGAAACCAGTGGTAGTAAGCGCGGGCGAATGCCATGTCGGTGGCGGCGTACATGTCCAGTGTGGGGGCGATGTCGATCACGCACAGCTTTTCCACCCGCTCCGGATGGTCCAGCGCCAAGCGGTGCGCCACGCGGGCGCCGCGGTCGTGCCCGCACACACCGAAGCATTCCACGCCGAGGGCGTCCATCAGCGCCGCCATGTCGGCGGCCAGGGTGCGTTTGCTGTAGTTACTGTGGTCGGGAAGTCCCGCGGGCTTGGACGAGTCGCCGTAGCCGCGCAGGTCGGGCATGACGAGGTAGAAGTCGTGCGAGAGCAGTTGCGATACCCGGTGCCACATCGCATGGGTCTGCGGAAAGCCGTGCAAGAGCAGCAGGGCGGGGCGCCCGTTGTGCGCGGCAGTGGGCACCCGCACGTGGATGCGAACACCGTTGGCGTCCACGGTGCGCGATTCAAATCCTTCAAACCAGGCCATGTCGATCTCCAGATGGGGGCGCTAAATGGGGGGCGCAAACTTAGGGGCGCTAAGGTAGCCCTGAATCAAGACTAACCGCAGCGCCCAGGCCCCCGCCGCCGAGGGGTCGTTCAGGCGACAGGCCGCAGCAGCGCGATCAGTCCTTGCAGGCTGTGCTGCAGCGTCGCGGTGCGCACTGCGGCGCGGTCACCGGCAAAGAGCAGCCGCTCACTCTTTAAGCCTGCCGGCGTGGCCCAGGCGAACCAGACCGTTCCGACCGGCTTGTCGGCGCTGCCGCCGCCGGGGCCGGCGATCCCGGTCACGGCCAGCGCCACTTGGGCGCGGCTGTTGAGCAAAGCGCCTTGGGCCATGGCGCGCGCCACCGGCTCGCTCACCGCGCCGTGTTCCGCAATCAGCGCAGCGGGCACGCCCAGCATCTCGGTTTTTGCAGCATTGGAGTAGCTCACAAAGCCGCGCTCAAACCAGCTGCTGGAGCCGGCCAGATCGGTGCAGGCCGCGGCAATCATGCCGCCGGTGCAGCTCTCGGCGGTGGCCAGCATCCACTGGTTTTTTATAAGCAAATCGGGAAGTTGCGCCCATGGATATTGGGCCAGCTGCTCCTGATTTAGGAGCAAATCGCTCACATAAACCTCCAGGCGGCCACCACCAGCAGGGTGCAGCCGGCGGCGACGAGGTCGTCCAGCATGATGCCCCAGCCGGCCTTGTCCCAGGCGCGGGAGTCGGTGTCGGGCTCGAGGTTGTGAAAGAGTCGGTCGGCCCAGCCCACCGGCCCGGGCTTGGCGGCGTCAAAGTAGCGGAACAGTGCAAAGGCCAGCGCCTGTTCCAGCAGAGAGGTTGGCGTAATTAGCCACAGCACCAGCCAGAAGGCCACGATTTCATCGATGACGATGTTGCTCGGGTCGAGGTTGCCCATGTTGCGCGCCGTCACGCTGCTGGCCCACCAGCCCACGGGCAGCGAGATAGCAATCAACACCCCCCAGCCTACATCGCCCAGCCATTGGGAAAGCGCAATAAAGGCCACCCAGGCCCACAGAGAGCCGGCGGTGCCGGGAGCAAGACGGGAGAGGCCCGAGCCCATACCCAGCGCGATGATGTGCGCCGGGTGCGAAAACATGAATTTCGCAGTGGGGCGGCTGGGAGCGAGCGATAGTGGCAAGTAGAGAACTTTGCCGTTGCGGGTGTGAACTGGAATCAGGGGGACGGGATCATGCATCCCCCTGATTATTCATCGAGAAGACAGAATCTCAGGCAGCGACTGATTGGTTGACGGGGTAAAGCGCGCAACGGATGGCGTGCTTGGTCGGCAATGGGATGCCTTGCATCAGGGCCACCAGGTCCTGGTCTTCAGAGGTGGTTTCGAAGCCGCTCATGGTGTAGATGCCTTCGGGCTCGGACCACACCCATTTCACTTCACCGCCATCGACGTTCTCAAAGCCGTCTTCGGTAGCAAAGTGCATTTCCAGACGGAATGTCTTGCCGGTCAGGTAGGAGCCGGCTTGCGACAAAATCTTGGCGCCCTTGGGGCTCAGATCCATGATCAGGGCGGCAATCGCATCGGGCTTGTCGGACGCGCGGAAAGAAAAATACGACTCGGTTTGGGGACCGGTGCCCAAACGGAAGAAGCTGGCGCGGGTGTGAACGCGGTTTTCAGAATTTGGCATGGAGGGCCTCTTAAATAACTGGAACGCGAATCTTCGGGCGGTGGGGTTTCAAGATTGTGACGCCGACGTTTTTAGCAGTTTTGCCGAAAAGAATTTCTTTTGCAAGCCCCTTGCAAGAATCTAGAGGTTCGACGCCTGAACCGGGCGAGGCCGCAATGCGGCTGCAATCAGGCCGCGCCTGTCGGAATATGCCGCGCGCGGTTGCAGTGGCCGTGGCTGATGGCCAGGTTCTCCAGGTGGCTGCTGCCGCCTTCGCTGCGGGGGCATATGTGTTCCAGCGTGGCGTCCTCAGGGGCCACATGTTGACCGCACACCCAGCAGGGCACCTGACCGTGCAGCTGGCGGGCCACCGTGTTGTAGATCTTGACTCGGGTCAGGGCCAGGCGGCTCATGGAACGGAATTTTTAGCGGAAGTGGTCAAAACCGGCCCACGCGCCCTGCAGCGGCGTGCCGTCGGGGCTGAGCACGCGCAGACCGGGCGCAGCCTCGATGCGGCCCACGCGGGTGACCGGCGTGGCGCAGTCTGCGGCGGCCTGCAGGACTTGCGCGCGGTGGAGAGCGGGGGCGGTGAAGACGAGCTCGTAGTCATCCCCCCCGCACAGCACCAGCTGCAGAGCCTGTGCGTGGGTCGGGTTTTGGATGTCAAAAGTGGCTTCAGCTCCCGTCATGTATGCGCGAGTAGCTAGCAAATTCATAGCGGTTTGGGCGTCCAGTGTGGCTCCTACTGCGCTGCGTTGCAGGATATGGCCGAGGTCCCCGAGCAGCCCATCGCTCACATCGGCGGCGGCGCTGGCGATGCCGCGCAGCGCTTGGCCCAGCGCCAGCCGCGGGATCGGGGACTCGAGCCGCTGGCGGGCCGCGAGCAGGGCGGCGGGGGGCAAGTTCGCGGCCAGCAGGGCCGAATCATCCGGCAGGCTTTGCTGACTTTGCCGAATTTGCTGACCTTGCAGGCACTGCAGCGCCAGTGCCGCGTCACCGAGTGTGCCGCTCACCCAGATGTCGTCGCCAGCTCGCGCGCCGCAGCGCAGCAGGGCCAGATGCGGCGGCACCTCGCCGAACACGGTGATGCAGATGGTGAGCGGGCCCCGTGTCGTGTCGCCGCCGACCAGCGGGCAGTCGTGGGCGTCGGCCAGCGCAAACAACCCCTGCGAGAAGCTCTGCAGCCATGCCGCGTCCGCGTCCGGCAGGCTCAGCGCCAGCGTGAACCCCACCGGACGCGCGCCGCAGGCGGCCAGATCGCTCAAATTGACCGCCAACGCCTTGTGGCCCAGGGTGCAGGGATCCACGTCGGCAAAAAAATGCCGCCCGCTGACCAGCATGTCGCTGCTCACTGCCCACTGCATGCACGGCGTGGGTTGAAGCAGAGCGCAATCGTCACCAATACCCAGAATCACGCGGCTGGGCAGGGCGTGGCCGGCCCGTTCAAAAAACCTGGCAATCAGCTCAAATTCACCCAGGCCGTGCCCGATGGGGCCGGCCACGTCGTCGCGGCTCATGGGGCGCCTTAATGGAGGGTGTGCGGGCCGGTGGTGCCGCTCAGGGCATCGAGCACGAACATCGGAATATCGGCGTCAAACTTTTCGCCGTCTTCGGCCACACAAAAGTAACTGCCGTGCATGGTGCCGGTGGGCGTGGCCAGGCGGGTGCCGCTGGTGTATTCGAAGGCCTGGCCGGGCTTGAGCAAGGGCTGCTGCCCGACCACACCCAGGCCTTTGATGCGCTCGGTGTGGCCGTTGGCATCGTTCACATTCCAGGTCCGGGAAACAAGTTGCGCCGGAATCTCGCCGACATTGGTGATGGTGACGGTGTACGCAAACACATACAGGTCGTCGTGCGGCATCGAGTGGTCCGCGAGGAATTGGGGTTTGACTTCCACCAGAAAAGCATATTTGGCCATGGGCCGATGCTACCTGCGAAAATGCACCGCTTGTTACCCCCCGATACCCCTCCCCTAACCCGTACAAACCCTAGGCCTCGCGCTGATTCTCCTGACATGACCTACCGCATTGCCCCCTCCATCCTCGCCGCCGACTTTGCCCGACTGGGCGACGAAGTGCGGGCCGTTGCCGCCGCCGGTGCGGACTGGATCCACTTTGATGTGATGGACAACCACTATGTGCCCAACCTGACCTTCGGCCCGATGGTCTGCAAGGCCTTGAAGCCGCATGCCAAAACGCCCGAAGGCATGGCCTTGCCGATTGATGTGCATTTGATGATTTCGCCGGTGGACGCGCTGGCTGCCAGCTTCGCCGAGGCGGGCGCTGACCTGATTAGCTTTCACCCCGATGCCAGCGGCCATGTGCACCGCAGTGTTCAGGCCATCACCAGCAAAGGCGTGAAGGCCGGGTTGGTGTTCAACCCCGCCGAGCCGCTGGACGTGCTGGACTGGGTGATTGAGGACATTGACCTCATCCTCATCATGAGCGTGAACCCGGGGTTTGGCGGGCAGAGCTTTATCGACTCGGCATTGCGCAAGATCGAGGCGGCCCGAAAGCGCATTGAGGCCAGCGGCAAAGACATCCGGCTGGAAGTCGACGGCGGCATCAAGACCGACAACATCCGCCAGGTGGCCGATGCGGGGGCCGACACCTTTGTGGCCGGCAGCGCCATCTTTAGCCAGCCCGACTACAAGGCGGTGGTGGACGCCATGCGGGCGGCCCTGCGGTGAGTGGTACCTCCCCTTGGAGCCGCGCCGACCTTGACGCGGTGCTGGTCGATCTGGACGGCACCATGGTGGACACCCTGGCGGATTTCGGGCAGGCCCTGCAGCGCATGCTGGCTGATTTGCCGGCGCCGTTCAGTGCCTTCACGCTCACGCCCTCGCTGGTCGAAAAGTTCGTCGGCAAAGGCTCGGATCACCTGATAAAAAGCCTGCTCGCCCACATAGACGCTGCGCAGGCCGCTCCTGAAAAAATAGCGCTGCTGGAGCGGGCCTCAGCCGCCTACCTGGCCCACTACCGGCAGGTCAACGGGCGATTCTCCACCGTGTATCCCGGTGTGATGGAGGGCCTGGCCCACTGGCAGAAGCAGGGCCTGAAGCTGGGGTGTGTGACCAACAAGCCCACCGCTTTTGCGCAGGATTTGCTGGCCGACAAAGGGCTGGTGCAGTTCTTCGAGCTGGTGGTGGGTGGCGACGCGGTGGCGCGCAAAAAGCCCGACCCCATGCCCTTGTTGCATGCCTGCGCGGTGTTGGGTGTGGAGCCGGCGCGCACCCTGATGGTGGGCGATTCGGTCAATGACGCACAGGCCGCACGTGCTGCGGGCTGCCCGGTGCTACTGGTGAGCTACGGATACAACCACGGCCAGAGCGTCCACACGGTAGACGCGGATGCGTTCGTGGACAGTCTGGCCGCTGTGCGCTGGGCTTAGAAGGAGGCCCAGTCGTCGTCGCCACCGGCCGCGGGAGTGGCCTTGAAACTGGTGGCGCCATTGGAGGCGGTTTGGTTGCTGGATTGCGCGCCCGAGGCTGCAGCCGGCTTGGCCACGGGGCGGCTGCCGGCCAGGCGCAAGGCCTGCGGGGGCTTGGTCGCGAGCGCGGCCGCTTGGGGCTGAGGCTTGGCAAACTGGTTGCTGGAAGCCTTGTAGCTGCCAGGGTTGGAGGCAGCTGCCTTGCGGGCGGCTGCACCAGACGCCGGGCTGGCGCTTGAGGCCGAGCTACCGCTCGAGCGGCCTTCGTTGCCCAGCTTGAACACTGCCACCGCATCCACCAGTTCGCTGGCCTGGCTCTTGAGGGCGCTGGCCGCAGCGGCCATTTCTTCCACCAGGGCCGCGTTTTGCTGGGTGCTTTGGTCCATCTGCGTGACCGCCTGGCCGACCTGGCTGACGCCCAGGCTTTGCTCGTTGCTGGCGGCGCTGATCTCTCCCATGATGTCGGTCACCCGCTTGATGCTGCTGACCACCTCAGTCATGGTCTCGCCGGCGCGGTCCACCAGAATCGTGCCGTGCTCCACGCGCTCCACGCTGGCGTTGATCAGGCTCTTGATCTCCTTGGCAGCTTCGGCCGAGCGGCCGGCCAGAGAGCGCACTTCGGAGGCCACCACCGCAAAGCCGCGGCCTTGTTCGCCGGCGCGGGCAGCTTCCACCGCCGCGTTCAGCGCCAGGATGTTGGTCTGGAAGGCGATGCCGTCAATCACGCTGATGATGTCTGCGATCTTGCGGCTCGACTCATTGATGCCTTTCATGGTCTCCACCACCTGGCCCACCACCTCGCCGCCTTGAACGGCGACGGACGATGCGCTCATGGCCAGCTGGTTGGCGGTGCGGGCGGAGTCCACGTTTTGCTTCACGGTGGAGCCGAGTTCTTCCATGCTGGCGGCGGTTTCTTCCAGGGCGCTGGCTTGTTGCTCGGTGCGGGCCGACAGGTCGTGGTTGCCTTCGGCGATTTCGGCGCTGGCGTTGGCGACCGCATCGGCACTGCTCTTGACGGCGCGCACGGTGCTGCTAAAGCTGTTTTGCATGGTGGCCATGGCCTGCAGCAATGCGACGGTTTCGTCGCTGCCTGCGGGGTGTATGTCGGTGTGCAGGTTGCCGCCGGCCAGAGAGTTGGCAATGTCGGCGGCGTGTGCAATGGGCTGGGAGAGTTCTTTGCCCAGGTAGTAGGCGCCCACCACCAGCAACAGGGTAGAAATCACCCATGCCACGCTCACCAGCATTTCGCCTGTCGTGACCTTGTCGCGGGCAATAGCGCGGAACTCGTCCACGCTTTTCGCTATGGATTCTGACATCAGGGCCATCTGGTCTTCGAGCTTCTTGAAGGCAGCCTGAAACTCATCGATAGCTGCGGCCGCGGCGGTGACGTCTTTGGCGATGGTCTGCTGGGCTTTCTGGGCGGACGCAACATAGGCCGTCACCATCGGCTTGGTGGCCTGCACCAGCGCCTTGACTTCAGCGGGCAGGGGCTTGCCTTCCAATTCCTGCAGCGCATCGGTGAAGTTTTTGGCGTGCTCTTCCAGATCCTTGGTGGCCTCGGTCATCTGCTGGGCGTTTTTGGCGGTGGCGCCTTGCGCCAGCAGCAGCACATCGCCGCGGATGGCGTCGTGCATCATGTCGGCGTCCTGGCTGATTTGCAGCGCGCTGGACATCGCGTTGGACTCCTCCATCGTGCCGGCCAGGTTGTGGGTTTGGGTCAAGCCGATGCCCCCGAGCAGTGCGGACGCCAGGATTCCGACCAAGCCCAGCCCGATGATTTGGTGTTTGAGTTTCATGCCATGTCTTTCATAGGAGACGTTTTCAGAATTCAGCGCTTGGCGCCCGCGGCGGGGCCAGTCGTGCCGGACCATTGTTACCCATGGTGTTGGCAGTCCGGTTACACCCGCCACACAAAAATCAAGAAGTCAGCGCGCTCTGCCCGTCTGGGGGTGCAAAGTCGACTTTATGGAGAAAAAAAATCATGCAATTCGAAACCCTGGCTGGAGTGCTGACCGGCGGGCGCTGCCCGGTTTGCCTTTGCTACACTGAAGCCATGTTTATCCACCACGTGAGCAGAACAGGTTTAAGTGACCGGGGAGCCTGGCCCTGGCGCCCCTGGCCCGTTGTGCCTGGGCTCTGACACCTGCCGGCCGCAGCATTGCGGCGCACGTGCATGGTCTTGGCGCTCCGCGTGGTTAAGTGGCACGGATTCCCCTCCGATTTATTGCGCGCAAACCCAACCAGCGGCAGGCCCTTCCTGCCCCCCCGTGAATAGATTGTTGAAGAGGCGCAGCCCTTGATGACTGAATCCGAATTTCTGGCCCTGCAGGCGCAAGGCTACAACCGCATCCCCCTGAGTGCCCAGGCATTTGCCGACCTAGAAACCCCGCTGTCGGTGTACCTCAAGCTCGCGCGCCGCGCCGGCGAGGCCGAGCCTGCTGCGAACAGCTTTCTGCTCGAGTCGGTGGTGGGTGGCGAGCGCTTCGGGCGCTTTAGCTTCATCGGACTGCCAGCGCGCACGTTGTTGCGCGCCAGCGGCTTTGGCGATGCGGCCCGCACCGAAGTGGTGACCGACGGCGTGGTGGTAGAGACCTCGAGCCTCAACCCGCTGGACTTTATTGCTGATTACCAGCAGCGTTTCAAGGTGGCGCTGCAGCCCGGAATGCCGCGTTTTTGCGGCGGGCTGGCGGGATACTTCGGCTACGACGCGGTGCGCTACATCGAGAAAAAGCTCCAGAACAGCTGCCCGCCTGATGAACTGGGTACGCCCGACATCCTGCTGCTGCAGTGCGAAGAGCTGGCCGTGATTGACAACCTCTCGGGCAAATTGCACCTGATGGTGTACCTGGACCCCGCCCAGCCCGGTGCCTATGCCGCCGGCCAGGCCCGCCTGGCGGAGCTGCGCGCGCTGCTGGCGCAGGCGGTGAGCGCACCCGACATCCAGCCCTGCCAGAGCCACGCCCCGGTGCGCGACTTTGCCAAGGCCGACTACCTGGCCGCCGTGGAGCGCGCCAAAGTGCTGATTGCCAACGGCGACTTCATGCAGGTGCAGGTGGGGCAGCGCATCAAAAAGCGGTTTACCGCCTCGCCCTTGAGCCTGTACCGCGCGCTGCGCACGCTCAACCCCAGCCCCTATATGTATTTCTACAACTTCGGCGGTTTCCAGGTGGTGGGAGCGTCGCCGGAGATTCTGGTGCGCCAGGAAACATTGCCCGCACGCTTCGCCGCCGAGGGCGGCCCGGCGGTGCTCGCCGCTGCAAAGAAGGTCACCATCCGCCCGCTGGCCGGCACCCGCCCTAGGGGCGCCACGCCCGAGCTGGACCGCGCTGCCGAAGTGGAACTGATCAACGACCCCAAAGAACGCGCCGAACACGTCATGTTGATTGACCTGGCCCGCAACGACATCGGACGCATTGCCGACATCGGCTCGGTGAAGGTGACGGATGCCTTCATCGTCGAGCGCTACAGCCATGTGATGCACATCGTGAGCAACGTCGAAGGCACGCTTCAGGCCGGCATGAGCAGCATGGACGTGCTCAAGGCCACCTTCCCCGCCGGCACGCTGACCGGTGCGCCCAAGGTGCACGCCATGGAGCTCATCGACCAGCTCGAGCCGGTCAAGCGCGGAATTTACGGCGGCGCCTGCGGCTATTTGAGCTACGCCGGTGATATGGATGTGGCCATTGCCATCCGCACCGGCATCATCCAGAACGAAACACTCTACGTGCAGGCGGCAGCCGGCGTGGTGGCCGACAGCGTGCCCGAGCTGGAGTGGAAAGAAACAGAGGCCAAGGCCCGCGCGCTGCTGCGCGCGGCCGAGCTGGTGGAGGAGGGACTGCAATGATTGCCGCGAACAAAGCCCGCCATTGCGAGACCATGGACGAGGTGCGCAGCCACATCGACGAGCTGGACGAGCGCATTACCGCCTTGTTGGTCGAGCGTACCGGTTACATGACACAGGCCGCGCGCATCAAGCAAGACGCGAGCAAGGTTCACGACCAAGGTCGCATTGAATTCATTGCAGCGCGGGTGCGCCGCATGGCGGCAGAGCAGGGTGGTCAGCCCGATGTGCTGGAAGCCGCTTACCGCGCCCTGATGGACGCATCGATTGCATTCGAGCACCGGGAATTTGCCCGCCTGCGGGAAGGAGCCGCCGCATGAGCGACACCGGACTATTCCAAGGCGCGAAGGCCCCCATGGGGGGCAGCGCGGTACACACCGTGACAAGCATCGTGACAAGCGTGGGGGCACCATGAAACTCCTGATGATCGACAACTACGACTCCTTCACCTTCAATATCGTTCAGTATTTCGGCGAGTTGGGTGCCGAGGTGGAGGTATTTCGCAACGACGAAATCACCCTGGAAGGCATTGCCGAGCGCGCGCCCGACCGGCTGGTCATCTCGCCCGGGCCTTGTTCGCCCAAAGAGGCCGGCATTTCGGTGCCTGCCATCCGTCACTTCATGGGCAAGCTGCCGGTTCTGGGTGTCTGCCTGGGCCACCAGAGCATTGGCGCGGCGTTGGGCGGCACCATCGTGCGGGCGCAGCAGCTCATGCACGGCAAGACCAGCGTGATTACCACCACCCGGGAGGGCGTGTTTGCCGGCCTGCCCGAGACATTCACCGTGAACCGCTACCACTCGCTGGCTATCGAGCGCGCGAGCTGCCCCCGGGAGCTGGCCATTACCGCCTGGACGGACGACGGCGAAATCATGGGCGTGCGCCACACCGGCCTGCCGCAGGCGGCGCGGATGGAGGGCGTACAGTTTCACCCCGAGAGCATCCTGACCGAGCATGGCCACGCCATGCTGAAGAACTTTTTGCAATGAACGGGCGAAATTGCTATTACTTTGATAGCTGTTCGCGCAATATCCATAGTCCTCAAAGGCCGATATGACCACTATTGTTGACTTGCGCAGCGACACCGTTACCCGCCCGACCGCCGCCATGCGCGAGGCCATGCGGGTCGCGCCGCTGGGTGACGATGTGTTCGGCGACGACCCCAGTGTGAATGCGCTGCAGGAGAAGATTGCCGGGCTCCTGGGCTTTGAGGCGGCCTTGTTCATGCCCACCGGCACCCAAAGCAATTTATGCGCGCTGCTGGCGCACTGCGGCCGGGGGGACGAATACATCGTCGGCCAAATGGCCCACACCTACCGCTATGAAGGCGGGGGCGCTGCCGTGCTGGGCAGCATTCAGCCGCAGCCCCTGGCGCAGGACGCGGGCGGTCGCATGGCACTGGCCGACATTGCCGCGGCCATCAAGCCCGACGACTGCCACTTCGCCCGCACCCGCCTGCTGTGCCTGGAAAACACCTGGAACGGCAACCCCATGCACTTGGAATATCTGGAGCAGGCCACCGCCCTGGCGCGTGCGCGCGGGCTGGCGGTGCACCTGGATGGCGCGCGGCTGTTTAACGCGGCGGTGGCCATGGCGCAACAGGCCGAAATCTCCGGCGCCGGGCAGCCCGAAGTCGGCGACGGCCCCCACGGGGAGCAGCGAACCGCGCCAGCGGTGGGGCATGAGGGCGTTGTGGCCGCTGCGCGCCGGATTGCCGGCTACTTTGACAGCGTCTCGGTCTGCTTCAGCAAAGGCCTGGGCGCGCCGGTGGGGTCTGCGCTGTGCGGCAGCAAGGAGTTGATTGCCCGCGCCCACCGCATACGCAAAATGGCCGGGGGCGGGATGCGGCAATCCGGCCTGTTGGCGGCAGCGGCCAGCCATGCGCTGGACCACCATCTGACGCGCCTGGCGGACGACCATGCGCTGGCGCAGCGCCTGGCCCACGGCCTGCATGGCATTGAGGGGCTGCAGGTGCGCTCGGCGCAAACCAATATTGTGTTTGTCGATGTGGCCAACGGGCGCGGGCCGGATTTGCTGGCTTTTCTGAAAGAGCGCGGCGTGTGGGCCACCGGCCTCATCGGGCTGCGCTTTGTGACGCACTTGGACGTGGATGCCTCTGGCATTGACCACGCCGTTGCGAGCGTACGAGCCTTTTTCAAGACGCCGCCGGCCCCGGTTGTCAGAGTTGCAGAGGCCCGGGCGGCGGTTTACTAGCCGGCGCACGCCAGACTTTCAAGGAGACAACCATGCCCCCCACCGCCACCATGACCCCGCAGGAAGCGCTGCAGCGCACCGTGGAGCACCGCGAAATTTTTCATGACGAGATGCTGCACCTGATGCGCCAGATCATGTCCGGCGACGTGTCGCCCGTCATGATGGCGGCCATCATCACCGGCCTGCGCGTCAAGAAAGAAACCATCGGCGAAATCACGGCGGCCGCGCAGGTGATGCGCGAGTTTTCCACCAAGGTGGAGGTGGCCGACACCACCCATTTGGTGGATATCGTGGGCACCGGCGGCGACGGTAGCCACACCTTCAACATCTCCACTTGCAGCATGTTCGTGGCGGCCGCAGCCGGCGCCCGGGTGAGCAAACATGGCGGACGCAGCGTCAGCAGCAAAAGCGGCAGCGCAGACGTGCTCGAGGCGCTGGGCCTGAACATCAACCTGCAACCGGCGCAGATCGCGCAGTGCATCGCCGAGCAGGGCGTGGGCTTCATGTTCGCGCCCAACCACCACCCCGCCATGAAGAATGTGGCACCGGTGCGCAAAGAGCTGGGCATGCGCACCATCTTCAACATCCTCGGCCCGCTCACCAACCCGGCCGGCGCACCCAACATCCTGATGGGCGTGTTTCATGCTGATCTGGTGGGTATCCAGGTGCGGGCTTTGCAGCGCTTGGGCGCGCAGCACGCCATCGTGGTTTTCGGGCGCGACGGCATGGACGAGATCAGTCTGGGCGCCGGCACGCTGGTGGGAGAGCTGAAGGACGGGGAAATCCGCGAATATGGCATCCACCCCGAGGACTTCGGTATGACCATGGCCGGCAACCGGGCCCTGCGGGTAGAAACCGCCGAGGACTCCAAGGCCATGCTGCTGGGCGTGCTTAACAACCATCCCGGCCCTGCCAAGGACATCGTGGTCCTCAATGCCGGCGTGGCCTTGTATGCTGCCAATGTGGCAAATACCATGGAAGCCGGCGTCATGCTTGCGCGAACAGCTATCGAATCAGGAGCGGCCAAGGCCAAGCTCGACGCTTTGGTGGCACTCAGCCACCGCCTCGCGAATTAACCACCGGACACACCATGAGCGACATCCTCGAAAAAATCGTAGCCGTCAAACACCAGGAGGTAGCCGCCGCCAGGAAGCGCAAATCGCTTGATTTCGTGCGGGCTGACGCCGAGTCGCGCGTGCTGACCCGAGACTTCGTGGGCGCCTTGCGGGACAAGATTGCGGCCGGAAAACCGGCAGTCATCGCCGAGGTGAAGAAAGCCAGCCCGTCCAAGGGCGTGATTCGCGCGGACTTCATTCCCGCCGACATCGCCCAGAGCTACGCCGAGCATGGCGCTGCCTGCTTGTCGGTGCTGACCGATGTGCAGTTCTTTCAGGGCGAGGTGGACTTCCTCAAGCAAGCCCGCGCCAGTTGCCAGCTTCCGGTGCTGCGCAAAGACTTTATGGTTGACCCGTACCAGATTTACGAGTCCCGCTGTATGGGGGCCGACGCGGTGCTGCTGATTGCCGCCTGCCTCGACGATGCTCAGATGAAAGAAATGGAAGCCATCGCCCTCGGGCTGGACATGGCCGTGCTGGTGGAAGTGCACGATCAGGCCGAGCTGGAGCGGGCCCTGAAGCTCAAGACCCCTCTGCTGGGCATCAACAACCGCAACCTCAAGACCTTCGAAGTCAGCCTCGACACCACGCTGACCCTGCGCGCCCTGGTGCCCTCGGATAAGTTGTTGGTGACCGAAAGCGGCATCAACACCCGTGACGATGTGCTGCGCATGGGCGCGGCCGGCGTGAATGCGTTCCTCGTGGGAGAGGCCTTCATGCGCGCGCCGGAGCCCGGCGAAGCCTTGGCGGCTTTGTTCGGCTGAGCGGATGCAGCTGCCACTTCTGCCAACTCAGCCACTTTTACCCGCGGAGTCGTCGGGCGCAACCCCTTCGTCGCTGAACCACAGCTTGGCCGCGGATCAGTTGCTGGTGGCAGATCCCAGGCTGTGGCCTGTGGATGCGGGCTGGCAGGTGATTGTCGACGCGTTTTTTGCGGACGAACGGGGCCGGGCGCTATTGGATTTTTTGCGGGTCCGGCTGGAAGCGGGTGCCGCCATTTTTCCGCCCCAGCCCTTACGCGCACTGGAGCTGACCCCGCGCGAAGCCGTGCGGGTTGTCATTCTCGGGCAGGACCCTTACCACGGGCGCGGTCAGGCCGAGGGGCTGGCGTTTTCGGTGGCGCAGGGGCTGGCCGTGCCGCCGTCGCTGCGCAACATCTTCAAAGAACTCGGCACCAGCGGTGCGGCCGCGCAGGCGGTGTTTCCGCCCACTGACGGCAGCCTGCTGTCTTGGGCCCGGGGTGGCGTGCTGCTGCTCAACACCTGCCTGACGGTCGAAGAAGGCCAAGCCGCCAGCCACGCCAAACGCGGTTGGGAGGCGCTCACCGATGCCATCATCCGCGCCGTCTCATTGGGCAGCCGGCCAGTGGTGTTCATGTTGTGGGGCGCGCATGCCCAGTCCAAGCAAGGCCTGATTGACGGGCGCCGGCACCTCGTCTTGAGTGCTAACCACCCGTCCCCGCTTTCCGCCTCGAGGCCGCCGGTACCGTTTTTTGCTTGTGGCCATTTCCGGCAGGCGGCAGCCTGGCTCCAAGCTTGCCAGGGCTCCGTCGCCCTGTAAAAAACCGGCAGCAGGTGACAAGCTGCCCATAAAGCTGGCATAATCCAAGGCTCACCGAAGGAGAGGTGGCCGAGTGGTTAATGGCAGCAGACTGTAAATCTGCCCTCTAACGAGTACGCTGGTTCGAATCCAGCCCTCTCCACCAGTGTCTTGAGAAACTGATAGATTGGCGGGCCTTGTGCGGGGTTCGTATAGTGGTAATACCTTAGCCTTCCAAGCTAAAGCGAGGAGTTCGATTCTCCTACCCCGCTCCACGGTTTCGGCGGCACTGCGAAGTGAAGAAGTTTTCTAAAAAGCTTGCGAAGCCTCAAGCTTTTGCCCTTTTGGCTCAGTGGTAGAGCACTCCCTTGGTAAGGGAGAGGTCGCGGGTCCGATTCCCGCAAAGGGCACCAATTTGGCGTGGCCGTTGGCACATCGGTGGCAGCGGTTGTACGGCGATCGTTTATTTGTTTGAACCTATTACTTTTCGGAGCTAAGAGATGGCAAAAGAAAAATTCACCCGTACCAAGCCCCACGTCAACGTGGGCACCATTGGCCACGTGGACCACGGCAAGACAACCCTGACAGCGGCGATCACCACCGTGCTGGCGGCCAAGTTTGGCGGCTCTGCCAAGGCCTACGACCAAAT
>NZ_CAMCVG010000043.1 GCF_945881795.1 Rhodoferax sp. OV413
GTCATGTTGGTGCATGTCACAGGGAAGGACACGAGCAGCGTGGTGAGCGCTTTGGTTCGGCAGGTCAAGACATTGCCAGAGGGATTGATGTCCACCTTAACTTGGGATCGTGGCACTGAGCTGGCGCAACACAAACGATTCACTGTGGCTACAGATGTCAGTGTCTACTTCTGTGATCCTCAAAGTCCATGGCAGCGCGGTACGAACGAAAACACGAATGGTCTGCTGCGCCAATACTTCCGCAAAGGAACCGACCTCTCGCCATTCGACCAGATTCAACTTGATGCAATTGCTTTGCGTTTGAATAATCGCCCGCGTAAGACGCTGAACTATGAAACGCCTAGCGCTAGACTCGCAGCAAGTGTTGCATCGACCGGTTGAATGCACCCAATACACCACGAGCACTTCCAGGAACTGCTGCGGGAACAGGGTATTACCTGCAGCATGAGCCGTGCTGGCGAGGTCTGGGACAACTCGACGGTGGAAAGCTTCTTCAGTTCATTGAAGGCGGAGAAGACGGCCAGAAAGGTGTACCGCACCCGAGCCTAGGCCCGTGCCGACGTGTTTGATTACATCGAGCGGTTCTACAACCCCGTGCGCCGTCATTCGACGCTCGGATACGTCAGTCCGTTAGAGTTTGAAAAAGCTCGAGAAGCTTAGGTCGGTGTCTACGAGACCGGCAGCAGCCCACAGGTCTGGTCTTGGACCAGCCAGTTGGAAAAGCATCCAAATCGTCTGGTAACTTTGAACTCAGATTAAGGGCGCTTTGTCGGCTGGCAGGTCAAAAAGATTGACCTTGCGACGGTAATCGGTGGGGGTAATGCCCCGCAGCACAGCTGCCCGCGGGGCTGTTTGGCAAGATGAATACCGATACCAGGCCAATTCACAGGCCTTAGCCAGAATCAGAGTGCGACTACACCAGCGTTTTGGTAGATGTGCTTGATCTCCATGAAGTCAATCAACGCGTCGTAGCCGTGCAGGCGCCCCAGGCCGCTGCGGCGGTAGCCGCCAGTCTCGGCTTCAGCAAACAGCTTGTTGTGCTCATTGAGCCAGACCGTGCCGTTGCGTAGTGCACGGGCCACCCGCATCTGGCGTGCGCCGTCTTGGGTCCAAACACTGGCCGACAGGCCGTAATCGGAGTGGTTGGCACGCTTGACGGCATCCTGTTCATCTTCAAATTGCTCCAGCACCACAAAGGGGCCAAAGATTTCCTCTTGAACGAAGAAAGCGCTGGTGTCACGGTGTGCCACCAGCGTTGGAGTCATAAAGTGGCCACTGGCTGGTAGCCCATCTGGACGGCCACCCCGCAGGATGACCTCGTCAGCCAAATCGGTGGCTTGCGCAATCGCCTGGCTCACTCGCTGGTGTGATGGCGCATCAATCAAAGGACCAACCTGTGCGCCTGAGGCCAGGCCAGGAGCCACCACCAGGGCCTGAAGTGCCTGGCTTAACGCGACCTTCATTTCGGCGTATCGTGAGGCATGAACCAGCACACGGCGCGCGGCGGTGCACTGCTGACCAGAAATGATGGTGGCAGCCGCTGCCAATTGCGGCGCAATTCGTGATACATCCACATCATCAAACACTAGGCAGCAAGATTTACCACCCAGTTCAAGTGAGAGTTTTTTCATCGTTGGCGCGGCGGCAGCCATGATGCGCTGGCCGGTAGCGTTCGAGCCTGTAAAGCTGATCACATCAACATCGGGGGAGGTGGTCAGCGCCTGCGCTACCGCATGGCCACACTCGCTCACCAAGTTAAGCACCCCTCGAGGCAGCTGAGCTACAGATTGCAGGTCAGTCAAAACAGCGGCAGTAATCAGCGCGGTTTGTGGCGCCGGCTTGATGATCGTCGTGCAGCCAGCAGCCAGGGCTGGGGTGAGTGAGCGAATCAGAAGCACCACCGGCGAATTCCACGGAACGATGATGCCAGCCACGCCAGCAGGCTCCTTGAGCAGCGTGGAGAAGACACCTGGTTCAACTTCAAAAACATGGCCAGGGATGAATCGGGTCAGACCAGCGTAGTAACGGATTTCGGAGATGGCACCTGCTATTTCTCCGCGCGACTGCTCCAGCACCTTGCCGTTTTCCAGCGTCAACAAATGCGCGAGCTCCTCGGCGTGCGCTTCGAGCCGATCGGCCCACTTGAGCATCACCATCTGGCGCAGCCTCGGTGACTGCGCCCAGTCGGGGCGCTCGAAAGCCCGGCGTGCAGCTGCGATTGCAGCTTCGGCATCTGCACCATCACTGGCTGCGTAGCGGCCAATCACACGGCCATCGGCCGGGTTCACACTGTCCTCGAACTGTCCGCTTTGCGCGGGCTGCCATTCATTGTCGATCAGATTAAGCGCTTGGGGGGTCATCTCATGTCCTCAATGCATCACGGAACCGCCATCAACCACCACGACCTGACCGGTCACGAAGTCGCTGGCGGGACTGGCTAAGTACAGCACGGTGCCGCACAGGTCTTCGGGTGTCACCTCTCGTTTGATGGCGCGGCTGGCAATGTTGTTGGCACTCACCGCGCCTTGCCAAGCCGGGTTGGCCACTGTGTTTTCACTGGCGGTCAGGCCAGGGGCCAGCGTGTTGACCCGGATGCCTGCATCGCCCAACTCACGCGCCATGCTGCGGGTCATGGCCACCACCGCGCCCTTGGAGCTTACGTAGTGCAACAACATCGGCGCGCCCTTGAAGACAGTGCCTGAGGCGATGTTGATGATTTTGCCGTAGCCCTGCGCACGCATGGCGGGCAGCACAGCCTTGCTGCACTCGAAGGGGCCTCGAACATTGACGGCCATCACCTTGTCCCACTCAGCGCTGTCGATTTGATCCATCGGTTTGAGTGCCAGGTTGGTGAAAATGCCGGCGTTGTTCACCAGGATGTCGATACGCCCAAACGCACGCATGGCAGCTTCGGCCATGGCGCGAGCAGACTCCGATGACGTCACATCCACACGCACATCCAAGGCTTGCCCGCCAGCGGCCTTGATGGTCGCGGCCGTGGCCTGGCTAGGCACAACGTCGGCACAAACCACAGCCGCACCTGCAGCAGCCAGGGCTTGGGCATAACGCGCCCCAATCCCCTGGGCAGCGCCCGTGACGATGGCTACACGGTTGGCCAGTGCATTGGCACTTTGATTCAAAGGCTCAGTCATCTCGGATTCCTTATTGGTGTGAGGTACTGCGTTCAAGCTGCTGTGCAGCCAATGTGCGCTTGTCTTCATCCTTGCGCTGTGCGTCCGACATGCCGTTGAACAGCGTTCCGATAACGCCACTTTTCAAATCGCTGGTGCCAAACAGCGCATCGCAAATTGGGAAGGTGAGGTTGAAATTTCGGGTGTGCATGAAATCCGGGTTGTGGTGCAGGACATGCATGCGCCTGACGGTGTTGACCAGGGGCAAACGGTCCAGCAACGGATGCTCGAGATGCGACAGGGTGTGTAAGCCTTCGTACATGAGAAAGTAGCCAGCCATGCTGATCATCGCGATGTAACCGGCGTTAACCGACCAAAGTGCAGCAAGCACAAGCGCTAAGGGCAATGCAGCGAAGACGAACAAGACGGGCGCAAAAGGCGGGAACAGCAAAGCACGCCAATCGCGCTGGCCGTGGTAATCCAGGGTCTTGTGCGAGAAGAACTGGTGGTGGGTCCCCACATGCCGCTTGTAAGCTGACTTCAGAATGCTCTTGGGGCTGTGCAACAAATAGCGATGCGCTGCCCACTCGGCCCAATTGCCGAACAGGAACATGGGCATCATCACGAACACCCACTCCTGCCAGCGAGTTGACGCCAGTTGGCTGGCACAGTACACGATGGCCCCAACCGTAAAACACAAGGTAAATGCCAAATGCATTTCACCGCGGTACCAGCCCGGCGTGTTCTCACGGTATTCCTCTCGAAACGCGTGGGAACGGGCAACAATTTCCTGCTCTCGGTTCATGACAAAACTCCTGTATTTAAAGTCCAAGAAACTTGGAGGCAAAGGTGGGATCAGCCAGCAATTGTTCGCGGCTGCCTTCCAGCACTGTGTGACCGTTTTCGATCACATAGGCACGATCGACGAAGTCCAGCGCACGGTGGGTGTTTTGCTCCACCAAAATCATGGTCACGCCTTCAACAGCGATGCTGTGAAGTGCAGACAAAATCTCATCAATCAGCTTGGGGGCCACGCCAATGAATGGCTCGTCCAGCAGCAACAGACGCGGACGAGACATCAGTGCGCGACCTATCGCCACCATCTGCTGCTGGCCTCCACTGAGTTCACCGGCGTTTTGTGTGGCCTTCTCGCGCAGGATCGGAAACAGCTCATAGACCCGCGCCAACGAAACCGCCATATCCTTGCGATTGGCCACGGCATACACCCCCATCTCGAGGTTCTCCAGTACGCTCATCGCGGCAAACAAGCGGCGACCCTCGGGTACCATTGCAATCCCACCCGCCACAGTTTGTGCGGTTGATGGACGCTCCAGTACCTGCCCGTTGTAGGTGATGGTGCCCCTGGCTTTGGGGTACAGGCCTACAATGGCGCCCATGGTGGTGGATTTACCTGCGCCGTTAGCACCCAGGAGCCCCACTTTCTCACCGCGCCTCACATCCAGAGACACATCCCACAGCGCCGTGAGCGGCCCGTGGTTCACACTCAAGTTCTTTAAGCTCAGCATGTGTGTTCTCCTGCCTTAGCCTTAGGGGCAGCTGAGCCCAGGTAGGTGCTGAGCACCCGCTCGTTACGCACCACATCGGCCAGCGGGCCGTCCGCAATCAAGGTGCCTTCCTCCAGCGCGATCACACGATCCACCACCTTCTCCAGCGCCGAGAAAATATGCTCAACCCAGATCACGGTCATGCCGTAGCGGTCGCGCACATGGCGGATGTGATCGACAAAGCGTTGCACCTCTCCAGGCGTGAGTCCTGAGGCCACCTCATCCACCAACAGCAGGCGGGGCTTGCAGGCAAGCGCACGTGCAAATTCCAGAGCCTTCTTCTCCTGCACCGATAAACCGTCGGCACGTTCACGCAGACGATGCCCCAGCTCGGCGTACTCGATGAAGACACGGGCCTCTCGCATCGCGTCGCGTGGGGACAGCGGCTGCTCATTGAACATCAGCGGAATAGCGATGTTCTCTTGCACCGTGAGGTCGCCAAAGGGACGCGGGATCTGGTACGTGCGACCCACACCCAGACGGGCGATTTGGTCACGGCTGCAACCTTTGAGGTCTTGCCCTGCAAACAACACGCGGCCTTCGGTGGGGGTGTAAACCCGCGAGATGCAGTTAAACAAGGTTGTCTTGCCCGAGCCATTGGGGCCGATCAAGCCAACGATTTCGCCTGACTGAATCTGCAAGCTCACATCTTTGACCGCCACATTGCCGCCAAACTGCATGCGCACGTTCTCGAGCTGGATGAGCGGCGTACTTCCTAGCGCGGCGTAGCGCGGCAGTGGCAGCTCCTTCGATGCGGCAGAAGTCTGCGCTGCAGTGGCGGTCTCACCCATGTACTCATGGTGCTCACGCGCCAGAGCGCGTAGCAGCGGCACCTTCTTTACCCAACGCGCGCGCAGAAAACCGCCGGGCATGAAGCGCCCGATGAGCAGCACAATCAGCCCATACAGCGTGGCTTGGAAACCCTTGACGTTGACCAGCAGCCACTGCTGCAAGGTTGCGAGCACCAGCACGCCAACCACCGGACCCCAGCGCAAGCCGGAACCAGCGAAGAGCACCATCGCCACCGGCACCAGCGCCACGTTCAGACCAAAAACCGTGGCTGGGTCGATGTAACTCATCTGCCAAGCTTGCACTGCACCTGCTACCGCACCAAAAGCAGCACTCAGCACCAACACACGTCGCTTGATGGGTGCGATGTGCACACCCACGGTTTCGGCCACTTGCTCGTCGTTACGGATGCTCTTGAGGGCATACCCAAAACGTGAGGCGTTGATGCGCAAGGTGACCATGAACGTCAGCACGCACACACCAAGCGCAATCAGGTAAGCCGGCTGCAGCACCTGCGCCACTGGCAGCACGATGCCGTCAGCACCGTTGGTGATCGGTGTCAGGTTGTAAGCCAGCACCTCCATGAGTGGCAGCAGAGCCAATGTGGCGAAGGCGAAATAGTCACCTTGCAATCGAAAAAGCGGCACCGAAATCACCAGCGCAGCCAAGGCCGTGACCACAACCGCAAAGCCGATGGCCACCCACAGCGGCCAATTGCCCACAAGCAAGATGGCAAAGGCATAAGCCCCAATGCCGTAAAAGCAGTAGTGCCCCAGGTTCACGTAGCCCATCTCACCAGCGACCCAGTCCCAGCTTTGACCCAAAATGTAGGCAATCAACACCGTGAACCCGATGGTGGTCAGGTAAGCATTGCCCAGGAACGGCAGGCTGGCCAGTGCTGCCACGCCGAAGGTGCCCAGTGCCCAACCAGTGACTGCGTTCAAGCTCTTGCTCATGTCTTCGCTCTCACGCCTTTGGGGTATGCCACCAAAATCAGAAGCATCAGGATGACGCTCAATGCTGGCGCCCATTCAGGCTTCCAGTAAAGCCCTGTTAAGCCTTCGGCGACACCTAAGAAGATGCCAGCCAGCAAGGCACCGGGTAAGTTCCCGACGCCACCCACCACAATGATGGTGAAAGCTTTAACCGTCAGTCCAAAGCCCATGTAGGGATCCACCGGAAACGACAGCACATACAGCACCGCAGCGATGGCCACCGTGGCTGAACCGAAGGCGAAGGTCAAGGCCTTCAGGCGCGTGCTCTGCACACCGCAAATTTCGGCGCCCACAGGTTCTTGGGTGACTGCACGCACCGCTCGACCGAACCACGTGCGCTTAAGGATCACATGCATCATTGCGGTCAGCAAGGCAATGCCCAAAAGAATCAGCAACTGCGTGGTGGAGACCACGATGTCACCAAACTCCAGAGCCTCTAGCCGCACAGGGATGTTGCGCTGCGTAGCCCCAGCAGCCATCGCCGTCAAATCCGACAGAATCATCAGCGTGCCCACCGTGACCAGCACCGTACCCACCGTGGCCTCAAAGTGGCTACGCCGAGTTAAGGGGCGCAGCAACACATGGTAGTAAGCGTAGGCGCAGGCGAACATCAGTGGCGCGAGGAGTGCTGCGATCAGCAGTGGGTGCAACTGCCAGCTGGCAAAGACCAGACTGGCAAGCACGCCGCTGACAGCCAGCAGGGTTCCGTGCGCAAAGTTGAGAATGCGGACGACACCGTAGATCAGCGACAACCCGAACGCGACCAGCGCGTACAGACCGCCGAGCAAGGTCCCGCCGATCAGGACTTGAAGCAGGACTTCCATTGTGATGCTCGCTTACTGCCAGCTTGGCGAAGGCCAGACCAGCTTGCCCGTCGCAACCTCGGGCGGCCACACCACATTGACCTTGCCACCGTTCATCTGCACGGTGAAAGCGCCGGTGTTGGGGAAGCCGCGCTCGTCGAAACTCACATCACCCGCGGGAGACTTGATGGTGGACTTGAAGAGCGCTTCTTTGACCTTCTCACGGTCAACCGCGCCGGCTTTCTCAATGCCCTGGATCATGGCCAGGTAAGAGGTGAGTCGGCCTAGGGTCCAGATGTAGTCAAACATCGACACATCGGAGCGCTTCATCACCGTCTCCACCAGATCGCTGTAAGCGCCTTTGATGCCGGGGTACCAGCTCAACTCGCCGGTCATGCCCTCGATGTCTTTGCCAACCTGTCGGCTCAGGGAGCCGGTCAACATGGTGTGGTGCACATCCATGGCGCGCACCTTGAGCTGGCGCATTTGCTGCACCAAAGGTACCGAGGCGTTGTCAAACGAGCTGATGTAAATGATGTCAGCCTTGGCCGCTCGTACCTTGGCGATCAATGCGGTGAAGTCCTTGAGCTCGGCAGAGAACGTCTCGTTGCCCAGCACCTTCAAGCCCTGCTCTTCGGCCTTCTTGCTCCAAGTTGCCGAAATGCCTTTCATCACTGGATTGTCGTGGGTGATGAAGAAGATCGTCCGCGGCTTGGGGCTGACGGTGGTCAACATCTCGAAATAACGTGTCGACCAATTGGGCACCACTGGGAAGGGTGTGCCCCATATGTACTTCAGGCCGCGGTCGTAAACCGAGGGTGTTGCCACGTTGGCCATCACCATGGGGATCTTGTGCTTGTCAGCCACAGGCGGCACCGGGCCGCCCAGCGACGACCAGTCGGGTCCAACAAAGAAGTCCACCTTGTCCACGGTGGCCATCTTCTCGAACAGTGCCACGGCTGTAGCCGGCACGCTCTGGTCGTCATAGATGACGAATTTGAGTGGCAGTTTTTTGTTGCACGCCTTAACGGCGATACCGCCAGACTTGTTCACTTCTTCAGCGAACACCTCGGTCATCTTGCGCCAGCGGTCGGCCAGTGTGGAGAAAGGGCCGGTTTCGGAAATGGTGGTTCCAAAGACGATGGGCTCTGTGCACGAGCCCTGTGCGGCATGCGCAGGTAGGTAAGTGGCCAGCGCTGCAGCGCCCATTATCAGGTGGCTGAGTGTCTTCATTGCTTGTCTCCTCGTTGTTAAATCGATTAGGGATGTCATTGGTCAGAAATCAGGCTTCGATCAACGTGGCTTCATGGCGTTGAGCCGTTTAGGCCCTGCCAGCGTTGCACCAAGTCGCGGTGGTCGATGTCAAAGAGGTCGAGCACGCGGCCTACTGTGTGGTTGACGATGTCGTCCAGCGAATTCGGGCGGGTGTAAAAGGCGGGCACCGGCGGACACACAATGCCGCCCATCTCGGTCACAGCAGTCATGTTGCGCAGGTGCGCCAAGTTAAGCGGTGTCTCGCGGGCCAGCAGCACCAGGCGGCGGCGCTCTTTGAGCGCCACATCGGCTGCGCGGCTGATGAGGTTATCGGCCAGACCATTGGCGATCTCTGCGAGCGTCTTCATCGAGCACGGGGCGATCACCATCCCAGCCGTCCGAAACGAGCCACTGGAGACTGCGGCACCAATGTCCTTAACGCTGTGCACAACATCAGCCAAGGCTTCGATGTCAGCGCGTTTGATGCCCAGCTCCATGGAAGCCGTCAGCACGCCTGAATTGGAAATGATCAGGTGGGTTTCCCACTCAGGCAAAACGCGCAACTGTTCTAGCAAGCGCACACCATAGATGGCGCCGCTGGCACCAGTGATGGCCACGATCAAGCGCATTTCTGTGATGGGCTCAAGACTGCAAAGTTCCTGTTTGCCAGTTGATGCGCACACCCACACGCACCTCATTAGCAAGCTCGATCTCGGCCTCTCCAGGAATGCGTACCTTGGTAAACACATGCTCGTGGTAGACCACCGGACGGGTTGCGTCTATCCCCATCTTTGCGCTCAGCCCTTGGAGGTGAGTTGGCGGGGCCTCGCCATCAGCAAAATGCTGACCCACCGTGGTGGACGGATCCAGCACCGAGCCTTGCGCACCAGGGATCACCACCAAATCGCGGTCGGCTTGGAAGCGCGTGGCCACAGCCCACTCAACTTGCTGCGGCTCATGCACATCGACATCGTCATCCACCACGATCACCTGCTTGATGTCGTAGTGCGCACCGAAGGCTGCGCAAATCACGTTCTTGGGCTGCCCCTCGTGGGCCTTGCGGATCTTGACGAACAGGTGGTAGCGACCCACACCGCCGACCGACAAGTGCACGTCCAACACATTGGGGAAACTGCGCTGCAGGTGGGCCAGCAAGGTCGCCTCACGCGGGATGGAACCAAGGAGCAGGTGCTCTTTTTCTGCGGGCACGATGGTGTGATAAATGGGTTGTTTGCGGTGCGTGATGGCATCGACCTCGATGACCTCGCGGCGCTCACGAGCGCTGTAGTACTTGGGGAATTCACCGAACGGCCCTTCAAGCTCGCGTACCCCTGGGAGCAGCCTGCCTTCGATCACGATCTCGCTGTTGGCTGGCACATGCACGCCATTTGTTTGGCACTTCACCACGGGCAGCGGCGCGCCATGCAGCGCACCCGCAATCTCCAGCTCATCACAGTCGATGGGGGCAATCGCCTGCGAGGCCAGCAACGTTAGCGGGTCCACACCGATCACCACCGCCACCTCCAGCGCTTGCTGACGCGATTCGGCCTCTTTATAAAAAGCCAACAGGTGGCGGGGCAACATCAAGATGGCCATGTGCGTGCCCGAGTGCACTTGAATACGGTTGATCGAGACGTTCTGCACACCTGTGACTGGGTTGCGCGCAATCACCAGCCCTGCGGTGATGTAAGGGCCGTTGTCGTGCTCGCTGTGGGTAGGTACAGGCAAGAGCTTGAGCACATCCGCGCCAAGGTGCACGACTTGCTGGCAAGGTGCTTGCGCAGCACTCACCTCTTGGCAGGGCAGTGGCTTTTCCGCGGCCTGTCGAAAGCGCGCCAATAAGCCTGTTTCAGACACGCCCAAGGCCTCTGCGATCCAACTGCGCTGCGACATGATTCCTGATACAACCGGCACAGTGCCACCACCCGCAGCGGGAAAGAAAGCAGCTTGTCGGCCATCCAACTTTTTGGCTATCGCAGCCAATCGATGCGTCAAGGGCACGCCCTCGCGTAGCACTGCAAGTCGACCGGTGGACTCCAGATGGGCCAGCCATTCGCGCAGGTCGCGGAAGGGGGCGGCAGTGGGGGTTTGCTTGTTCATGGCATCAGGCTTTCTCAACATGAGATCTACATTTAGTTAGAAACACGCCCAACGAACTTCCAAAATCGCGCAGGCTTCCGCTAGGATGGGGCCACCCTTAGGCATCAGCGTGTTTGGCGGCTGGAGGTACGGGCTAGAACATCACTCGGCCGTGATTCGGCCTTGTACGACGATCTTCTTCCACAATGCCATCTGTGCGTCGATGAAGGCTTTGAATTGCGCAGGACTGCCCCCGTCGGGCACCACGCCTTGTTGTTCGAAGATCCTTTGGACTTCAGGCATAGCCAGCACGGTATTGAGGTCCCGGTTCAGACGCTCGACCACCTCAGCTGGCACACCCGAGGGCACCACAAACCCATGCCAAGAAGACACCTCGTAATTCCGCAGGCCAGCCTCGCTCACCGTAGGAATCTCAGGCATCAGCGGCGAGCGCTTTGCGTTGGCGATCGCAATCGGTCGGACCTTGCCCGACTGAATGAAGGGCAGCACATGTGGCAAAGCATCGAACGCTAGATCAAGCTGCCCGCCTGCTAGATCGGTCAGCAGCGGAGTACTGCCTTTATAGGGGACCTGCATTAGCTGCACGCCGGCCATCTCCTCGAAGTAAGCCATAGCTAAGTGGTTGGACGAACCAGCCCCTGATGAGCCGTAGTTCAAAGCGTCAGGGCGCGCCCGAGCTTTTGACAGCACATCTCCCAGGGTTTTCAACTGGGAGCGAGCATTGGTAACCAGCAACATTGGCGAACGACCGGCCAGCACCACTGGTGCAAAAGCTTTCTCGCTGTCATAAGGCAAGGATTTGTAAAGCCAGGGATTGGCTGCAAATGGGAACTGGATCACAAGCAGGGTGTACCCATCCGGGGCCGCGGTGGCCACGGCCTGGGTACCTATCACCGTACCCCCACCGGGCTTGTTATCTACCACCACCGGTTGCTTCCACAGTTTGCTCAACTGGTTGGCCGCAAGACGTCCCAAGGTGTCGTTAAATCCTCCCGGAGGATAGGGGACGACGATGCGTACCGGCTTACTTGGGAAAGCGGCTGACACAGCGGGACCCTGAGCCAGTGCATTGGACATTAACAGTATGCCTGCCAGTAGGACTATCCCGAGCCCCTGGGGGCTGGGCGAACTAAACCGCTTCATCTTTTCTCCTCGTTGTCGTCTTACCCTCTTGAAGGGACAGACTGTTGTATCGAAGAAATTCTAAGAATCAATTTACATCATGTCCACTAATATATACTGATCGCATTAATCATAAATTCTGATGTTAAATTCACGCAAATAGTTCAAAAATTTCAATGCAACTCCGACAAATCCAATACTTTCTCGCGCTATATGAGGAGGGGTCCATGACTCGGGCAGCCAGCCGCATGAATGTGGTGCAACCGGCGCTGAGCATGCAGCTGACCAAGTTGGAAAGCGAGATCGGCCAACAGCTGTTTCATCGCAACACACGGGGACTGGCGCCTGCCCCGGCCGGCCATCTGATGTACAAGTTGTTTCGCCCTTTGCTGGCTGAATTCGCACAGGCACGTGACCAACTGATGCAGACAGATGGTGAGCTTAGTGGCCATGTGTCAATTGGGCTCATCGCCAGCGTGGCGCAGGACCTTTTGGCTAAGGTGCTGAAAGAGTTCTCCCAGGCTCACCCGAGAGTCACACTTGCTCTCAGCGAAGGCTATTCACCTATGTTGTGCAAGGCAGTCACAGAAGGGCAACTGGATGCTGCAATCATCAATCAGCCGAGGCGCCAGTTGGCACTCAAAAGCCACCCTTTGCTGAGCGAGGACTTTGTTCTGGTCACAGGTCACAAGCACCCACCGCTGGCTGATATCCTATTTACTCGCGAAGTGGTGGAGCTGAAGTTGGCATTGCCTACGCGCTTACACGGGTTACGGGATATTCTGGACAGTATCACTCAAGCAGAGGGCATCGCTCTAGCTCCAGCACTGGAAGTGGACTCTATTAACGCATTGTTGCAACTGGTGGAGATGGACACCTATGCCGCGCTTTTACCGCGAATAGCTATTCGTAGTCGGCTGCATGACGGCAGCCTTCGCGCGCACACGCTGGTAGACCCTCCGCTGACAAGGCAGGTAGTTTGCGTGACTCACCCGCTGCGTCCACTCAGCCCCGCGGCAGCCGCATTCATAACTTTGCTTGAGCAGCACGCCCAATCCAAAGTTGCTCAAAACACCACTACACCTTGATGTCTGCTTAAAGGAGTCCCTATGACCCCACTCACCCCGTCGCGTCCGGTTGAGCTAGACACCTCGTTGTGGCGATATGCCCAAACGCTATACCGACGTCAAGGCGTCTCATCAGCCTGCTTGGAACTGCAATCACGCATCGGGTTGGATGTTTGCGTGCTCATATTCGCGCTGTACGCGACCCACGGCCACCGCGCCCTGAGCCCTGAAGCCCTGGCAAACGCCGATAAGGGTCTAAAAGCTTGGCGGGAGCAGGTGGTGCTACCACTGCGACAAATCCGCCAAGCTATGAAATTAGGCGTACATGAGGTTGGATCAGAACTTAATAACTGGGTACGCGAGCAGGTGAAGATCACGGAATTGAGCGCCGAGCAGGTGGCCATTGCCTACCTGGACAGGCAGATCGTGTGCTTGCCAAACGCCAATGAATCTCAAGATATGCACTTGCGTGGTTTCGAACATACTCTGCAGTGCGTGCTTGCACACTTTGCACAAATGAATGGCCATTTGCTTGGGACCTTGGAAGTGCCTGATGTGCGTATCGCCGCAGAGCTACTGGTTGGCGAAGCGGAGGGTTTGCAACATGCTGAGGCCGACGAAATCAGCTGGGACTCGAAAGATTGAAGCTGCAAATAAAAAAGCTAAACCGCACTCCTTAATTTGTAACGTTTGAAGTGCTCGAAATATCGAGTTCAGCAGAATTCGACGAAATCAAGGCCGCCTACAAGAAAAAAATTTGGCAGTACCACTCGGACAAAGTCTCTAAGCTCGCCCCCGAATTTAAAGAGATGGCAGAGCGGAAATCTAAACAAATTCATGCGGCTTACGAGTTCATCGCTCGGCGCCATGAGGGCTCTTGACTTTACGGCGACTCTGCTAGAGCCACGGCCGCAGGTCACAGGCCCTGGCCAAGCAAAGTTTGCAGGCATGGCCCTTTGACATCAGCAGGTACAGCTTGACGCTGCGCACTTTTTTTCGATGCGGTTGAGCTTTTTTTCTTGACGCCGAACTGCGGCCCAACTCTTATAAAAGACTGGGCTACTTTGGGGAGGAATTCGGGGAGGAATCCGGGGAATAACGGGGCTTGAAAAAATGTAAATACCAATGAAATCAAGGACTTGCAAGCCCCGACATTCCCCCAAGCGCCCCTCCCGATTGGGTTCGAGCCCCATCAGCCACCCCAACTGAATCAAGCAAAAAGCCCAACCCCTCATGGTTGGGCTTTTTGCTTTTTAAATAAGTTGCTTGGCCTGCTGGCACTTGAAAATTCTGGATGTCCATCTTCATTTTCATGTCTTCTTCTAAGCGTCAAAGCCATCATTCGCCCCAGCATTTTCTCATCTAACCTATTGGGCTTGCTCATTGGTGCTTCTTGAAACCACACGAGGCCAGCTTTGTGGCCCTGGGCGGGCTCAACAGGGTATTTACCTGTTGAGCCTGCAAGCTGAAGGCCTATACTTTTTTTACTGCGGTGCGGGTGAGCACGAGACTTCCCTTACGCACTTACGAACATGTTCGACCGGGTTGACTTTCATGCATTTCGAGGTTCAAGGTAGCGGGCATCCAGTGGTGCTGATGGCGGGTCTGGGTGGGCTGGGGTCCTTCTGGCAGCCTGTGATGGAGCGCCTCTCCCGTCACCAGATGTGCATCACCTTTGATCACCCCGGCATGGGTCGAAGCCCGGCATGCAAGGTGCACAGCATCGAGCACATTGCCAGCGAAGTACTCCTACTGCTGGATCATCTGGGGCTGGCCTCGGCGCATTTTGTCGGACATTCCACGGGCGGTCTGGTGGCGCAGGTGCTGGCGCTGGACCACCCTGAGCGGGTGGATCGCGTGGTGCTCAGTGCTACCTGGGCACGGCCGGACCGGCGATTTCGCGACTTATTCGATGTCCGGCGTGTGGTGCTGGAACGCGCCGGCTTTGCCGCTTACAGCGCCATGGCCAAACTGTTGGGCTATCCGGCTGAATGGTACGAGGCCCGGCTGGCTGGCGATACACCTATTAACTTTGACGCCAACACCGAGGGCGATCTGACAACCGCTTTGGCGCGCATCAACATGCTGCTGAGTTTTGACCGGGCTGACGAGCTGAGCGCTATCAGCGCGCCGGTGCTGGTGCTTGGCGCCATTGATGATGCTATTGTTCCCCTTGCGCATTCGCGCGACCTGGCACGCAGGCTTTCAAAGGCCCGTTTGATCGAAATGCAGGGTGGACACTTCTTGCCTCAGACACAAACGGGGGCTTATGTGGCCGCATTAGAAACGTTTCTCAATGACCCGGCATGAAGTAAATAGACAGTCAACACATTCAAAGGAGATTTGCAATGAACGCATCGCTTGATTCATGGGCCCGAAAACTTCTGGCAGCGGGTGCTGCTCTGCTGGCCATGGCGGCGCAGGCTGCCGATCCCTGGCCGGTCAAACCCATCAAGATCGTGATTCCGTTTTCGGCCGGTGGTGTACAGGACACGCTGGCGCGTTCAATATCGAACGAGTTGGGTGCGGCACTGGGTCAGCCCGTGATCGTCGAGAACCGCGCTGGAGCGGGTGGAACTGTGGCGGCCAACTTTGTAGCCAAGTCAGCACCTGACGGCTACACGCTGGTTCTGGCAGCGGCCAGCCACAACATCAATGGCACGCTCTTTTCCAAGCTGAACTATGATCCGGTCAAAGATTTCGTCGGTGCCGCCTACGTTGGAAATACCAGTTACATCATGGTCGTCAACGCCAGTGTTCCGGTCAAAAACGTGGCTGAATTTGTGGCCTACGCCAAGGCCCGACCCGGCCAGCTCAACTATGCGACTGCAGGTGCCGGCAGCGCCACCCATCTGTCCATGGCCTATTTCAATGGCATGGCTGGGCTCGATATTGTGAACATTCCAACCAAGGGTGCTGGTGAAGCCATGACCGAAGTCCTCTCCGGGCGCTCACACGTCATGATCAATGCCAACAACGTTGCGTTGCCTTTTGCCAAGGATTCCCGCGTGCGACTACTGGCCGTGACCTCTGAAAAAGCCTCCCCCTTCGTGCCCGGTGTAGAACCCATCTCTGCTGCGTTGCCGGGCTATGTGTTCGACAGCTGGTTCGGTCTGCTTGCACCGGCGGGAACACCGACTGAGATCGTCAACAAGCTCAACGCCGAAGTGGGCAAACTGGTCAAGCGTGCCGATATCATCGAGCGCCTGCACAAGCAGGGCATCGAGCCCGGCAGCATGGCGCCGGAGGCTTTTGCGCAACTGCTCCGGCAGGATTTCGAGCGCATGGCCAAGGTGGTCAAAACCTCGGGCGCCAAGGCGGATTGACTTTGCCCCGTCAAACAGCTGATCTGCATGATGACTTAGAGCGCATCAAGTGGGTGAATGGTCCGGCTATGTTGATCATGGCAGGGCCGGTCCTCTTGTGAATTCTGTCGCAGAAACTCAGTTGGCTCTGGCCACCCAAATGGTGGCGCCCTCAGGGCCGTAGGTTTCTGCATGCGCCACGTTTCGGGCCAGCCTGAAGCTGTCGCCCGCGTCCAAGTGCCGCACCTGATCTCCTATTGTCAGGCTGTAGCTGCCTTTCATCACCACTACGCTGGCATCAAAAGGGTGTGTGTGCGTATCCAATTGCTGGTTGGCCGGCCACGTACGAATCAATACCTCGTCGAATCCTTCTTCCAGTGATTGCTTTGTAAATTCAGCCATGGTCATCGTGGTCATGGGCAGGCTCCATTGAGTAGGTGTTGTAGAAATTCGCTGGCGTTGCGCAGCTTGATTTTGACATTTCCCAATCAGTAATCCAACAATGAAATCAAGGATCTGAACAGGCGATGCCTATTGAGCGAAAGATCGGGTCTTCCTGAGTGATGGCTTGCAACCCATTTAAAAAAGTAAACTCCCGGCATGCCCGCCCAGCGCTATCCGGACTTGGACCTGCCGACTCCTCTTGATCACTCTGCACGCTTGCGTGACATGGCAACCGGGCTTCCTTCTGCGCCGGGTGTTTATATTTTTCATGGGGAAGAGGGCGCGCTACCGCTGTACATCGGCAAGAGCGTCAACCTGCGCAGTCGGGTGCTATCGCACCTGCGCAACCCTGACGAAGCCAATTTGCTAAGGCAGACGCGGCGTATCAGCCACATCCGCACGGCCGGCGAGATCGGGGCGCTCTTGCTGGAGGCCAGTCTGATCAAGCAGCAGCAGCCCCTGCTCAACCAGAAACTGCGGCGCAACCGGCAGCTCTGCTCTTGGCGCTGGGCGCATGATCAGCTTGAAGTCGTCTATTCAAAAGACGTCAATTTCGCCACCGAACCATCCCTGTATGGCTTGTACGCCAGCCGCCATGCGGCCATAGAGGGCTTGCATCAACTGGCTGACCAGCACCGGCTTTGCTATGGCGCACTGGGGCTGGAAAAGCTGAAGGAGGGACGCGCCTGTTTTCGCGCCAGCATCGCGCTGTGTGCAGGTGTTTGCCGGGGTGATGAAAGCGCAGAGGCGCACGGCCAGCGCCTCTTTTCCAGCCTGGAGGGTTTGCGTGTGGCCTGCTGGCCTTACCCGGGGGCCATAGGCTTAACCGAGCGTTTTGAGGACCTTTGTCAAGTGCATGTGGTTCGCAACTGGTGTTATCTTGGCAGTGTGAGCGATCTGAGCCAGGCCAGCTCGCTGGACGAGATGGCCGCGGGTTTTGATGCGGACGGCTACAAAATCTTGTGCCGCCCGGTGCTTAGCGGCAGTGCGCACATCACGCTGCTTGGCCCAACCAACCAGGGGGAGACTGTATGAACCGAGTGGCGCAATCTGTTGGCAAATGGTTGGCGACCTACCTGAGCAAAGAGCTTGAGATCGATGGCACGGCGCCGCCCTCGAACCCCTTGCACCTGCAAGCCATTTTGCAAGCGGGTGATGTTTTGCTGGTCGAGGGCAACACCCGGCTCAGTGGCGCTATCAAATACCTGACCCAGTCGACCTGGTCGCATGCGGCACTTTACGTGGGTGTGGATGCTGCGCCCGGCATGCCGCAAGGCCACTGCCTGGTGGATGCTGACACCGTGCAGGGTGTGCGCAGCATCGGGCTGGAAAAATTTGCCCACTTGCACACCCGCATCTGCAGACCGATTGGCCTGACGCCGCAAGAGCGCAACACGGTGGTTCAGGCGGCAATTGCAAAAATAGGACATCAATACGACCTGCGCAATGTGTTTGACTTGGCCAGGTACTTATTTCCCACACCGCCGGTACCCACGCGCTACAGGCGCAGGTTGCTGGCTTTGGGCAGCGGGGACCCCACACGCGCAATTTGCTCCACGCTGATAGCGCAGGCCTTTGAAAGTATTCACTACCCCATACTGTCTTTAGAAAAACGCCAGGCCCAGTCATCTGCTCAGGGTGCTTGGTTTGAACCCATGTCCTTCAAGCCCAAACACTTCAGCTTGCTGACCCCCCGGGACTATGACGTGTCGCCGTACTTCGCCATCGTCAAACCCACGGTCGAGTGCGGTTTTAACTTTCGTGATTTGGAGTGGGCGCAATAATGCCCGGACACCCCTCAGAAGAACTCATGCAAACTGCAAACAAAATCGCGCCCAAAGCCTGGACCGCTCAAGATCTTCTTCAGGACGCATCCTGGATTCAGCGCCTGAGCGCCGCCGAGGTCGAGGGCTTTGAGCAGGCCCTAGAGTACGCCAGACGCCTGAACAAGCCGCTGCTGGAAATGGCGCAGGCCGACTTTCCGCTGAGCGATGCCTCGCGCGCTGCCTTGGCGCGCGCCATTGCCACCACGCAAACCGGTTTCGGCATGTGCCTTGTCAAAGGTTTTCCGGTGGAGCGTTGGAGTGAAAGTGATACCCGGCTGGCTTACTGGGGCATGGGTCTTTACATGGGGGTGGGGCGCACGCAAAACCGCGCCAGTCAGGTGATGAATGATGTGCGTGACGAGGGCGGTGACTACAAGGCCAAGGGCGGGCGCGGTTACAACACCAACGCCGGCCTGGACTTTCACCAGGACTCCTGCGATGTGGTGGGTCTCTTGTGTAGGCGCACCGCCAAAAGCGGCGGCACGAGCAAAGTGATCAGCTCCATGCAGCTGTGCCGCGAGGTGCAGCGCTTGCGCCCGGACCTGATGGTGGTCTTGCAGCAGCCGTTTTTTCACAGTTACCAGGGCACGCAAGACCCGTCTCAGCCGCCGTTTTACCGCTGCCCGATTTTTGGCAATCACCCTGAATTTTTTGTGGC
>NZ_CAMCVG010000044.1 GCF_945881795.1 Rhodoferax sp. OV413
ACCAGCTGTATGCCAAGTTTGACATTGCCCGCCTGACCACCGAGGTGTATCTGAGCGACCTGGTGCCCGCCATGAAGCCCAGCGACGCCTACGCCCACATTGCGCTGCGCAAGACCGAGCGCGTCGAGATCGACCACCTCGAAGGCCGCGTGTCGGTCGGCATGGTGACCCCGTATCCACCCGGCATCCCGCTGCTGGTGCCAGGCGAAGTGTTCACCAAGAAAGTGGTGGACTACCTCAAGTTCTCACGCGAATTCAACGCCAACTGCCCCGGCTTTGAGACCGATGTGCACGGTCTGGTGAGCGAGACAGATGAAAACGGCAAGGTGCGCTACTTTGCGGATTGTGTGAAGGCCTGAACGCTTCGTAACGCCCGGGAGCCCCAATAAAAGAGCGCCGGCAGAGTAATCTGCCGGCGCTCTTTTTTTGATAGCGGCTAGCGCTTACTGCATAAGCGCTAGCGGCTGAATTGTTGCCTATCTTGCTGCCTATCCTGCGTCCTATTCGATGGCGGTACCCATGGTCTGGCTGTAGCCGCCGTCCACGTAGGTGATCTCGGCAGTCACGCCGCCGGCCAGGTCGCTCAGCAGGAAGGCGGCAACGTTGCCCACGTCCTCCGTGGTCACATTGCGGCGGATGGGTGACGCGTCGGCCACCATGTGCAGCAGCTTGCCGAAGTCTTTGATGCCGCTGGCGGCCAGTGTCTTGATCGGCCCGGCGCTGATGCCGTTGACCCGGATGCCCTTGGGGCCCACTGCTTCGGCCAGATAACGCACGCTGGCTTCCAGCGAGGCTTTGGCCAAGCCCATGGTGTTGTAGTTGGGGATGATGCGCTCCGACCCGAGGTAGGTCAGGGTCAGCAGCGCCGCCTTGGGTGAGAGGTAGGGCAGGGCGGCCTTCGCCATGGCCGGAAAGCTGTAGGCGCTGATGTCGTGCGCGATTTTGAAGTTTTCGCGGGTGATTCCGTCCAGAAAGTTGCCGGCAATCGCCTCGCGCGGGGCAAATCCGATGCTGTGCACAAAGCCATCAAACGTGGGCCAGTGGGCCGACAGGTCATTGAAGAGTTGCTCAATCTGCTCGTCGCTGCCCACGTCGCAATCGAACACCAAGGTGGAGTCGAAGTCGGCGGCGAACTCGGTAATGCGTTCCTTAAAACGCTCGCCCACGTAGCTGAACGCCAGTTCGGCACCTTGTTCTTTGCACGCTTTGGCAATGCCGTACGCGATGGAGCGGTTGGACAACACGCCAGTAATCAACAACTTCTTGCCTGCTAAAAAGCCCATAGGATCCTCTTCAAAATTCGACTGATGCAGAATTGTCGCATGCGGATTTGGGCGCTCGTACTCTGGACATTGATGGCTGGCAAGGCCTGGGCGGAGCACGGCTACGCGCTATGGGGCGACCTGCAGTACCCCGACGGCTTCGCACATTTCAGCTACGTCAACCCCCAGGCGCCCAAGGGCGGCGAGCTGCGGCTGGTCAGCAACCTGCGCACCTCAACTTTCGACAAATACAACCCCTTTACCGTGAAAGGCTCGGCGCCTGCCTACCTGAGCAGCCTGATGTTTGACACCCTTTTGGCCGGAGCGCTGGACGAAACCGCCGCCGGCTACGGGCTGCTGGCGCAGGATGTCCGCGTGGCTGCAGACCGCTTGAGTGCCACCTTTGTGCTGCGTCCTCAGGCCCGCTTTCACAATGGGGACGCGGTGCTGGCCCGTGATGTGAAGCACAGTTTTGACATGCTCAAGGGGCCTTTGGCCGCGCCCGGTTTTCGCAGCATGCTCGAAGACGTGTTGTCAGCCGAGGCGCTGGACGAGCGCACCATCCGCTACCGCTTTGCCAAATCCAATCGTGACTTGCCGCTGACGGTCGGCCGTTTGCCGGTATTCAGCCACAAGTGGGGCGAGTCGGACGGCAAGTCCAAGCCGTTTGACCAGATCGTGATGGATATTCCCATCGGTAGCGGCCCCTACAGGGTCGGCCCGGTGAACTTTGGCAAGGACATTACCTACCTGCGCGACCCGCAGTACTGGGCCCGCGACCTGAACGTGCGCCGGGGTACCGCCAACTTCGACCGGATCACCGTCAAGATTTACAAAGACAGCACCGCGCGGCTGGAGGCGCTTAAGGCCGGCGAGCTCGACTTGATGCGCTTTTTCTCCGCCGGCGACTGGGCCCGCCGCGTCACCGGTCGCAAGTTTGATAGCGGCGAGTTGGTCAAGACCGAGTTCGAGCACCGTCTGCCCACCGGTTTTCAGAGTTATGTGCTCAACACCCGCAGGCCGCTGCTGCAAGACCCGCGTGTGCGTCAGGCGTTGGGCCTGGCGCTGGACTACGAGTGGATGAACCGGCAAATGTTTTACGGCGCTTACCAGCGGGTGCAGGGCCTGTTTGGCAACACCGACTGCCAGGCCACCGGGCTGCCGCCGCCCGAGGAGCTGGCCCTGCTGGCGCCCTGGCGCGGCAAGGTGCCCGAAGCTGCCTTTGGCCCAATGGCCCGCCCGCCGCGCACCGATGGAGATGAGTCGCTGCGCAACAACCTGCGCCAGGCGCAGGCGCTTCTCAAAGAGGCCGGCTGGACGTACCGCGACGGCGCGCTGCGCAACGAGCGTGGCCAGGCCTTTGAGTTGGAGTACCTCGACAGCAACGAGGCCGGCGCGCGGGTGGTTACGCCGTGGGCCCGCAACCTTGAGAAAATTGGCGTCAAGCTCAATTTCAGGCCGGTGGACTTTGCCCTCTACCAACAGCGGCTGCAGAAGTTTGAGTTCGATATCACCTCCATCGCCTACGGCGGCACCCACAACCCCGGGCAGGAATTTATGGACCTGTTCGGCAGCAAAGCCGCCTTGCAGGAAGATTCCGGTAACTTCAGCGGGATGCAGAGCCCCGCGGTAGACGCCCTTATCCAGCAAATGACCGGTGCAAGCTCCAAAGCCGCGCTCCTGCCGGCCTGCCGGGCGCTGGACCGCGTGATTGCCCACAGCCACCTGCTGGTTCCCCAATGGTCAGCCGCCACGCACCGCATTGCCTACAACGCCTGGCGCCTGGCCAAGCCCGCCCGGATGCCGCCCTTCGCGCAGGGCGAGGGTTGGGCGATTGACACCTGGTGGGCGCAATGAAGCTGCTCTCACCTGCGTGGCGCCGCTGCGGCGTTGGGCCATCCGCATAATCGAATCATGCTGGTCTATTCCCTCAAGCGCCTGCTCCTGATGCTGCCCACGCTGTTTGGCGTGTTGCTGCTGACCTTTGTGGTCATTCAATTCGTGCCGGGTGGCCCGGTTGAGCAGTACCTGGCAGAGGCCAAGGCCGGAGTTGCGGGTGTGGGTGGTGCAGGTGGTGGTGGCTCTGGTGCCGAAGGCGGCTTGAGCTACCGCGGCGCGCAGGGCGTCGACCCCAAGCGCTTGGAACAGGCCAAAGCCCTGTACGGATTCGATAAGCCGGCCCCCGAGCGGTTTTGGCAGATGCTGTCTCAGTTTGCACGGTTTGACCTGGGCACCAGTTTCTTTCAGAACCGCAAGGTGTCCGAGCTGATCTGGGAGAAGCTGCCGGTCTCCATGAGCCTCGGGCTCTGGACCTTTTTTATCAGCTATCTGGTGGCCGTTCCTCTGGGCATTTCCAAGGCGGTTAACGCGGGTTCGCGGTTCGATCTGGTGACCAGCTTCGTGGTGCTGATCGGGTTTGCGATTCCAGGCTTTGTGCTGGGGGTGGCCTTGCTGGTGGTGTTTGGCGGGCAGCTGCAGTGGTTTCCGCTGCGGGGCCTGGTGTCGGCGAACTGGGAGAGCCTGTCCTGGGGCGCGCGGATAGCGGACTACCTGTGGCACATCGCCATGCCGGTGACTGCGATGGTGATGAGCAGCTTTGCCACGATTGCCATCCTCACCAAGAACTCTTTCCTTGAAGAAATCCGCAAGCAATATGTGCTGACTGCGCGCGCCAAGGGCCTGCCCGAGCGCAAGGTGCTGTGGAAGCATGTTATGCGCAATGCGCTCATCCCCATCGTGACCGGCTTTCCGGCCGCCTTCATCGGGGCGTTCTTCACCGGCTCCTTGCTGATTGAGACCCAGTTTTCGCTGGACGGCCTGGGCCTGCTGAGCTATGAGAGCGTGATCCGGCGGGACTACCCCGTGGTCATGGGCACGTTGTATTTGTTTACCCTGATTGGCCTGGTGACTAAGCTGGTGTCGGACCTTTGTTATGCCTGGGTGGATCCCCGTGTCACCTTCGACTAACCCCGGCCCCTCACTGCGCGCCTGGCGGCGCTTTCGGCGCAACCGTCTGGGCTTTGCCAGCTTGGTGCTTTTCGGGGTGATGGTGCTGCTTAGCCTGGGTGCCGAGCTGGTGTCCAACGACCGGCCGGTGGTGGTGGTCTACCAAGGCACGGTTTACTGGCCGCTGGTTCAGGACTACCCCGAGACCACCTTCGGCGGCGACTTTGCCACCCCCACCGACTATCTCGATCCCTTCATTCAGCAGAGGCTGGCCGAGCCGGGCAACTGGGCCGTGTTCGCCCCCAACCGCTATGGCCCCAAGACCCTGAACTACTTTGCCACCGCACCCAATCCCGCGCCGCCGGGTGCCGCCAACTGGCTGGGCACCGACGACCGCGGGCGCGATTTGCTGGCGCAGCTGATTTACGGTTTTCGGGTGAGCGTGCTGTTTGCGCTGGCGCTGACCGTGACCGGTGTGGTGCTGGGGGTGGTGACCGGGGCGATTCAGGGATTTTTTGGCGGCAAAACGGATTTGGTGTTCCAGCGTTTTATCGAGGTCTGGGGTTCCATGCCTGAGCTGTATTTGCTCATCATCTTCAGCGCAGTGTTTGCTCCCAGCGTGAGTTTGTTGCTGGTGCTGCTGAGCTTGTTTGGCTGGATGGGCCTGTCGGACTATGTGCGGGCGGAGTTTCTGCGCAACCGGCAGCTGGACTATGTGAGGTCGGCAAGGGCGCTGGGCGTGTCCGACCGCACCATCATCACCCGCCACATCCTCCCCAACAGCCTGACACCGGTGGTGACGTTTTTGCCGTTTCGCATGAGCGGCGCGATTCTGGCGCTGACCTCGCTCGACTTTCTGGGTCTGGGCGTGCCGCCGGGTACGCCATCGCTGGGCGAATTGCTGTCGCAGGGGAAAAACAACATCGATGCCTGGTGGATTTCGCTCTCGACGTTCTGCGTCCTGGTTGTCACGCTCTTGCTGCTGACGCAAATGGGCGACGCCCTGCGCGACGCGCTGGACCCCCGGAAGCAGGACACATGAGCACCGAGCCCTGGCTCTTGCAGGTGGACCAACTCCGCGTGCGCTTCGGCGAGCGCGAGGTGGTGCACGGCGTGAGCTTTGCCCTGCGCTCCGGCGAGAGGCTGGCGCTGGTAGGCGAATCCGGTTCCGGCAAGACCATCACCGCCCTGAGCTTGCTGGGCCTGGCGCAGGGTGCTGCGGTGGAAGGGCGGGCGGATTTTGCGTCCAGCCGGGGCGATGTGGACTTGCTGAGCCTGCCCGAGCGGCAGCTGCGCGGTTTGCGCGGCCAGGACATTGCCATGGTGTTTCAGGAGCCGATGACGGCGCTGAATCCGCTCTTCACCATCGGCAAGCAGATTGCCGAGGTTTTAGAGGAAAAACAGGGCCTATCGCCCGCGGAGTCTGCGCAAGCAGCTATTGAATTAATAGCGGAAACCGGCATCGACGACCCCGCCCGCCGCGCCCGCGCCTACCCGCACCAGCTCTCCGGCGGGCAGCGCCAGCGCGCCATGATTGCCATGGCGCTGGCCTGCGCGCCCAAGCTGCTGCTAGCCGACGAACCCACTACGGCGCTGGATGTGAGCGTGCGCCAGCAGATTCTGGATTTGTTGTCGGACCTGCAGCGCCGCAAGGGCATGGCCGTCTTGTTGATCACCCATGACCTGCATCTGGTGCGCAAATTCGCTGACCGTGTGGCGGTGATGGAGCAGGGACTGATCGTGGAGCAGGGCGCTGTAGCAGATGTTTTTGCCGCGCCCGAACACGCCTACACCCGCCAGCTGCTGGAGAGCGCGCCGGTGCGGGATGTGGACGCGCTGCCGCCGGATGCCGCCGTGGTGTTGGAGGCGCGCAACCTGCGGGTGGACTACCGGGTGCCGCGCCCGGGCGTGGCCGGCTGGTTTGCGGGTAACACCTTCACAGCGGTTCAGTCGGCAGGCTTTCAGGTGCGCCGTGGTGAGACGGTGGGCGTGGTGGGGGAGTCGGGCTCGGGCAAGTCGTCACTGGCCTTGGCGGCGCTGGGGCTCATTCCTTTTAGTGGCGAGGTGCGGGTGGGCGGGCAGGCGTGGGCGGGCCGCTCGGCAGCTAATTTGCCGCTGCGCAAGCAGGTGCAGGTGGTGTTTCAGGATCCGTTTTCTTCGCTGTCGCCACGCCTGACGGTCGAGGAGCTGGTGGGCGAGGGGCTCGATGTGCACATGCCGGGCCTGCCGGCGGACCAGCGCCGCGCCCGGGTGGAGCAGGCCCTGGACTCGGTGGGCATGGGGGAGGCTCAGTTTGCCGGCATTCTGGAGCGCTATCCGCACCAGTTTTCCGGCGGGCAGCGCCAGCGGCTGGCGATTGCGCGTGCGTTGGTGCTGGAGCCTGCCATGTTGGTCCTCGATGAGCCCACCAGCGCGCTCGATGTCACCATGGCCCAGCAGGTGCTTCGCCTCTTGCAGGCCCTGCAGCGCCAGCGGGGGCTGGCCTTCCTGCTGATTACCCACGACGTGGCCGTCATCCGGGCTATGGCGCACCATGTGCTGGTGATGCAGGCAGGAGTGATTGTGGAGGCCGGCGCCATAGAGGTGGTGATGCAGCGCCCCAGCCATCCGTACACCGCCAGCCTGCTGGCCGCGAGTGCTTAATTTCCCTGTCATTCAAGCCAGCTAGGCCACGCGTTCGGGTACAATCCGCGCTCACGACCAAACGGGCGGGTAACTACCGCCCGTTTTTTTTGGTCGGTCCTTTTTCAATCGAGTGTTCAGGCAGGCTTAAGAGACGTGGCATTACAGGAAATCGTTGAGCAAACCGTGGCAGGACTGGGGTACGACCTGGTGGAGATTGAACGCTCTGCCGGCGGCTTGTTGCGTATAACGATCGACCTGCCATGGACGGCCCCTGCCGAGGGCGCAGCGGCACCCGAGCAATACGTCAACGTCGAAGACTGCGAAAAAGTCAATCGCCAGCTGCAGTTTGCGTTGGAGGTGGATGGTGTCGAATACAAGCGCCTGGAGGTGTCCTCCCCCGGCATCGATCGCCCGCTGCGCCACACCCAAGACTTTGAACGTTTTACAGGGCAAGTAATAGACCTCACGCTGAAGGCCCCCATGGGTGCGGCCGCGAACGGACAGGTCAACGCCAACCGTAAGAAATTCCGCGGCACGCTCGAGCGCGTGCCCGCTGCCGACGGCAGCACCGGCTGGCAAATCGTCTGGAGCGATGAGCCCGAGGCCAAGCCCGGACAAAAGATAAGCAAGAAGCGGGTTCCCGCGCCGCTGCAGGCGCTGGGTTTTACGCTTGACGAACTGCGCGACGCGCGCTTGGCGCCCATTGTGAATTTCAAAGGCCGTAGCGGCCAGGGGCAGGCGGATGAGGGCTGAACGCCCACCGCAGGCACATCGTTTTGGTTTGGTTGAATAGTGTGATCAGGAGAGTCTTGGCATGAATCGCGAACTGTTGATGCTGGTTGAAGCAATTTCCCGTGAGAAAAACGTGGAGCGTGACGTGGTCTTGGGCGCCGTCGAGTCGGCCTTGGCCCAGGCGACCAAAAAGCTGTACGCAGGCGACGTGGACATCCGTGTCGCGCTGGACCGCGACAGCGGCAACTACGAGACCTTCCGTCGGTGGCATGTGGTTCCCGATGAGGCCGGCCTGCAACTGCCCGACCAGGAAATTCTGCTGTTCGAAGCCAAAGAACAGATCGAAGACATTGAGGTGGACGAGTACATCGAGGAAACCATTCCTTCGGTGCCTATCGGCCGTATCGGCGCCATGGCGGCCAAGCAAGTCATCCTGCAAAAAATCCGCGATGCGGAGCGCGAGATGCTGCTCAACGACTTTATGTCGCGCGGCGAGAAGATTTTTGTCGGCACCGTCAAGCGCATGGACAAGGGCGACATCATTGTCGAGAGCGGCCGTGTGGAAGGCCGCCTGCGTCGTGGCGAGATGATTCCCAAGGAAAACTTGCGCACCGGCGACCGCGTTCGCGCCATGATCATGGAAGTCGACCTGACGCTGCGGGGCGCGCCGATTGTGTTGTCGCGCTCGGCACCCGAATTCATGATCGAGCTGTTCCGCCAGGAAGTGCCCGAAATCGAGCAAGGCCTGTTGGAAATCAAGTCCTGTGCCCGTGACGCCGGTTCGCGCGCCAAGATTGCCGTGTTGTCACACGATAAGCGGGTCGACCCCATCGGCACCTGCGTCGGCGTGCGTGGCACCCGCGTCAACGGCGTGACCAACGAGTTGGCCGGTGAGCGCGTGGACATCGTGTTGTGGAGCGAGGACCCCGCGCAATTTGTGATTGGCGCGCTGGCTCCGGCCAACGTGTCTTCCATCGTGGTCGACGAAGAGCGGCACGCTATGGATGTGGTGGTGGACGAGGAAAACCTCGCCATCGCCATCGGTCGCGGCGGGCAGAACGTGCGTCTGGCCTCGGACCTGACCGGCTGGAAAATCAACATCATGGACGCGGCCGAATCGGCCCAAAAGCTGGCCAACGAGACCGACTCGGGCCGCAGGCTGTTCATGGAAAAGCTCGACGTGGACGAGGAAATCGCCGATATCCTGATTGCCGAAGGCTTCACCAGCCTGGAAGAGGTGGCCTATGTGCCGCTGCAAGAGATGTTGGAGATTGAATCCTTCGACGAAGACACGGTGCACGAACTGCGTAACCGCGCAAAAGACGCCCTGTTGACGATGGAAATCGCCCGCGAAGAAAACGTGGAAGAGGTTTCGCAAGACCTGCGTGACCTGGAGGGCCTGTCCTCCGAACTGATCGGTAAGTTGGCAGATGGCGGTGTGCATACCCGCGACGATCTGGCCGACCTTGCCGTTGATGAATTGACAGAAATTACCGGCCAGTCTGAGGACGAGGCCAAGGCCCTGATCATGAAGGCGCGTGAGCATTGGTTTACCAATGACGGCGCTTCTCAAGAGTAACGGTCATGAAAGGTTCCACGAAATATGTCCAGTACGACCGTTGCCGAGTTTGCCAATGAACTCAAAAAATCGACCGATACCCTGCTCGAACAGCTGAAATCCGCCGGGGTCCCCAAGGGCTCCGCGGCCGATGTGCTCACTGACGCAGACAAGCACAGCTTGTTGAACTTCCTGCAAAGCAGCCACGGCACCGCCAGCCCCGAGCGCAAAAAGATCACGCTGGTCAAAAAACAGACCACCGAAATCAAGCAGGCCGATGCCACCGGCAAGGCCCGCACCATTCAGGTGGAAGTGCGCAAGAAGCGCACCTTTGTGCGCCGCGATGATGGCGTCGAGGGTGTGCCCGAGGCTGACGAGCAAGACCTTGCTGCAGCACAAGCCGCCCAGGCCGCGGAAGAAGCCGAGTTGGCCCGCCGCGAGGAAGAAGCCCGCCGCCAGGCCGAACTGATCCGCCGCCAAGAGGAAGAACTGGCCCAGCGCCGCCGCGAGCGTGAGGAGCAGGAAGCCCGCGCCCGTGCCGCCGCAGAGGCTGCTGCCGCCGCGGAGCGCGAAGCGCAGGCCGCAGCAGCCCTCAAGGCACAAGCACAAGCCGGTGCCAAGGGTGCTGAATCCGCCGTTGCGCCCGCCGCCGCAGCGACATCCGTTACCGCACCTTCTGCGGCACGGTCACGAGACGCTGTCGTGGCCGCCAAAGCCAACGAGTCGGCTGCCAAGCCGGTGACTCCCGCCTTGTCCGAGGCAGCCATCGCCGCCGCCGCTGCATCCAAAGCCGCTGCCGCCGAAGACGCCGCGCGTGCCGCCGATTTGGGCGCGCGCCGCCAAAAGGCAGAAGCCGAAGCGGCTGCCATCCGTTCCATGATGGCGGCCCCCAAGAAGGTTCTTGTCCCGCACAAGAAGGTTGAAGAGCCCAAGCCCGCTGCGGACGCCAAAGCGGGCATGAAGGGCACGCTGCACAAGCCCGCCACCGGCTCAACAGTCGCCAAGGCGGCCAAGCCCGCTGGCGACTCCGGCGCCCCAGGCTCACCAGCCGGCGCGGGCAAGGAAGTCAAGTCTGCCAAGCTCTCCAGCAGCTGGGCGGGCGATCCTGCCAAGAAGAAAGAACTCAAAACGCGCGGCGATACCAGCGCGGGCGCCGGACGCTCCAGCAACTGGCGCGCCGGTCCTAAGGGACGCCGCGGTAACGATCGCGACCGTGACGACGGGCATCACCAGCAGTCCGCTCCGGTGGAAGCGCGCATCATCGAAGTGCACGTTCCTGAAACCATTACCGTGGCTGAGTTGGCCCACAAGATGGCCATCAAGGCCTCCGAGGTCATCAAACAACTCATGAAGCTGGGCCAGATGGTCACCATCAATCAGCCGCTGGACCAAGACACCGCCATGATCGTGGTGGAAGAGTTGGGCCACACAGCGGTGGTCGCAGCGCTGGACGATCCGGAGGCCTTTACCGATGATGATGTGCAAGGCCAGGAGGCGCCTTCTTTGCCTCGCGCCCCCGTGGTCACAGTCATGGGTCACGTCGACCACGGCAAGACCTCGCTGCTGGACTACATCCGCCGTGCCAAAGTGGCGGCGGGCGAGGCAGGCGGTATTACCCAGCACATTGGTGCTTACCACGTCGAAACTCCGCGCGGCATGGTGTCCTTCCTGGACACTCCGGGCCACGAAGCGTTTACCGCCATGCGTGCCCGTGGCGCGCAGGCCACCGACATCGTGATTCTGGTGGTCGCGGCCGACGACGGCGTGATGCCGCAAACCAAAGAGGCGATCAAGCACGCCAAAGCCGCCGGCGTTCCGCTGGTGGTGGCGATTACCAAGTCCGATAAGCCCGATGCCAACCCCGACCGCGTGAAGCAGGAGCTGGTGGTTGAAGAGGTGGTACCTGAAGAATACGGCGGCGACTCTCCGTTTGTGGCCGTGTCTTCCAAGACCGGCATGGGCATAGACACCTTGCTGGAACAAGTTCTCTTGCAGGCTGAGGTACTCGAGCTCAAAGCGCCGGTGGCGGCCATGGCCAAGGGCCTGGTCATTGAAGCCAAGCTCGATAAGGGGCGCGGCCCCGTGGCCACCATGCTGGTGCAGTCCGGCACGCTGAAGGTGGGCGATGTGGTTCTGGCTGGCCAAACCTATGGCCGCGTGCGTGCCATGCTGGACGAAAACGGCCAAAAGATTGAGACCGCCGGACCATCCATTCCGGTCGAAATCCAAGGCTTGACCGAGGTGCCGCAGGCCGGTGACGAATTCATGGTGATGGCGGACGAACGCCGCGTCCGTGAAATCGCCACCTACCGCGCCGGTAAGTTCCGCAACACCAAACTGGCCAAGCAACAAGCTGCCAAGTTGGAAAACATGTTTGCCGACATGGCGGCGGGCGACGTCAAGATGCTGCCCATCATCGTCAAGGCCGACGTGCAAGGTTCCCAGGAAGCGCTTGCAACCTCCCTGCTCAAGCTCTCGACCGAAGAGGTCAAGGTGCAGATGGTGTATTCCGCAGTGGGCGGTATCAGCGAGTCCGACATCAACCTGGCGATTGCTTCCAAGGCCATCGTGATCGGCTTCAATACCCGTGCCGATGCCGGCGCGCGCAAACTGGCCGAGGGCAATGGTGTCGATATCCGCTACTACAACATCATCTACGACGCGGTCGATGAGTTGAAGGCAGCCATGTCCGGCATGCTGGCGCCGGAAAAGCGCGAAGAAGTCATCGGCATGGCCGAAATCCGCACCGTGTTCGTGGCGTCCAAGATCGGCACCGTGGCGGGTTGTATGGTCACCAACGGCTTTGTCACCCGCAGCGCGCATTTCCGTCTGCTGCGCGAGAACGTGGTGATCTACACCGGCGAACTCGATTCCTTGAAGCGCATGAAAGACGATGTGCGCGAAGTCAAGGAAGGCTTCGAGTGCGGTATCAAGCTCAAGAACTACAACGACATCAAAGAAGGTGACCAGCTGGAGTTCTTCGAGGTCAAAGAAATCGCCCGTACCCTCTAAGCCAGAGACACCGAGTGCGCAAAAAGTCATCCACGCCCAACCGCAGCTTTCAGGTGGCCGACCAGATCCAGCGGGATCTGGCCGAGCTGATTGCGCGCGAGCTCAAGGACCCGCGGGTGGGCATGGTCACGATTCAAGGCGTCGAAGTTACACCCGACTACGCCCACGCCAAGGTATTTTTCAGCCTGCTGGTGGGCGACCCTGTCGGGACCGCCGAGGGCCTGAATCAGGCCGCCGGATTCTTGCGCGCCGGCTTGTTCAAGCGGCTGCACATCCACACCGTGCCGACCTTGCACTTCATTTTTGACCAGACCACCGAGCGTGCGGCTGATATGAATGCACTGATTGCCCGTGCGGTGTCGTCTCGCGCCAAAGAGGATTAGACCCGTGAGTTACGCAGGGCCGCCCCAGGGAGCGCTTGCCCCCTCGGGGGGCGGCGGTAGTGCTTGCGCTGCGCCAGAGCGCCGGCCCAGGATCGTGCGTCGGGCAGTGCACGGTGTGCTGTTGCTCGACAAGCCCTTGGGCCTTTCCAGCAACCAGGCTTTGCAGCGGGCCAAGTGGTTGCTGCGCGCCGATAAGGCCGGCCACACCGGCACGCTGGACCCACTGGCCACCGGCGTGCTGCCGCTTTGTTTTGGTGCTGCTACCAAATTCAGCCAGATGCACCTGGAGGCCGACAAGGGCTACGAGACCACGCTGCGACTGGGCATCAAAACCAGCACCGCCGATGCCGAGGGCGAAGTGCTGAGCGAGCGGCCGGTGGATTACTCGCCAGAGCTGCTGGAGGCGGTGCTGCAGCGCTTTACCGGCCACATTTCCCAGATACCGCCCATGCACAGTGCCCTCAAAAAAGACGGCAAGGCGCTCTATGAGTACGCCCGCGCCGGCATCGAGGTCGAGAGGCAGGCCCGCGACGTGGTGATTTATGCGATAAAACAGCTGCAATCGCCCGCGAATACTGCGCATACAGCTATCAATTTGAGAGTGGATTGCAGCAAGGGCACCTACATCCGCACGCTGGGCGAAGACATCGGCGAGGCACTGGGCTGTGGCGCACACCTGAGCGCGTTGCGCCGCGTGCGCACCGGCAACTTTGATGCCGGCCAATGCATCAGCCTGGACGCGCTGGAAGCCATGTCCGAGGATGAGCGCTTGGCCTGCCTGCTGCCGGTGGAGGCGCTCATTCCGGCCTTCGTGCCTGTCACATTGGACAGTGACAATGCGGCACGTTTTTTGACCGGCATGCGCCGGCGTGGCGCCTGGGCCGACGAGGCCCATGTGGCCGTGTATGCCGCCTCCCCCAAAGCCCTTCTGGGCACCGCCCATGTGAAGGGCGGGGAGTTGATTCCCGTGCGTTTGCTGAGTCCCCTCGAAATCAGCGAAACGCTGGGCCAACAGATGGCCCTTGAGCAGAGTTTGAAACAGAGTAATGCAACCCTGGCCCCCGCGGCTTGAGCAGAAAGTGAACCATGAGTAAACAAATCCGAAACATCGCCATCATTGCCCACGTTGACCACGGCAAAACCACCATGGTGGACCAGTTGCTGCGCCAGTCCGGCACCTTTGCAGAGCACGAAAAAGTGGTCGACACCGTGATGGACAACAACGCGATTGAAAAAGAGCGCGGCATCACGATTCTGGCCAAAAACTGCGCAGTCAGCTGGGAAGGCACCCACATCAACATCGTCGACACCCCCGGACACGCGGACTTTGGCGGCGAGGTGGAACGCGCCTTGAGCATGGTCGACAGCGTTTTGCTGCTGATCGACGCCCAGGAAGGCCCCATGCCCCAGACCCGCTTTGTGACCAAGAAGGCGCTGGCTTTGGGCCTGAGACCCATCGTGGTGGTGAACAAGGTCGACAAGCCCGGCGCCAACCCCGACAAGGTGGTGAACGCCGCGTTTGATTTGTTTGACAAGCTGGGCGCAACCGATGAGCAGCTGGACTTTCCGGTGGTTTACGCCTCGGGCATCAATGGCTGGTCGTCGATGGAAGAGGGTGCGGCCGGTGAGCAGTGGGGCCCCGATATGTCGGCCTTGTTCAACACTATCCTGAAGCATGTTCCACCGAACTCCGGCGACCCTGCCGCACCGCTGCAACTGCAAATCTCTGCGCTGGACTTCTCCAGCTTCGTGGGCCGCATCGGCGTGGGCCGCATCAGCCAAGGCACCCTGAAGCCCATGCAGGACGTAGTGGTCATGGAAGGCCCGGACGGCAAGGCTATGAAGGGTCGCATCAACCAGGTGCTGACTTTCCAGGGCCTGGACCGCATGCAATCTCTGGCTGCCGGCCCCGGCGACATCGTGCTGATCAACGGTATTGAAGACATCGGCATCGGCGTGACAGTGACCGACCCTGCCAACCCCCAGCCTCTGCCCATGCTGAAGGTGGACGAGCCGACCCTGACCATGAACTTCTGCGTCAACACCAGCCCGCTGGCCGGTCGCGAAGGCAAGTTCGTCACCAGCCGCCAAATTTGGGACCGCCTGCAAAAAGAGCTGCAACACAACGTGGCCCTGCGCGTGAACGAAACCGACGAAGAAGGCGTGTTTGAAGTACTGGGCCGCGGCGAACTGCACCTGACCATCCTGCTGGAAAACATGCGCCGCGAAGGCTACGAAATGGCAGTCAGTAAGCCCCGCGTGATGTTCAAGGACATCAACGGCGAAAAGCACGAGCCGATTGAGCTGGTGACTGCCGACATTGAAGAGCAGCACCAGGGCGGCGTGATGCAGGCGCTGGGCGAGCGCAAGGGCGAGCTCATCAACATGGAACCCGACGGCCGCGGCCGTGTGCGCTTGGAGTACCGCATTCCAGCCCGCGGTTTGATTGGTTTTTCAAACGAATTCCTCAACTTGACCCGCGGTTCCGGCCTGATCTCCAACATTTTCGACAGCTACGAGCCACACAAGGGCGACATCGGCGGGCGCAAAAACGGCGTGCTGATTTCCATGGACGACGGTGAAATTTTTACCTACGCCCTGGGCAAGCTCGACGACCGCGGCCGCATGTTTGTGAAGGCCAACGATCCGGTGTACGAAGGCATGATTGTGGGCATCCACAACCGTGACAACGACTTGATCGTCAACGCGACCCGTACCAAGCAGCTGACCAACTTCCGTGTTTCCGGCAAGGAAGACGCCATCAAGATCACCCCGCCGATTGAGCTGACGCTCGAATACGGCGTGGAATTTATTGAAGACGACGAGCTGGTGGAAATCACGCCCAAGTCGGTGCGTCTGCGCAAGCGTTACCTGAAAGAGCACGAGCGCAAGCGCGCAGGCCGCGACTAAGCCAACACCCGGGGCCCGCCCCGGCCTGATGCGGCCCGCGTTATGAAGCTCACCCACAACCGCGCCATCTTCCTGATGGTGCTGGTCACCTTGATGTGGTCAACCGCCGGAGTGGTAACGCGGCACTTGGAAGCTGCGCGCAGCTTCGAGGTGACTTTCTGGCGCGCGTTTTTCACAGTACTCAGCTTGTCAGTCATCCTGCCGTGGGTGAGCGGGAGGGGCGTATTCGCCAAAATCCGCCGTGCTAGCGCTGCGTTTTGGGTGTCGGGCTTGTGCTGGTGCGTCATGTTTACCGCCTACATGGTGGCTCTCACGCTCACTTCGGTGGGCAACGTACTCGTCACCATGGCCATGGGGCCACTGCTCACCGCGCTGATTGCCCGAATCTTCATCGGGCACCGGGTGCCGCTGCGCACCTGGGTTGCGGTGGTGGTGGCAGGTGTGGGCATTATTTACATGGTGGCCTCACAAATCGGCAGCGTCACCCTGGCGGGCACGCTGGTGGCGCTGTGTGTGCCGATTGCAGGCGCCACCAACTGGACCATCACCCAGCATGCCCATGACCGCGGGCAGGATGTCGACCTCATGCCCGCGGTATGGGTGGGTGCACTGCTGTGCTGCATCTTGACGCTCCCTTTGGCGCTCCCCCTGCAAGCTAACGCCCACGATGTGGCGCTGCTCGGATTTTTGGGCGTTTTTCAGCTGGCGGTGCCGTGTGTGCTGAGCGTGCGCTGTGCCCAGGTGCTCAAGGCGCCGGAGATATCCTTGCTGCAGTTGCTGGAAGTCATTTTTGGCATATTGCTGGCCTGGTTGGGTGCCAATGAGGCGCCGGGCACTACGGTCCTGGCCGGCGGGGCGCTGGTCATCGGGGCGCTGGTGGTGAATGAATGGGTGGGATGGAGACAACGCACATGACAGAACAAGCACGAGCAGACGTACTGACAGAAATTCACGGCGGGGTAGGGCGTATCACCCTGAACCGCCCGCAGGCCCTCAACGCCCTGAGCCTGCCGATGGTGCGCTCGCTCACCGCCACGCTGCTGCAGTGGCAGCAAGACCCGCAGGTGAACGCGGTGGCAATTCGCGGCAGCAACAAGGAAGGCCCATTTGGCGGCTTTTGCGCGGGGGGCGATATTCGCTTTTTCCACGCGGCGGCACTGGCCGGCGACCCGGTATTGGAAGACTTCTTCACCGAAGAGTACGCCCTGAACCACCTGATTCACACCTACACCAAGCCCTACATCGCCTTCATGGACGGCATCGTGATGGGCGGCGGCATGGGCATTTGCCAGGGCGCCTCACACCGGCTGGTGACCTCGCGCACCAAAATGGCCATGCCGGAGACGAACATCGGCTTGTTTCCAGATGTAGGCGGGGGCTACTTTTTGAGCCGCTGCCCGGGCAGCACCGGCGAATGGCTAGGCCTGACCGGCGCGGTGGTAGACGCAGGCACCGCAATTGCCGCGGGGCTCGCCGACCACGCGATGGTTCCGGCACAGCTCGGCCCCGCCTGGGATGCGCTGGCCGGGCTGGACTGGCAAAATCCGGGGGCCTTAGGTCACTGGGTTGCTACGTTTTCCATAGCTGGTGGCGCATACTCCATCAGCGATAGCGCCAGAATTGATGCTATTTTTTCGCTCCCCGATGTGCCATCCATCATCGCGGCGCTGGAGTCCGATAGTTCCGACTGGGCGAGCCACACCGCCGGCGTTCTGCGCAAGCGTTCGCCGCTGATGCTGTTGGTGGTTCTGGAGCAGCTGCGCCGCGCGCGCAGCATGTCGCTGGCCGGTGTTTTGCGCATGGAGCGCGACATGGTGCGCCACTGCTTTGCCTCCCGCCATCTGGGCCGTTTGGGTTCTGCCAGCGAAACGGTGGAAGGCATACGCGCCCTGGCTGTGGACAAAGATCACGCCCCGCAGTGGAAGCCCGCACGCATAGAAGACGTTACGCCCGACATGGTGGCGCCCTTCTTTGTGAGCCCTTGGCCGTCGCAGGTGCATCCGCTGCGCCATCTGGCTTAGCGGTTGCGGTCTTTCATGGCGCGCTCCACCTCGCGCTTGCCTTCTCGGTCTTTGATGGTGTCGCGCTTGTCGTGTTCGGCCTTTCCCTTGGCCAGCGCGATGTCGCATTTCACCTTGCCGCTCTTCCAGTGCAAATTGATGGGCACCAATGTGTAGCCCTTTTGCTCGACCTTGCCGGTCAGTCGCTTGATCTCTTCCTGGTGCAGCAGCAGCTTTTTGGTGCGGACCTTGTCGGGGCTGACGTGGCTGGACGCGGTGTGTAATGGATTGATCTGCAGGCCGATGATGAACATCTCGCCGTTGCGGATGACCACGTAGCCGTCGGTCAGCTGCACCTTGCCCTCGCGCAGAGACTTGACTTCCCACCCCTCCAGCACCAGTCCCGCCTCAAAGCGCTCTTCAAAGAAGTAGTTGAAGGCAGCCTTTTTGTTGTCAGCAATGCGGGAAGCAGTTTCGGGTTTCTTGGCCATGAAGTGAAAATGGGGGTGACGGGCTGGTTTGAAAGACACGCATTGGGGCTTGTCTACAATCCCGCGCAACCCTGCATTCTATGAAAACTGTTAACAAGTCCGTCCTCATCTGGTACAGCCCCGCCGAAATGTACGCACTGGTGACGGATGTGGCCCACTACCCGCAGTTCCTTCCGTGGTGCGACCACGCCACCGTGCTGGGCGAAGACGAGAGCGGCATGACCGCAGAAATCGGGCTTTCTTTCGGCGGCATCCGCCAGACGTTCACCACCCGCAACACCCACCATTCCGGCGAGCGCGTCGGCATGCAACTCGTCAAGGGCCCTTTTTCCAAGCTCGACGGCGAGTGGACCTTCGCGCCCGTGGGCGACGGTAGCCAGCGCGCCTGCAAGGTCACGCTGTTGCTGAACTACGGCTTCGCGAGCGGCACACTGGGCAAGCTGGTGGGACCAGTTTTCGACAAAATTGCCGCCAATCTGGTGGACGCCTTTGTCAAGCGCGCCCAAGCGGTGTACGGCGACTGACCATGCCCAGTGCTTCCCTGCCGGATAAGGCCCAGGGCGTGTCGGTCACGGTAGTCTGGTCGCCCGCTGCGCGCCAAACTACGCAGGTCCAGCTGCACCTGCCGGAGGCCTGCACCGCGGCACAGGCGGTGCGTCTGAGTGGCTTGCTTAACGGGTTATCAGATATTGATATAGATGCGCTCTCTCTGGCGGTGTGGGGCCGCAAAGCGGCAGCCGACCAGCTTTTGCGCGATGGAGACAGGCTTGAGCTCCTGCGTCCGCTGAAAGTGGACCCGAAGGTGGCCCGCCGCGAGCGTTTTTCGAAGCAGGGCGCCAAGAGCGCGGGCCTGTTTGCCCAAAGGCGCGCCGGCAGCAAGGCGGGCTACTAGCGCCCGGGGCCCAGGCGTCGCTCTCAGTGAAGCGTCATCGGCAATCAAGATTCGTCCACCAGGCGAATCACCGACTCCAGTCGCTTTACAGGATCGAGTTCGCCAAGAAGTCGTATTTTTTCTGCTGCGCTCAGGGGCGCCGCCTCCGCATAGCGGTTGGC
>NZ_CAMCVG010000045.1 GCF_945881795.1 Rhodoferax sp. OV413
AAGGCAAGGAAATGGTGATGCCTGGTGACAACGTCTCCATCACCGTGAAATTGATCAACCCCATCGCCATGGAAGAAGGCCTGCGTTTCGCTATTCGCGAAGGCGGCCGTACCGTGGGCGCTGGCGTGGTTGCCAAAATCATCGCGTAAAGGAAGTTTGTAGGGGTATAGCTCAATTGGCAGAGCGTCGGTCTCCAAAACCGAAGGTTGTAGGTTCGATTCCTACTGCCCCTGCCACCGAAAAATTGAGTCGGTGGATTACTTGAAAAGCCCGCTACCAACGTAGCGGGCTTCAGCGTCTTAAGAGCGCTGAAACCGAATGTAAGAGAACGCGAAAATAAAAATGGCTTCCACTCAGATCGAAACAGTCAGTACCACCGCCGACAAAGTAAAGCTTGCGGCTGCTGTCCTTTTGTTACTGGCGGCGCTTGCGGCCTTCTATCTGCTTGGCCAACACGGGCAGCTTGCGCAATGGGGCGCACTGGTTGCAGGGTTGGTTTTGGCAGCTATTGCCTTCTTCGCTTCGGAATCGGGTCGGCAGCTGATTGCCTTCGGTCGTGATGCGTGGCGCGAAGTGAAAAAGGTAGTGTGGCCTGAGCGCAAAGAAGCCATACAGATCACTGCGTATGTCTTTGGTTTCGTGTTGATCATGGCGTTGTTTTTGTGGCTGACCGATAAGACGCTGGAATGGCTGTTTTACGACTTGATCCTGGGATGGAAAAAATGATGACTGACGATGCGCCCATTCCCGTTGTGGAAGTTACTGCGTCTGCCGCTGCGGTCAATCCGGATCTGCGTTGGTATGTAGTGCACGCCTATTCCGGTATGGAAAAGGCAGTCGAGCGCAACATCCAAGAGCGCATCGTCCGCTCCGGCATGCAGGGCAAGTTCGGCCGTATTCTGGTGCCGATGGAAGAGGTCGTTGAAGTCAAGAACGGCCAGAAGAAGACGACCGAGCGGAAGTTCTTCCCCGGTTACGTCCTCGTAGAAATGATTATGGACGACGACACTTGGCATTTGGTGAAGCACACCAACAAGGTAACGGGTTTTGTGGGTGGAGCCAAAAATCGCCCAGCGCCGATATCTGAAGCCGAGGTCATGAAGATCGTCAACCAAATGCAAGAGGGCACAGAAAAACCGCGCCATAAGATTGAATTTGTGGTGGGTGAGTTTGTGCGTGTTAAGGAAGGCCCTTTCACCGACTTCAACGGATCGGTGGAAGACGTCAATTATGAAAAGAGCAAGGTGCGTGTGTCGGTCACAATTTTTGGCCGATCCACGCCGGTAGAGCTGGAGTTTTCTCAAATAGAGAAAACCTAAGTTTCGCGTCGCTCTGGACTAGAGACCCGCGGCGCTTGCGCCGCACCACAACGTGTTTTCCCGACTCGGCACGTTGTTTAAGTTGGAGTCGTTAACCCCCGGGGAGCTGAGAGCAGGTAACTGACTCAAAGCGTTTGACCCGCAAGGAGAAATCATGGCGAAAAAAATCGTCGGCTTCATCAAGCTGCAAGTGCCAGCTGGAAAGGCCAACCCATCACCACCTATTGGTCCCGCATTGGGTCAACGTGGCTTGAATATCATGGAGTTCTGCAAGGCGTTTAACGCCCAGACCCAGGGTGTCGAGCCGGGTCTGCCACTGCCGGTAGTTATCACCGCGTTTGCAGACAAAAGCTTCACCTTTATCATTAAGACGCCTCCTGCGACTGTCTTGATCAAGAAGGCGATAAAGCTGGACAAGGGTTCTTCCCGTCCTCACGTCGACAAGGTTGGCAAGATTACCCGTGCTCAGCTCGAGGAAATTGCCAAGACCAAAATGAAGGATATGACAGCTGCAGACCTCGACGCTGCGGTTCGTACCATCGCTGGTTCTGCCCGTTCCATGGGCGTGAATGTGGAGGGCGTGTAAATGTCCAAGTTGACCAAGAAACAAAAAGCCCAAGTCGGCAAGATTGATAGCAACAAGCTTTACCCGTTGGCCGACGCCTTGGGTCTGGTGAAAGAATTTGCCAGCGCCAAATTCGACGAATCGATCGACGTTGCCGTACAACTCGGCATTGACGCAAAGAAATCCGATCAGGTCGTGCGCGGCGCTGTAGTGCTACCCAACGGCACCGGCAAGACCAAACGTGTTGCCGTATTTGCCCAAGGTGCCAAGGCTGAGGAAGCAAAAGCGGCCGGTGCTGACGTGGTCGGCATGGACGATTTGGCTGCCATGGTCAAGGCTGGCGACATGCCCTTCGATGTGGTGATCGCTGCTCCCGATGCAATGCGCATCGTCGGTACCCTCGGTCAAATTCTCGGCCCCCGCGGCCTGATGCCTAACCCCAAGGTTGGCACGGTGACGCCCGATGTGGCTACTGCTGTCAAGAACGCCAAGGCGGGACAGGTGCAGTTCCGCGTCGACAAAGCCGGGATCGTGCACAGCACCATCGGCCGTCGCTCATTTGAAGCTGCTCAACTGCAAGGCAACCTGGCGGCATTGGTTGATGCATTGAACAAAGCCAAGCCCGCTTCCAGCAAGGGCTTGTATCTTCGCAAAGTGGCCGTATCGTCGACGATGGGTGTGGGTGTCAGAGTGGACATCCAATCCATCGCGGCGTAAGGTCAAGAAATTCAGGCCGCCCTTCAGGGGGTGTCTTGATGTGGTGGGCTGGCAGTGCCTTCTTGCGCAGTCAGGCCATCCAAGACCGTTGGTGTGCAGTCCGCTGCACTTAATACATCAACCAACGCAGATGGCGATCCCGCTGCAGATGGAATGAAGGTTCTGTTAACAGTTGGTCGCTGCAATGTGGAGCACGCGCAGTGCAAGCTGCAAAGTGCATTTAAAGGAGTAGACCTTGAGTCTGAATCGCAGTGAGAAAGAAGCGGTCATCAGTGATGTGACCGGCCTCGCCGCTAAAGCTCAAACGCTCGTGATCGCGGAGTACCGCGGCATCACGGTCGCCGACATGACCAAACTGCGCAACACCGCGCGCAGCGCTGGTGTGAGCCTGAGTGTGTTGAAAAACACTTTGGCCCGCCGGGCTGTTGCAGGCAGTGCATTTGACGTCGTGTCCGACCAGATGACCGGTCCCCTGATCTATGGCTTTTCTGAAGACGCAGTGGCCGCCGCCAAAGTGGTGGCCGAGTTCGCGAAGACCAATGACAAGTTGGTGATTCGCGCTGGTGCGTACGGCGGAAAGGCTCTGGACGTGAACGGCGTGAAGCAATTGGCAAGCATCCCTTCGAAGGAAGTGTTGTTGGCGCAATTGCTGGGCTTAATGCAGTCCCCCATTTCCCGCACAGCTCGCGTGCTGTCGGCATTGGCGGAACAGCGTGGCGCAGGCGCAGCAGAAGCTGCTCCCGCAGAGGCGGTTGCAGCGTAAGCGCAGCTTGTCCGTAGTAACCAATATTGTTAGGAAATCAAAATGGCATTCGATAAAGACGCATTTTTGACCGCGCTGGACAGCATGACGGTCATGGAACTCAACGACCTGGTGAAAGCCATCGAAGAGAAGTTTGGTGTGAGCGCCGCCGCTATGGCCGCTCCAGCCGCTGGTGGCGGTGGTGGTGCTGCTGCAGCTGCCGAAGAGAAAACAGAATTCAACGTCGTGCTGATGGAAGTTGGCGCCAACAAGGTTTCTGTGATTAAGGCTGTGCGCGAAATCACCGGTCTGGGCTTGAAAGAAGCCAAGGACTTGGTGGACGGCGCCCCTAAGAACGTCAAAGAAGCCGTCTCCAAGGCGGATGCTGACGCCGCTAAGAAGAAGCTGGAAGAAGCCGGCGCCAAGGTCGAGCTCAAGTAATTCTTTGCTTTGCAGGGGCTGGAGGTTCCAAAAGGGCCTCCAGCCTTTGGCGCTTGTTGGCGGCCCCGATGAGCGTGCACTGGAAAGCGATTGCTTGAATCGTTTCCCAGTGTCTTCTGATCCGACTGCAGAAGATGCCTTGGTTCGGGTTGCGTGCAATGCGCGACCGTCCGCCAATGATTGGTAGTGGCCAATCACCAAGCCTGTTGGGCCTTGTGCCCGACGCCACAGTCGCCTAGGACCCCCAGGATTCCTCAGCCTTTGTCCGGAGATCTAATGGCTTACACATATACAGAACGCAAGCGAATTCGCAAAAACTTCGGTAGTCGCGATAGTGTGCTCGAAATCCCGTACCTGCTTCAGATGCAGAAGGATGCGTACACCGCATTCCTGCAAGCAGATGCCGCGCCCAAAAAGCGAACCAACGAGGGCCTGCAAGCAGCTTTCGAGGCTGCGTTCCCTATCGTTTCGCACAACGGTTTTGTGGAAATGAAGTACCTTGAGTACAACCTGGCCAAGCCCGCGTTCGACGTTCGTGAATGCCAGACCCGCGGCCTGACCTATGCGTCCGCCGTGCGCGCCAAAGTGCAGCTGATCATCTATGACCGGGAATCATCGACTGGCCAGAACAAGGTGGTCAAAGAGGTCAAAGAACAAGAAGTCTACATGGGCGAAGTGCCTCTGATGACTGGCAAGGGTTCGTTCATCATCAACGGCACAGAGCGTGTGATTGTCTCCCAGCTGCACCGCTCACCCGGCGTGTTTTTTGAACACGATAAGGGCAAGACCCACAGCTCCGGCAAACTGCTATTCTCCGCCCGCATCATTCCCTACCGGGGTTCCTGGCTCGATTTCGAATTCGACCCGAAAGACCTGCTGTACTTCCGCGTGGACCGTCGCCGCAAGATGCCGGTCACTATATTGCTCAAGGCCATCGGCTTGAACAATGAGTCCATCCTTGCGAACTTTTTCGTGAACGACAACTTCCGAGTGATGGACAGCGGAGCACAGATGGAGTTTGTCGCTGAACGCCTGCGTGGCGAAGTTGCCCGATTTGACCTCACCGACAAGACCGGGAAGGTCATCGTTGCTAAAGACAAGCGCGTTACCGCGCGTCACACCCGCGAACTGGAGCAGTCCGGCACGACCCACATCAGCGTCCCCGAGGACTTCTTGATAGGCCGCGTTGTGGCCCGTAATGTGGTGGACGAAGACACCGGTGAAATCGTGGCCAAGGCTAACGAAGAGCTGACTGAAGCACTGCTCAAGAAGCTGCGCGGCGCAGGCATTCAAGAGCTGGCGTGCATCTACACAAACGAGTTGGATCAAGGCGCCTATATCTCGCAAACCCTGCGCACCGACGAAACGGTTGATGAGTTTGCGGCCCGCGTCGCCATCTATCGCATGATGCGTCCCGGGGAGCCTCCCACGGAAGACGCCGTGCAGGCCCTGTTCCAGCGCCTGTTTTACAACCCCGATACTTACGACTTGTCGCGTGTTGGCCGGATGAAGTTCAACGCCAAGATGGGCCGCGCCGAATCCACCGGCCCCATGGTGCTAACCAATGAAGATATCTTGGCGGTGGTCAAGATTCTGGTGGACCTTCGCAATGGCCGTGGTGATGTTGACGATATTGACCACTTGGGCAACCGGCGCGTGCGCTGTGTCGGTGAGTTGGCGGAAAACCAATACCGTACCGGCCTCGCACGTATCGAAAAGGCGGTGAAAGAGCGTCTTGGTCAGGCCGAGCAGGAGCCGCTGATGCCGCACGACCTCATCAACAGCAAGCCGATTTCTGCTGCTCTAAAAGAGTTCTTCGGCGCTTCGCAGTTGTCGCAGTTCATGGACCAGACCAACCCACTGGCCGAAATCACACACAAGCGCCGAGTGTCGGCACTTGGTCCCGGCGGTTTGACCCGTGAGCGTGCCGGTTTCGAGGTGCGCGACGTGCACGTCACTCACTACGGACGTGTATGCCCAATCGAAACACCTGAAGGCCCAAACATCGGTTTGATCAACTCGTTGGCGCTGTATGCGCGGCTCAATGAGTATGGATTTATTGAGACGCCCTACCGCCGCGTAGTGGGCAGCAAGGTCACCAATGACATTGACTACCTCTCCGCTATCGAGGAAGGTAAGTACGTTATCGCCCAAGCCAATGCGACTCTCGACAAAGAAGGCACTCTGACCGGCGACCTGGTTTCCGCCCGCGAAAAAGGCGAATCTATCCTGGTAAGCGCAGAACGCGTCCAGTACATGGACGTGTCCCCCGCGCAGATTGTCTCGGTGGCGGCATCGCTCGTTCCCTTCCTGGAGCACGACGATGCGAACCGAGCATTGATGGGCGCCAACATGTCCCGTCAAGCGGTTCCTGTGTTGCGCCCCGAAAAGCCGATGGTCGGTACCGGCATTGAACGGGTAGCGGCAGTAGATTCCGGCACCGTCGTCACAGCAAGCCGCGGCGGTGTGGTCGATTATGTGGATGCCACTCGCGTGGTGATCCGCGTGAATGACGACGAAGCCCAAGCCGGCGAAGTCGGTGTGGACATTTACAACCTGATTAAATACCAGCGCTCTAACCAAAATACCAACATTCACCAGCGTCCCATCGTGAAGAAGGGCGACAAGCTTTCTAAAGGTGATGTCATTGCCGACGGCGCATCCACTGACCTTGGCGAAATCGCCATCGGTCAGAATATGTTGGTCGCTTTCATGCCCTGGAACGGCTACAACTTTGAAGACTCGATCTTGATCAGTGAGCGTGTCGTAGCTGAGGACCGCTACACCTCGATTCACATCGAGGAGTTGGTAGTGATGGCGCGTGACACCAAGCTGGGCGCGGAAGAAATCACCCGCGATATCCCGAACTTGAGTGAGCAGCAACTCAACCGTCTGGACGAGTCCGGCATCATTTATGTGGGTGCCGAAGTTCTCCCCGGCGACACGTTGGTGGGCAAGGTAACGCCTAAAGGTGAAACAACCTTGACCCCCGAAGAAAAGCTCTTGCGAGCCATCTTCGGTGAGAAGGCCAGCGACGTGAAGGACACCTCCTTGCGCGTCGACCAAGGCAGCTCCGGCACGGTGATTGACGTGCAAGTGTTTACGCGTGAAGGCATCCAGCGCGATCGCCGCGCACAGCAAATCATTGATGATGAACTCAAACGCTTCCGTTTGGATTTGAACGATCAGCTGCGCATTGTTGAAGGCGACGCCTTTGCCCGGATTGAGAAATTGCTGGCTGGCAAAGTAGCCAATGGCGGCCCCCAAAAGCTCGCCAAGGGAACCACGCTGGACAAGGAGTACCTGGCTTCCGTGGACCGTTTCCACTGGTTCGACATTCGCCCTGCAGACGAGGAAGTCGCAAGCCAGCTCGAAAGCATTAAAAACTCTCTCGAGCAGACCCGCCACAGCTTTGACCTTGCCTTTGAAGAAAAGCGCAAAAAGCTCACCCAAGGCGACGAGTTGCCTGCAGGTGTGCTCAAGATGGTCAAGGTCTACATCGCGGTCAAGCGTCGTCTGCAACCTGGCGACAAGATGGCAGGACGCCACGGCAACAAGGGGGTGGTGTCGAAGATCACTCCGGTCGAAGACATGCCCTACCTGGCAGACGGCACACCCGTTGACATTGTGTTGAACCCTTTGGGCGTTCCCTCCCGCATGAACATCGGGCAGGTGCTAGAGGTCCACCTGGGTTGGGCCGGAAAGGGCCTTGGTCAGCGCATCGGCGATATGCTGCAGCGCGAAGCCGCTTCCAACGAAATCCGCGGGTTCCTGGAGCAGGTGTACAACAGCACCGGGCGCAAAGAAGTCCTGTCGGATCTGTCGGACTCAGAAATCTATGAGATGGCCAAGGAACTCACCAGTGGTGTTCCCTTCGCCTCCCCTGTGTTTGACGGCGCGACCGAAAAAGAGATCGGCGACATGTTGCAACTCGCCTATCCGGACGAAGTTGCCAAGGCCAAGGGCCTGACCGTGACCCGTACCCAAGCTCAGCTTTACGACGGACGTAGCGGGGACCCCTTCGAGCGCACCACCACCGTGGGCTATATGCACTACCTGAAGCTCCACCACTTGGTGGACGACAAGATGCATGCGCGCTCCACAGGCCCCTACAGCCTTGTGACCCAGCAGCCTTTGGGCGGCAAGGCCCAGTTCGGCGGACAGCGTTTTGGCGAAATGGAAGTGTGGGCGTTGGAGGCTTATGGCGCCTCATACGTGCTGCAGGAAATGTTGACAGTCAAGTCCGACGACGTGCAAGGTCGTACCAAGGTGTACGAAAACATCGTCAAGGGCGAACACTCAATTGAAGCCGGCATGCCGGAGTCGTTCAATGTGTTGGTCAAGGAAATCCGTTCCTTGGGCATCGACATTGAATTGGATCGTTCTTAAAGACAAGGGAAAGAGTCACATGAAATCATTACTCGACCTGTTCAAGCAGTTCACGCCCGACGAGCATTTCGATGCCATAAAAATCGGCATGGCGTCACCGGAAAAAATCCGCTCCTGGTCTTTCGGCGAAGTCAAGAAACCTGAAACTATCAATTACCGCACCTTCAAGCCCGAGCGCGACGGTCTGTTTTGCGCCAAGATCTTCGGGCCTATCAAGGACTACGAGTGCTTGTGCGGCAAATACAAGCGCCTCAAGCATCGCGGCGTGATCTGCGAAAAGTGCGGCGTGGAAGTGACCCAGACCAAGGTCCGTCGCGAGCGAATGGGTCACATCGATCTGGCCGCCCCCTGCGCGCACATCTGGTTCTTAAAATCCTTGCCAAGCCGCTTGGGCCTGGTACTGGACATGACACTACGCGACATCGAGCGTGTGCTGTACTTTGAAGCCTACGTTGTCACCGATCCCGGTATGACCCCGCTCAAAAAGTACAGCATCATGTCCGAGGACGATTTCGATGCCAAGTTCCAGGAGTACGGCGACGAGTTCACCGCCAAGATGGGTGCTGAAGGTATCAAGGATCTGCTCGAGAGCATCGACATCGACGGCTCCATTGAGAAGCTGCGTAACGACCTCACCGGCTCTGAGCTGAAGATCAAGAAGAACGCCAAGCGCCTGAAGGTGCTTGAAGCCTTCAAGAAATCCGGCATCAAGCCCCAATGGATGGTGCTGGACGTGCTGCCCGTGTTGCCACCGGACCTGCGTCCCTTAGTGCCTCTGGACGGCGGACGCTTTGCGACCTCCGATCTGAATGACCTGTATCGCCGGGTGATCAACCGCAACAGCCGACTGCGCCGCTTGCTCGAACTCAAGGCACCAGAAATCATTGCGCGCAACGAAAAGCGCATGTTGCAAGAAGCAGTAGATAGTTTGCTGGACAACGGCCGCCGTGGTAAGGCCATGACCGGCGCCAACAAGCGAGCCCTCAAATCCCTGGCCGACATGATCAAGGGCAAGAGCGGTCGTTTCCGCCAAAACTTGCTGGGTAAGCGCGTGGATTACTCGGGCCGCTCCGTAATTACCGTCGGCCCCACACTCAAGTTGCACCAGTGCGGTTTGCCCAAGCTGATGGCGCTGGAATTGTTTAAGCCGTTCATCTTTGCGCGCCTCGAAGCAATGGGCGTTGCCACCACCATCAAGGCAGCCAAGAAGGAAGTCGAATCTGGCACCCCCGTGGTGTGGGACATTCTGGAGGAGGTTATTAAAGAGCATCCCGTGATGCTGAACCGTGCGCCAACGCTGCACCGTTTGGGCATCCAGGCCTTTGAGCCTATTCTGATTGAAGGCAAGGCCATCCAGTTGCACCCCCTCGTTTGCGCGGCCTTCAACGCCGACTTCGACGGTGACCAGATGGCGGTCCACGTACCTCTGTCGGTTGAGGCGCAAATGGAAGCCCGCACCTTGATGCTGGCCTCTAACAACGTGCTGTTCCCTGCCAACGGCGAACCGTCGATCGTGCCCTCTCAGGACGTAGTGCTGGGCTTGTACTACACCACCCGCGACCGAATCAACGGCAAGGGCGAGGGCCTGGTGTTTGCTGACACAGGTGAAGTGCAACGCGCCTTCGACGCGGGCGAGGTGGAGTTGAATGCGCGTATCAACGTGCGTTTGACCGAATGGACAAAGAGCAAAGAAACCGGCGAATTCGTGTCCGAAACCAAGCTGTGGGAAACCACCGCCGGCCGCGCCTTGCTGTCCGAAATCTTACCCAAAGGCCTGCCTTTCGCGAACATCAACAAGGCGCTGAAGAAAAAAGAGATTTCAAAGCTCATCAACGTGTCCTTCCGCAAGTGCGGCCTGAAGGAAACCGTAGTGTTCGCTGACAAGCTGCTGCAAAGTGGCTTCCGCTTGGCGACCAAGGCGGGTATCTCCATCTGCATCGACGACATGCTGGTGCCGCAGGAAAAGCACGACATCATTGGTCGCGCCCAAAAGGAAGTCAAAGAGATAGAGCAGCAATATGTTTCCGGTCTGGTGACATCCGGCGAGCGTTACAACAAGGTCGTCGATATTTGGGGCAAGTCGGGCGACGAAGTGTCCAAAGTGATGATGGCCAAGTTGTCCAAGGAAATGGTCACCGACCGCCATGGGAACCAAGTCCAGCAGGAATCCTTCAACTCCATCTACATGATGGCGGATTCGGGTGCCCGCGGCTCGGCGGCGCAGATTCGGCAGGTGGCTGGTATGCGTGGTTTGATGGCTAAGCCAGATGGCTCCATCATCGAAACCCCCATTACCGCCAACTTCCGCGAAGGTCTGAACGTGTTGGAGTACTTCATCTCCACCCACGGAGCGCGTAAGGGTCTGGCTGACACTGCCTTGAAAACAGCGAACTCCGGATATTTGACACGCCGCCTCGTGGATGTGACCCAGGACTTGGTGGTGACCGAACAGGATTGCGGCACCCACGATGGCTCGCTGATGCGCGCTATTGTGGAAGGCGGCGAAGTTATCGAATCACTGCGCGACCGTATTCTCGGCCGCACCGCTGCGGATGATGTGCTGCACCCTGAAACCCGCGCCGTTTTGTTGCAGGCAGGCGCCATGTTGGAAGAAGACGAAATCGAAATGCTGGAAGCTGCCGGTGTCGATGAAGTCAAGGTCCGCACCGCACTGACTTGCGAGACCCGCTTTGGCATTTGCGCCAAGTGCTACGGCCGCGACTTGGGCCGTGGAGGCTTGATCAACGGTGGTGAGGCCGTGGGCGTGATAGCAGCCCAGTCCATTGGTGAGCCCGGTACCCAGCTCACCATGCGTACCTTCCACATTGGTGGTGCGGCATCCCGCGCGGCCATCGCTTCCAGCGTCGAGGCAAAGTCCAACGGCAACATCGGCTTCAACCCCACCATGCGTTATGTGACCAATAGGAAGGGTGAACTGGTGGTCATTGCGCGCTCCGGAGAGATCGTCATCCATGACGAGCACGGCCGCGAACGCGAGCGCCATAAGGTCCCTTATGGCGCAGTTCTGACCGTGAAGGCCGACCAGACTGTTAAAGCCGGTGCCATTTTGGCCAACTGGGATCCACTGACCCGCCCCATCATTACCGAGTTCGCGGGCAAGGCCCACTTCGAGAATGTGGAAGAGGGCCTGACGGTTGCCAAACAAGTGGATGAGGTGACCGGCTTGTCGACCCTGGTGGTTATCGACCCCAAGCGTCGCGGCTCTGCCAAGGTGGTTCGCCCGCAAGTGAAGCTGATTGATGCCGCTGGCAACGAAGTCAAGATCCCCGGCACCGACCACTCGGTGACCATTGGCTTCCCGGTGGGAGCCTTGGTTCAAGTGCGTGACGGCCAGGACGTGGGTCCCGGCGAAGTTCTGGCCCGTATCCCTATCGAAGGTCAAAAAACCCGCGACATTACGGGTGGTCTGCCACGGGTTGCGGAGTTGTTTGAAGCCCGTTCGCCCAAGGACAAGGGTGTGCTCGCCGAAGTTACCGGCACGGTGTCCTTTGGTAAAGAAACCAAAGGCAAGGTTCGCTTGCAAATCACCGACCCCGAAGGAAAAGTTTGGGAAGAGCTGGTGCCCAAGGAAAAGAACATCCTGGTGCACGAAGGCCAGGTGGTGAACAAGGGCGAATCCGTGGTGGATGGCCCGGCCGACCCCCAAGATATCTTGCGTTTGCTGGGTTCCGAAGAACTGGCGCGCTACATCGTGGATGAAGTTCAGGACGTGTACCGTTTGCAGGGCGTGAAGATCAACGATAAGCACATCGAAGTGATCGTGCGTCAGATGCTGCGCCGTGTGATCGTGGAGAACGCGGGCGACTCCGGCTACATCAACGGCGAACAGGTAGAGCGTTCCGAAATGCTCAATACCAACGACGCCTTGCGTGCAGACGGAAAAATTCCTGCCACTTTCACCAACTTGCTGTTGGGCATTACCAAGGCGTCCTTGTCCACGGACAGCTTCATCTCGGCTGCGTCCTTCCAGGAAACAACGCGTGTATTGACCGAGGCGGCCATCATGGGCAAGCGGGACGAATTGCGTGGCCTGAAGGAAAACGTGATTGTCGGACGCCTGATTCCTGCCGGCACCGGTTTGGCTTATCACGAAGCGCGCAAGGTCCGCGAGTCGATGGACGACGCCGAGCGCCGCGCCATCGCCGAAGCCGAGGCTGCAGAGCTCGCCGGGGTCACCGAGTCCGTGGAAGTTGTGTCTGCCGGACAGGACGCCGCCGCTGAATAAGCCGTAGGTCGAAGTCCTCGTGTGCCCCAAGTTGTCTGCAACTTGGGGCATTTTTCATGGCACCTTCCGTTACCAACATCCCGATGACCGAATCAGAAAAATCACCCCCGCTGTGGCGCCAGCTGCAGGTAACGGTGGATGTCTTGCTTGCCGTAGAGGCGGGAAAATCCGGCAGCACTGTCATGGAAACGGTTGCCCCGGAGTTGCGAGCGGGCGTTCAGGCCCTGGCCTTCCATGGCTGGCGCCAATGGGGCCGCGCACGAGCACTGAGGGGCGCACTCGCCAAGCGTGCCCCGCCGGCGCAAGCGGACGCAATGCTTTGCCTGGCCCTGGCACTGATGTGGGACCCATCGATTGCCCCCTACGACGAGTTCACGATGGTCAATCAAACTGTCGAAGCGGCCAAGAGGACTGCTGCCATGAAGGCGCAAGCCAACTTCATCAACGCGTGCTTGCGGCGGTTCATCCGTGAACGGGAGGCATTGCTGGCACACACCAGTACCTCGCTGGAGGCGCAATGGAACCACCCTTTATGGTGGATCAAACGTTTGCAGCGCGATCACCCCTCGAGTTGGCAAACGCTGTTGGCTGCAGCCAACCTGCACCCGCCAATGACCTTGCGCGTGAACCAGCGCCAAATCAGTTGCGAAAACTATCTGCGGCATTTGCAGGAAGCTGGTATCGAAGTGTCGGCTCAAGCAGGCGCGCGAATCGAGTTAGCCCAAGCGGTGCCTGTGCTTGGCTTGCCGGGCTTCGCCCACGGGTGGGTATCGGTCCAGGACGGTGCCGCACAGCTCGCAGCAACACTACTTCTGGCGGGCTCCGCGCTCGGACCGGACGCACGCGTGCTCGACGCGTGCGCTGCGCCCGGTGGAAAAACAGCGCATCTGCTGGAGCTTGGTGATGCTCGGGTGACGGCCCTGGAGATTGACGCGCAGCGCGCCCAGAAAATTGGGCAAACCCTTCAACGGTTGGGCCTGGAGGCGCAGGTCGTGTGTGCGGACGCGGCCGATACCCCCGCATGGTGGGATGGAAAGGCTTTCGATCGCATTCTTCTGGATGCGCCCTGTACCGCGTCCGGTATCGTTCGTCGACACCCTGATATTCGATGGTTGCGGCGGGAAACAGACCTTGATCAACTTGCCGCTGAGCAGCGCGAACTTCTGCGGGCCCTGTGGCCGCTACTTCAACCCGGGGGGCGCTTGTTGTTCTGTACGTGTTCAATCTTCCGCGTGGAAGGGGCGGAGCAGGTCCAAGCGTTTCTTGCGAACAACAAAGACGCCAGGCTGTTGCCTTCGCCTGGCCATTTGCTGCCTCAAACTGCGCCGCCCGCCCCCATCGTGGCTGACAATGGGTTTGGCGATCATGACGGCTTCTTCTATGCCTTGTTTGAAAAAACTTCACCTTGAGCGACTGATGGTTGCTCTTTGGCTCGGCCTGCTGATGTGGGTGAGCGCGTCTGCCAGGGCGCAAACGCCAGTGGAGGCCGCCCCATTTGATATTGAACGCAGCAGCGAAGAGCTCTCGCTCACCACGCAGCTGCAGTTTGAGCTGTCACCAGCCGTAGAGGATGCGCTTTTGAAGGGTGTGCCTATCTACTTCAAAGCTGAAGTCAGCGTGTTCAGGGAGCGCTGGTACTGGTATGACAAATCGGTCGTATCCGCCGCGCGGCATTACAAGCTTGCCTTCCAGCCGCTCACCCGGCGCTGGCGGATCAGTGCGGGCGGTGGTGGCGCCTCCAATGCCGGTCAGGGGCTCGGACTCAGCCAGTCCTTTGACAATTTGGCAGGCGCTATCGACTCGATCAAGCGCATTGCCAAATGGCGTATCGCAGGCCCCGGCGAGCTCGATACAGCCGGTCGCTACCGTCTCGATTTCAGGTTCCAGCTCGATCTCAGTCAACTGCCGAGGCCTTTTCAAATAGGGGTATCGGGGCAGCCTGATTGGGATATCAGCCTGTCTCGCAGCACGATGCTCCTGCCGGAAACCATGAAATGAGCGCCTCGAACCCAGAGAGCGTCGACGCTACTTCCGCGATAGCCCACTCCACACGCACCATGCGGCGCGCCATAACAGTGGGTGCTGCCATCATGGTGCTCATCGGCTTGGCGCTTTTGTATCTGTTGACCCAGGCAACAAACAATAAAGAACTCTACGAGAGCAATTACAGTGCGCTGTTTGCTATCAATTTAGTAGTAGCAGCCCTCTTGTTTGCCGCCATCATTTGGGTGGCCTACCGGCTTGTTGTGCGGCTCCGCCAAGGGCGCTTCGGGAGCCGGCTGCTGCTCAAGCTCGCCACGATCTTTGCGCTGGTGGGGGTGCTTCCGGGAGTTTTGATCTATGGAGTCTCCTATCAATTTGTCTCTCGCTCCATTGAGACCTGGTTTGATGTGAAGGTGGAAGGGGCACTGGAGGCCGGGTTGAGCTTAGGGCGGGTGACGCTGGACACACTGACCGTTGACTTGGCGGTCAAGGCAAGGGCTGCAGCCGGTGGTTTGGCAGAGAGCTCTGACGCGGCGCTCGGACTTGCGGCCGAGCGCGCGCTCGATCAGGTGGGTGCCTCCGACATCACCATTTGGAGCGGTACCGGGCGCTTGATTGCGAGTGTGGGGCAATCCAAATATCAACTCAGTCCGGAGCGGCCTACTACCAGCCAGTTCCGAACCGCTCGGCAAGAGCGGTCCCTGGCATGGGTGGAGGGACTCGAGGAGGCACTTGCCGGCACGCCGTCAAGCCCGCGCATCAAGGCGCTGGTCCCCATTTCCAGCTCGAGGCTCGATTTGAGCGCAGAACCCCGCTATATGCTGGTATCACGAGTTTTGCCCAGCAGCCTGGTGAGCAATGCACTCGCGGTCGAGGCCGCTAACCGTGAGTACCAAGAGCGGGCCTTGGGTCGCCAGGGTCTCAAGCGCATGTATATCGGCACGCTGACCCTTAGTCTTTTTCTGGCGGTCTTTGGCGCTGTGCTGTTGGCGGTCGTGTTGGGCAATCAAATTGCCAGGCCACTCCTCTTGCTGACAGAGGGCGTGAGCCAGGTCGCGGCGGGTGACTTGCGCCCCAAGCTCACATTGCAAGGCAAAGACGAACTGGGAGGGCTGACCCGTGCATTCGCCTCCATGACGCGTCAACTGGCCGATGCGCGCCATGCGGTGGACCAAAGCATGTCGGAGGTCAGCGCCGCGCGGTCGTACTTGCAGACGATTCTCGACAACTTGACCTCCGGCGTGTTGGTGCTCGACGCGAGAGGCAAGATTCAGAGCGCAAACCCCGGCGCTTCAAGGATTTTGGGGCGGGCTATGGATGGGGCAGTCGGCCGCCAGGTTGGGGATATTCAAGGCCTCGACGACTTTGCCCAGGCCGTGCAGAGCCAATTTGAACAGCTGAGCGCAGAAACAAGCGATGGGGCGCCCGACCATTGGCAGCGCTCGTTTGAGCTCAAGCTGGGGGAGCTCACCGCGCAAGGACCTTTCGATCATCCCTTGACCCTGGTGGCGCGCGGCGCGCGGCTGCCCTCTGATTTGCGCTTGTTAGTCTTTGACGACATATCTGAAATTGTGTCCGCGCAGAGGGCGCAGGCATGGGGCGAGGTGGCCCGGCGCCTAGCGCATGAAATCAAGAACCCCCTCACGCCCATCCAACTTTCCGCTGAACGGCTTCAGATGAAGCTGGATGGCAAGCTTGAGCTGGCCGAGCAGGCCATGTTGACCAAGTCCGTCAAAACGATCGTGGAACAGGTCGACGCGATGAAGCGGCTGGTGAACGAATTCCGTGACTACGCGCGCCTACCCGCTGCTGAACTCAAGCCGCTGCAGTTGAATGCGCTGGTTCGTGATGTGATGCAACTCTATGAAACCGAGACAAGCAGCGTTCCTGTTTTGCTGGAACTTGAGGAGCCATGCCCTGAGGTCCTGGGCGATGCCGAGCAGTTGCGGCAAGTCATTCATAACCTTTTGCAAAATGCACAGGACGCCTGTCTGTCCGCCACTGAGCCCAGGGAAACTCCGCGGTCGGTCACCCTGCGCACCCAATGGCAAGCCGCCAGCAAGCGCGTGCGCTTTTCGGTTCTGGACCAAGGCGATGGCTTTCCCGACAACATCTTGAAGCGTGCGTTCGAGCCCTACGTCACTACCAAGGCGCGGGGCACCGGTCTCGGGCTCGCGGTGGTGAAGAAGATTTCCGACGAACACGGCTCCCGCATTGATCTCGGGAATCGCGTCAAGGATGGTGTCGTGATTGGGGCACAAGTGTCGTTATCATTGGCTGCAGCACCGGGCGCTTCTGCGTAGGGTCTGAGCGGCAAATACAAGGGACGGCGCGAGTCATATGGCGAATATTCTGGTGGTGGACGATGAGCACGGAATCCGTGAGTTGCTGTCCGAAATCCTCAACGACGAAGGGCACACCGTAGAGCTAGCGGAAAACGCCGCACAAGCCCGTGCTGCCCGCCTGCGAGATCGTCCCGATCTGGTCTTGCTAGACATCTGGATGCCTGACACCGATGGCGTAACGCTGCTTAAAGAGTGGTCCTCTACCGGCGCTCTGACCATGCCAGTGATCATGATGAGCGGGCACGCCACCATTGATACCGCGGTCGAGGCCACCAAGATTGGTGCGCTGGCTTTCCTTGAGAAGCCAGTCACGCTACAAAAGCTATTGAAAGCTGTTGAACAGGGACTTGCCAAAGGCGCGCCGCCAAAACCGCCGGTGCCGACGCCTCCGGTCCCTGCCTTGCCGCTAGAGGCCTCCAGCCCCTATGCCTCGGCGGACTTTGAGCCCGAAGATGCCGGCCCTCAAGCCCAGCAGCACTTCGGTCTGGACAAGCCCTTGCGCGAAGCCCGCGACGAATTCGAAAAAGCCTATTTCGAATACCACCTAGCCAAAGAAAACGGCTCGATGACTCGTGTTGCCGAAAAAACCGGTCTGGAGCGCACCCACCTCTACCGCAAGCTCAAACAGTTGCGCGTCGACTTGGTGCGGGGCAAGCGAAGCACCCCTTGAAATCGATGCTATACTCGCTGGCTCAGGCCCGGTAGCTCAGTCGGTAGAGCAGAGGATTGAAAATCCTTGTGTCGGTGGTTCGATTCCGCCCCAGGCCACCATATACAAACGCCCGACTGCTCTCAGTTGGGCGTTTTCATTTGGGCTTTCCCCAGTACACGCGGGCATCAGGCGCATTCTGCGTGTGCCAGGGGGTCGTCGACACGGTGTCTACGCTGGCCAGTTCGACCCTTTTCTGCCCTCTGTTCTCTTAGAAAAAACACCAACTCTTACGCAGTGGCACACGCACATCGCCTTGTGTGACAAGGACTTATGCGTGTGTCGATTTTTCGAGTTCGCCAGGCCACTTGGAGGGGCAGTTAAAAGAAAAAGCGATTGGGGCGCAGCTCAGCTTTTTAGCCACTGATCCAGCAATTCACCCACATAGGCCTTGGGCAGATTGTGCCCACCATCGGGCACCACAGTAACGGGAATGCCCGTCAGTGCGCCAAAGGCTTTTACGTTGGCAGGAATGCTTTGCCAGTCCTCTGAGCCAACATGAATCTGAGACTTGGCAGGTGTCGGGAACTGTCCAGCCTCGGCTAATTCTTTGAGCCGCGTCGGGCGCGGAGGCGAAAATGTGGTCCGCGTTTCATCGCTCGTGAACTCGCCCACGATGGGTGAGAGCATCAGCACCCGCCCGGGAAATGGTGGCATCAGGGACTGCGCATGCAGGAACAGGTACGAGCCATATGAATTACAAATCACTCTCGCTTGGTCATGCCAGAAATGTTTCTGCAAATCTTCCCGGATGACCTGCAGTTGGTCTTCGAAACCCAGCGATCGAAACTCGCCACGCGTCTCACGTCCGGTGACATTGAAACCCCTGGCCCCCAAGGCCTGCCCCAGACCCGTGGCCAACTGGCCCCCTGCGCCGGGGAGGTAATAGACGGTCTCTAATGGCAAAATTTCCACGCCTGCGGTGTCCTACATGTTGTCAATGAACGACTTGAGTTTGTCATCCATGGGCCTGCGCGGGAGCCCAAGTGTGATTCGGCCTCCCCTTGAATTGATACGCCAAGTCCGCTGAAGTTCTTGACGCTTTTCGACCGGCAAATCATCTTTCTGCTGGTTGTAAAAAGCGACGCATTTCCCCTTTGCTGCTGCATCTTCCAGTTCTCCTTGACTGTCGACGAAGTGAACCGGTTTGCCGCATTCTTGGCAGTCGCGAACCAGAGGATCGGCCGTGGCTGTCAGTTCGTCCCATTGCTTTGGACAGTTGAATTCCATTCCACAAAACCAGATCGCCATGCTGCT